>NZ_LZJH01000122.1:0-78838 GCF_001666745.1 Mycobacterium sp. E2699 | reverse complement strand
CGTCGGCGGCCCGCTGCGCCGGCCGCCGCGGCGGCGACGGTCGCGGTGCGGCTTTCGATTTCGGTGAGCAGGCGCACTCGAGCGTCGTGGGCGGCGGCCGCCGCGGCACCCGTCGCGGCGGCGGCGTCGGCGACCAGCTTGGCTTCGTGCGCTTGGTTGGTGAGTTCGGCGATCCGCTCAGCGGCGGTCCGCGCGGCGACGAGCCGCGGGGCGGCGGCGGCCCGTTGTTGTGACAAGGCGGCGACCTGCTCGGTCAGCTCGGCGTGGCGGCGCACCCGGTCGTCGACCTCGGCCACCGCCGAAACGCATTCCGCCACTGCGGCTTCCGCGTCGGCCAGCCGGGAGATGGCGGCGGACCACTCGCCGGTGGGACGCCCGGTCGGGGTGAAGTAGCGGCCGTACTCGGCGTCGATCCGCTCGATCAGCAGTGGCTCCGTGCCCTGTAGCGCCGCCGCAGTCTGGGAGTTCGAGGCCGCCACGTCGAGCGCCCGCGACAGCGCGTCGCAGCCGGACAGGTCCACCGCGGCGGTCGAGCCGGCCTGCAGCACCCGCTGCGCGTGCCAGAGGTCGTTGTCCACCGTCTCGGCCAGCATCGCGCGGACCCGTTCGTGCGCCTCGTCGCCGGTCAGCTGCTCGCGGCGCGGCGTCAGCACCGTCAGCTCGGTCTCGCACTTCTTGTGAAACCGCTTGCGGTAGACGAAACGGTATGGGCCGCAACTAATTTCGGCGCTGACCTCGGAGCCGACGTCGCTGTGGGTCGGCTTGACCTGCTTGACCTCTTTCTTGGTGGAGCGGTCCCGCGATTCCAGGAGCAGGTCGAGCGCCTCGATCATCGACGACTTGCCGATCTCGTTGGCGCCGCTGACCACCACGACACCGTGGTCGGGGAACTCGATCTCGCGGTGCGCGATGCCCCGGTAGTTCGTCAGGACTAGGCGGTGCAGCTTCACGCGGCGCCCCGATCGGCCAGCCGGAGCAGCAGCGCCAGCGCGGCCTGCGCGTCGGCGGCGGACTCGGCGTCACCCTCCCGCGCGGTGGCCACCAGCTCGTCGACGGCCGCGGCGGCGAACCCGCCGATGCCCAGGTCGGTGAACTCGCCGTCGGCGGGCATGACGACGAGCTCGGTGTGCCGTTCCCACACGCCCAGCCAGGCGAACAGCCGGGCGTAGCGGTCCAGGCACGCGTCCAGCGCGGCGCGGTCGGTGACCGTCAGCGAACCCGCCAGCGCCAGCCGCACCACGGTGCGCTCCTTCTCCGTCATCAGGTCCAGGTTCAGATCGAGATCGGCGATGTCGCGGCCGGTGTCGACCTGGCGGCGCAGGGTGACGAAGCGCCAGCGCCCGACGTGCCGGGATTCGACCGCGACGGCGCCGTCGTCTTCGTCGACGTCGACGACGAGCACGTGACCCGGGTTCGACTCGACGTCGTCGAAGTTGGTGACCTCCGGTGAGCCGGAGTACCAGATGCGCCCGCTGTCGCCGACCCGGGTGAGCGAATGCTTGTCCCCCAGCGCCACATAGTGCAGCAGGCCGCGGTCGACGGCGTCCTCGAGCTTGGCCAGCCGGATCAGCGAGGGCTTGTCGCGGTCGGGATCCAGGACGTCGACACCGCCATGGGCGACGAGGATGCGGGTGACGGGTTCGGCCGGCAGGGTTTCCAGGACCTCGGCCACCAGGTCGGTGGTCGGGGCCTTGGACCGCCACGGCGCGGCGACGATCTGCAGCCCGGGCCTGACCTCGTGGACGCCGGGGCGGTCGAGGACGGTGACGTTGTCCGGGCGTTCGGCGGTGAACAGCGCGCCGGTGTACACCGACGACGCGTCGAGCGGGTCGTGGTTGCCCGGCAGCAGGTACACGGGAATGCCGATGGCGCGCATGGCTTCCAGCGACTGCCCGATCACCTGCGGCGCCAACTGGTTGTGTTCGAAGACGTCGCCGGCGACGACGACGAACTCGGCGCCCACCTCCGCGGCCAGTGCGCCCAGGCCGGCCACCGCGTCCCGGCGGGCGGCCGAATACCGCGGCTGGGCGTCGCCGGCGAGGAAGTGCCGCGTCATGCCCAGCTGCCAGTCGGCGGTGTGCAGGAAACGCATCCCGGCGGCCCCCTTTCGGATTCGTGGCTGTCAGGGCACCGCGAAGTCTAGGTCCGCACACCGACAAGACGCGGGACGTGGATCGGCAGGTCCGTGCAACCGAATCTCGCATTACGAACCGCGCGGCGAGTGACCTCGTTTAGCATTTCTCAACTGTCTTGCGTTCTGCCGAGGATGGGAGCCGCCCATGCCTATATATGTGACCGCGGCGCCCGACGCTCTTGCCGCGGCGTCGGCCGACTTGACCGGCATCGAGGAGGCGATCAAGCAGGCGTCCGCCGCGGCGGCTCCCTCGACGACGAGGATTGCCGCGGCGGCCGGCGACGAGGTGTCGGCGGCGGTCGCGACCGTCTTCGGCGACTTCGCCGAACAGTTTCACGCGCTGACCGCGCAGACCACGGTCTTCCATGCCCGGTTCGTGGGGACGCTCGGCGCCGCGGGCGCCACCTACGCCGCCGGCGAGCTCACGAACCTGTCCCTGCTGGTGAAGGGGGTGGAGCAACAGTTCTTCGACGTGGGCTTCTTCTCCCCGTTCACCTATCTGACCGGGCAACCGCTCTTCGGTCAGGGTGCCGTCGGCCCCGCCGTCACCGGCACCACCGGACCCGGTCTGGCCGGCAGGCTCATCACCGGCTTTCTCAACGGGACGCTCGGGAACCAGAGCGGCGGCGTGTTTCAGGGGACGGGAGCCCCCGGGCCGGTGACCGGGGTCCGGGAGGGGATGTCCTACCTGGAGATTCCGGTCGGCCCCCACGGCTACGACGCCCCGGCGCGCTGGTACTTCCCGACGCAGGCGGACGGCACGGTGAACGCCCGAGGCGTCATCTATCTCCAGCACGGCTTCCTGGGAACGGGCGGCTGGTACGGCGCTCTGGCCACCGCCCTGGCGTACGGCACCGACAGCATCGTGGTCGTCCCGACCGTCTCGTCGATCCCGTTGCCGATGGGCGCCTGGCTGGGCGGCACGCAGATGCAGCAGGCGGTGGGCTCGCTGTTCCTGGGCAACGAGACCGCGCTGAACCTCAGCGCCAGCCAGGCCGGTTACCACGGCACGCTGCCGCAAAGCTTCATGATCAGCGGGCATTCCGCCGGCGGCGGCCTGGCCACGCTCGCCGCCGGCGACTACATCGCGGACCTCGGGACGAACACCGCCAACAACCATCTTCTCGGTGTGATCATGTTCGACGGGGTCGCCAACGACTCCTCGGCCTTCGCGGCGGCGATCGCCAACCTCAAGACGTTGAACGTCCCCGACTACGTGGTGGCCTCGCCGCCGCAGGCGTGGAACGCCTTCGGCGCCACCACGAATGAACTGGTCAGCCTGTACCCGGGGCAGTTCACCGGCGTCGAGCTGGCCAACGGATCGCACGTCGACTCGCTGCTGGGCAACAAGCCCGTCATCGACTTCGTCGCACAACTGTTCACCAGCTTCTCGCCGGGCGGCAACACCGAGGCCGTCTACACGCTGTCCACGGGCTGGATCAACGACATCTACTCCGGCCACGGCCCACTCAGCCCGCTCTACGGCCTTTACGGGACCACCGGCGGCTACGTGCCCCCCGGTGGTCAGCAGATCATCCTGGGCCCGGCCACCGGGACCGTGCTGCCGGTGTGAGCAAGATGCAAAGTAAGCGCACCCTGCTGCTGATGCGGCACGCGAAATCCGACTACCCGGAGGGTGTCGCCGACCATGACCGGCCGTTGGCGCCGCGCGGGGTCCGGGAGGCCGGGCTGGCCGGGGATTGGCTGCGCGCCAACGTGTCACCCGTCGACGCGGTGTTGTGCTCCACCGCGACGCGTGCCCGGCAGACCCTGGCCAACACCGGTCTCGACGCCCCGGTGCGCTACAGCGAGCGACTGTACGGGGCCACCCCGGGAACGGTGATCGAGGAGATCAACGAGACGTCCGACGAGGTAGGCACCCTACTGGTCGTCGGTCACGAGCCGACGACGTCGGAACTGGCGCTTATCCTGGCCGACGGAGACGGCACGGACGACGCTGTGGTGGAACGCATTTCGACGAAATTTCCGACGTCGGCGATCGCGGTGCTGGCGGTGCCCGGCGCGTGGCGGGATTTGGAGCCGGGCCGCGCCGCGCTGACGGGGTTCGAAGTCCCGCGCTGACTACGAGTTGGTAGCGAGCGTCAGCTCCATGAGCTTGATGGCCTGCCCGCAGGCGTCGATGCCGGGCGCCTGTGGGTTGACCCACCAGCCGACCACCCCCGCCGCGTTGCTGGCCACGCCGCAGGCGCCGTTCGGGTCGTCCGGGCGCATCACGATCGACTCGATGCCCGCGATCGCGCGGTTCTCCACCTTGTACTTCAGGAAGTCGGCGACCTTGCGCTCGTTGCCCAGGCTGCCCTGCTCGAACCAGAACCGCGTGATGTCGATCAGGCCGGCCGGGTTGGCGGCCTGCCACCGGCAGATGGCGCCGACGAACGTGCTCTGGATGTCCAGCGGATCGGCGCCCACGGTCTTGGCCAGGATGTCGGTGGTCAACACCTCACATTCCTTGAGCAGGTTCGGGTACTGCTGCTGGGAGTTGTTGTTGCGCGGCACATTGCCGCCCGCCTTCACGGCGGTCCCCCCGACGGACCTCGAGCAGCCCGTCAGCACGAGCACCGCGGCGAGCAGCACGGCCACGCCGGCCCGGACGGTTCTTCTGCTCATTTCGAGTTCGCAATCGATTGACGGGCCAGTTCCTTGGCTATGTCGCAGGGCGGGGGGAACGGCTTCTGGCTGAAGCTGACCGACCACTCGATGAAGTCGTCGGAGAACTGGATGCCCACTTCGCACAGCGAGTCGCCCAGGTTGGGCTCGTTGCCGACGGCGATGAAGCCGCCGTGGCCGTTGATGTTGATGTCGTCGACGCTGGCGCGCGACAGCTCCTCGGTCTTGCGCTCGCGTCCGATCGGGCTGCCGCGATACCAGGAGAAGGAGAAGTGCGGGCCGAGGATGCCGCCGCCCGCCAGCCACTGGCACCCGACGGAGTTTCGGGCGGTGTTCACCAGCCCGGTCACCTTGGTCAGGTCCGACACCGTCTGATCGCTGATGCCGCCGCATTGCGGAAACATCGGCCCGTGGTGACCCTCCCCGCCGCCGGGCGTCGACGACGCCGTCGCTCCGGGCTTGTTGTCGCCGGAACCCGAGCAGCCGGCCAGGATCAGGATCATCAGAGCCGACACCGCCAGAGCCAGCGCCCGTGCGCCTCGCCTTCTGCTGGTCACACGATGCACTGTAGCGGCAGCCCGCGGGTCACCCGGGGATGCGGCGCCTGAGCAGGCATTTCAACACGGTGGTCCCAACCGCGGCGCCCGCCGTGTGCGACAGTTACGACATGCTCCTGGCACTGCTGCGCCAGTACATCCGGCCGTACCGCCGGCTGGTTGCGGTGCTGCTGGTGCTGCAGGTGACCAGCACCCTGGCGTCGCTGTACCTGCCCACGGTCAACGCCGCGATCATCGACGAGGGCGTGGCCAAGGGCGATGCGGCCACCATCGTCCGGCTCGGCGCGGTGATGCTCGCCGTCACCGGGCTCCAGGTGCTGTGCGCGGTCGGGGCCGTGTATTTCGGCTCGCGGACCGGCATGGGCTTCGGCCGCGACCTGCGCCGGGCGATCTTCGACCACGTCACCACCTTCTCCGAGCGCGAGACCGCCCGCTTCGGCGCGCCGACGCTGTTGACGCGCAGCACCAACGACGTCCGGCAGATCCAATATCTGGTGCAGATCGCGGGCACCGTCTTGATCACCGCGCCGATCATGTGCGTCGGCGGCGTCGTCATGGCCATCCATCAGGAGGCCGCGTTGACCTGGCTCCTGCTGGTCAGCGTGCCGGTCATGGCGGTGGCCAACTACCTGATCATGGCGCGCATGCTGCCGCTGCTGCGCCGCATGCAGGGCATGATCGACGGCATCAACCGGGTGTTGCGCGACCAGCTGTCGGGCGTGCGGGTGGTCCGGGCGTTCGCGCGTGAGGGCTTCGAGCGCGACCGGTTCGCGCGCGCCAACGCCGCGCTCTCCGGCACGGCGCTGACGACCGGCAATCTGCAGGCGCTGATGCTGCCGGTGACCACGCTGACCATCAACGTGTCCAGCGTGGCGCTGATCTGGTTCGGCGGGCTGCGCATCGACCGCGGCCAGATGCAGGTCGGCTCGCTGACCGCCTTTCTGGCCTACTTCACCCAGATCCTGATGGCGGTGCTGATGGCGACCATGACGCTGGTGGTGCTGCCGCGCGCGTCGGTGTGCGCCGAGCGGATCACCGAGGTGCTCTCGACGCGCGCCGCGGTGCAGTGCCCGCCGAACCCCACGTTCCCGCCGGGCGGGATCACCGGCGTCGTGCGACTGGACGGCGCGAGTTTCAGCTATCCCGGCGCCGACCGTCCAGTGCTGCAAGACATTTCACTGACCGCCCGGCCGGGCACCACCACCGCGATCGTCGGCAGCACCGGGTCGGGCAAGTCAACGCTGGTGTCGCTGATCTGCCGCCTCTACGACGTGACCGCCGGCGCCGTCCTGGTCGACGGCGTCGGTGTCCGCGATTACGACCCCGAGCGGCTGTGGTCGGCGATCGGGCTGGTCCCCCAGCGCGGCTACCTGTTCACCGGCACCGTCGCGGAAAACCTGCGCTACGGCGCGGTCCCCGGGGAGGTGGTGACCGAGGACGAGATGTGGGAAGCCTTGCGGGTGGCCGACGCCGAGGGGTTCGTGCGGGCCCACGGCTCAGCAGATGGCGGGCTGAACATGCGGGTCGCCCAGGGCGGGATCAACTTTTCGGGTGGGCAACGGCAGCGGCTGGCGATCGCGCGGGCGGTCATCCGCCGGCCGGCGATCTACCTGTTCGACGACTCGTTCGCCGCGCTCGACGTGCACACCGACGCGCGGGTGCGTGCGTCGCTCGCGCGTGCGGCCGGCGCGGCCACGATCATCGTCGTGACGCAACGCATTTCGACCGCGGCGCAGGCCGACCAGGTGATCGTCGTCGACGGCGGGAAACTGGTGGGCGCGGGCACGCATGAATCGCTGTTGGCCGACTGCCCCACCTACGCCGAATTCGCCGACTCGCAGTCGGTGCGCGCCGCGGTCGGTGGGCAATGAGGGCCCCGGCCCCGACGGGACGATCCCGCGACTTCTGGGGTTCGGCGATCCGTCTGGTGAAACGCCTTGCGCCGCAACGAGGATTGAGCATCGCGGTGATCGCGCTGGGCGTCACCGGGACGGTGATCGGGGTCGTCGTTCCGCGCATCCTCGGCCACGCCACCGACCTGCTCTTCAACGGCGTCATCGGGCGGCGGCTCCCCGCCGGCATCACCAAGGCGCAGGCCGTCGCCGCGGCCCGCGCCCGCGGCGACAACACCTTCGCCGACCTGCTGTCCGGGATGAAGGTGGTGCCCGGCCGCGGCGTGGACTTCGGCGCCGTGGGCCGGACGCTGTTGTTGGCGCTCGCCCTGTATGTCGTTGCCGCGCTGCTGATCTGGGCGCAGGCTCGCCTGCTCAACCTCGCCGTGCAGCGCACCATGGTCGCGCTGCGTCGCGACGTCGAGGACAAAATTCACCGGCTGCCGTTGTCCTACTTCGACGGGCGCCAGCGCGGCGAGCTGCTGAGCCGGGTCACCAACGACATCGACAACGTCCAATCGTCGCTGTCGATGACGATCAGCCAGCTGGTGACGGCGATGCTGACGGTGGTGGCCGTGCTGGCGATGATGGTGTCCATCTCGCCGCTGCTGGCCCTGATCACCCTGGCGGCGGTGCCGGTCTCGCTGCTGGCGACCCGCGCGATCGCGCGGCGCTCGCAGCGCCTGTTCGTGGCCCAGTGGACGAGCACTGGGCGCCTGGGCGCTCACATCGAGGAGACCTACAGCGGGTTCACGGTGGTCAGGACGTTCGGGCACGCGGCCGCGGCGCGCGAGCAGTTCCGCCGCTACAACGACGACGTCTACCAGGCCAGTTTCGGCGCCCAGTTCTTCTCCGGCCTGGTGGCCCCGGCGACGGCGTTCGTCGGCAACATCGGCTACGTCGCGGTCGCCGTCGTCGGGGGCCTGCAGGTGGCCACCGGGCAGATCACCCTGGGCAGCATCCAGGCGTTCATCCAATACGTCCGGCAGTTCAACGCGCCGATCAGCCAGGTGGCCGGGATGTACAACACCCTGCAATCCGGGGTGGCCAGTGCCGAGCGGGTGTTCGACCTGCTCGACGAGCCCGAGGAGCCGCCCGCGCCCGAGCGCGCCCTGGCGGCGCCGGCCGGCGGCCGCGTCGAGTTCCAGCACGTGAACTTCGCGTACCGGCCGGGCACGCCGGTGATCCACGACCTGTCCCTGGTGGCCGAACCCGGCAGCACCGTGGCGATCGTCGGCCCGACCGGCGCGGGCAAGACGACGATGGTGAACCTGCTGATGCGGTTCTACGACGTCGATTCCGGCCGGATCCTGATCGACGGGGTCGACATCACCACCGTGAGCAGGCAGTCGCTGCGCTCGCGCATCGGCATGGTGCTGCAGGACACCTGGCTGTTCGACGGGACGATCGCCGAGAACATCGCCTACGGGCGGCCGGAGGCCGGCGAGGACGAGGTGGTCGCGGCCGCCAGGGCGGCCTATGTCGACCGCTTCGTGCACACGCTGCCGGCCGGGTACCAGACCCGCGTCAGCGGGGACGGCGCCGCCATCAGCGCGGGCGAGAAGCAACTCATCACCATCGCCCGGGCATTCCTGGCCCGCCCGCAGCTGCTCATCCTGGACGAAGCCACCAGTTCGGTCGACACCCGCACCGAGGCCCTCGTGCAGCGCGCCATGCGGGAACTTCGCCGCGACCGCACGAGTTTCATTATCGCGCATCGCCTTTCGACGATCCGCAATGCCGACCGCATCCTGGTCGTGCAGGCCGGCCACATCGTCGAACAGGGCGGCCACGCCGAGCTGCTCGCCCGGCAGGGCGCCTATTACGAGATGACCCGGGCTCAGTAACCAAGGATTCGTCAAGGATCCCGCAAGGACACGGCCGAAAGCTGAACGCGTTCAACGCCGAACCGAGCAGCAAAGGACCACGACCATGTTCGCACCCCGCATCACCACTGCTCTTTCCACCGCCCTGGGCACCGCCGCCGTCGGGCTCGCCGTCGCCACCGCCGGCGCCGCCGCGGCGACGGTCCATGCCACCTCCTTCGCCACCGACCAGGACGCGATCCGGGCCGGCCACCAGGTGTGCGCCGAGTTGGCCGCCGGCAAGAGCAAGGCCGCCGTCACGCTCATGCTGATGAGCCAGGCCAGGTTGTCGCCCCGGGACGCCGGCTTCTTCGTGGCCGCGGCCACCAAGTTCTACTGCCCGCAATTCGCCGGCCAGACCGCCTAGCGGTCACAGCCAACCACCCACCGCGACGGGGGATTCCGGTCAACCGGGGTCCCCCGTCCGCCGCCGTAGACCGCGGCCGAGCGGGTCGCCTCCAAGAATTCGTGGAGATCCCGACAAGGCCGCCATCGGAGCCTTTACTCAACGCCCGCAAGCGAGCGCACAGGGAAGGGAAATGCCATGAAGGCCAGCACGATCGCCGCCGCCGTCAGGACCGTCATCTTCGCAGTGGTCGCCGGTGCCGTCGCGCTCGGCGCGGCCGCCCCGGCCAACGCGGCGTCGGAGGTCCTGTACGGCGATCCGGTCGCCGCCGCCGAGTACTGGCACGAGCAGCGCTACGACGACTGCGTGCTCATGGCCAGCGCCGACGTCATCGGCCAGCTCACCGGCGACGCGCCCTCGGAGCAGGCCATCATCGCCAGGGCCCACTCGACCCCCAGCGTCGCGCACGCGGGCCCGATCTACACCAAGCCGGCGGACCCGGACAACCCCAACTCGGGCGAGGGCGCCAGTCTGGCGGACGTGCCGACGCTGCTCGCCCAGTACCACGTCGCCGCCGTCGTCATCGACCGGGACGACACCGCCAGGAACGGCATCCGGCCCGGCATCGCGGGACTGAAGCAGGCGCTGGGCGGCGGACACAAGGTGATCGTCAGCCTCAACGGCGAACTCATCTGGCGCCAGCCCGTTGAGGACAAGGACAAGAACGGCAATCCGGTGTCCGACCACGCGGTGGTGGTGACCGGCGTCGACGCCACCCACGGCATCGTTCACCTCAACGACAGCGGCATCTCCGAGGGCCGCGACGAGCAGATTCCCCTGCAGCTCTTCGTGCAGTCCTGGGAGACGAGCAACGAACTGATGGTCGTCACGCTCTGAGTCGCCCGCCGAATTCTCTGAGCCCTAACCCGATTCGCGCGGATACTTCCGCGACGCGGCGAGTTTCGCGGGTTCTTACCTAATTTTGCCGGTTCGTATCACAATGACAGGACACCTCATTGGCACGCGACGCCGCGGAAGACGGGGAGGCTGTTGAGCGCGATGGACAAACGGCTCGAGTTCGGACTGCTGGGACCGCTGCAAATGAGCGTCGACGGCGACTTGGTGCCGCTGGGCACCCCCAAGCAGCGTGCCGTGCTGGCCGTGCTGCTGATGAATCGGAACAGCCCGGTCGGCGTCGACCGGCTCACCACGGCGCTCTGGGACGACTCGCCGCCGTCGGGCGCGAGGGCCAGCATTCACTCCTACGTGTCCAACCTGCGAAAGCTGCTCGCCGGTTTCGGGGTCGACTCGCGACTCGTGTTGGCGGCGGCGCCCCCGGGCTATCGCCTCACCATCCCCGACAACGCTTGCGACATAGGGCGATTCATCGCGGAGAAGACCGCGGGCGTGCAGGCGGCCGCCGCCGGCCGGTTCGAGCAGGCCGGTAAACACCTGTCCGCGGCCCTGGCGGAATGGCGCGGGCCCGTGCTCGAGGACCTGCGCGACTTTCAGTTCGTCGACACCTTCGCGACCTCCCTGGTCGAGGAGAAGATTCTCGTGCACACGGCAAAGGCGGAAGCCGAAATCGCTTGCGGGCGTGCCGTTGCCGTGATCACCGAACTCGAAGCGCTGACCGCGGAGCATCCCTACCGCGAGCCGCTGTGGGCGCAGCTGATCACGGCCTACTACCTCACCGACCGCCAATCCGACGCGCTGGCCGCCTACCGGCGCGTGAAAGAAACGCTCGCCGAAGACCTCGGCATCGACCCGGGCCCGACCCTGCGCGACCTCAACGACCGGATCCTGCGCCAGGAACCGTTGGACGTCAAGAAGACCGCCGTGACCACCGCCGCCGTGACGCTCACGGTCATGGACCAGTACACGATGGTGTCCGAGCGCGACGCGGTCGCGTACCTGCGCGAGAAGTCCGGCGAGAGCTACGCGCTGCAGGAGGCCGCGACCCGCATCGGGCGCCTCAGCGACAACGACATCGTCCTGGGCACACCGAAAGTCAGCCGCCACCACGCCGTCATCGTCGACACCGGCAGCAGCTTCGTCATCAACGACCTGCGCTCGTCGAACGGCGTGCACGTGCAGCACGAGCGCATCCGCAGGGCGACCCCGCTGCACGACGGCGACCACATCCGCATCGGCGAGCACGAGTTCACGTTCGAGATCGCCACGGGCGACAAGACCGAGGTCTAGATCCGCCGGACCGATCGTCGGGCCAGGGTGTTGATATCGTCGGCGGGTCTGGGTTGTTGGGAGGATCGATGAGCGGGGCGCC
Source organism: Mycobacterium sp. E2699 (assembly GCF_001666745.1). Classification (NCBI taxonomy): domain Bacteria; kingdom Bacillati; phylum Actinomycetota; class Actinomycetes; order Mycobacteriales; family Mycobacteriaceae; genus Mycobacterium; species Mycobacterium sp. E2699. The sequence continues at coordinate 67,129 of NZ_LZJH01000122.1, read as the reverse complement.
GGGCGCGCGTTCGGGGTCGAGGTTCGGGCCCTATGAGCTCAAACGGGCCCTCGGCCACGGCGGGATGGGCGAGGTCTACGAGGCCGAACATACCGGCAAGGGCTGGACCGTGGCACTCAAGCTGATGTCGGAATCGGTCAGCAGCGATCCGGTGTTTCGCGAGCGGATGCGGCGCGAGGCGCGCATCACGGGCCGCTTGCAGGAACCCCACGTGGTGCCCATCCACGACTACGGCGAAATCGACGGGCAACTGTTTTTGGAGATGCGCCTCATCGAGGGCACCGACCTGGACACGTTGCTCAAGCGGTTCGGCCCGCTGAGCCCGCCACGGGCCGTGGCCATCATCACCCAGATCGCCTCGGCGCTCGACGCCGCCCACGCCGCCGGGGTGATGCACCGCGACGTCAAGCCACCGAACATCCTGGTCACCCGCGACGACTTCGCCTACCTGGTGGACTTCGGCATCGCCAGCGCGTCCACCGACGAGAAGCTCACCCAGCTCGGCACCGCGGTGGGCACCTGGAAATACATGGCGCCCGAACGGTTTTCCGACGACGAGGTCACCTACCGCGCCGACATCTATTCGCTGGCCTGCGTGCTCTACGAATGCTTGACCGGGTCCCCGCCGTACCCGTCCGACAGCGCCGGGGTGCTGGTCACGGCCCACCTGATGGAACCCATCCCCCAGCCCAGCGCCAAACGGACGGGCGTCCCCCGGGCTTTCGACGCGGTGATCGCCCGCGGCATGGCCAAAACGCCGCACGACCGCTACGCCAGCGCCGGTGATCTGGCGCGCGCCGCCCACGACGCGCTCAGCGACCCCGATCAGACCCAGGCCGTCAACATCCTGCGCCACAGTCAGCAATCCGCGCCGCCCGCACCGAAGGTGCCCGTCGGTCCCGGGCCGCAGCCCATGCCCGGCGCGGGATTGCCCCCGCCGAATCCCCCGCCGCACCAAGCCCCCTTCGGTGGGCCGCCACCGCAGTTCGCCGGCCCCGCGCCGTGGGGGCCCGGGTACCCGCCGGCGCCGCCGCGCCGACGCAACCCGTGGCCCATCGCCGCGGGAGCCGCCGCCGCCGTGGTCGTCCTCGTCGCCGCCGCCGTCGGCATCTCGATCGCGGTCGGACACGACGACAACGCGACCCCCAACGCGGCCGGCACCACCACCACCACAACGGTCACCAAGAGGACGACCACCCGCACGACCGCCCCGTCGCCGACCGGTCCGCCGCCCGCCGCGGTGAGCCGGCTGCTGAGCCTGCTGCCCGCCGGCTACCCACCCGGCACGTGCAACCCGGACCCGCAACCGATGGTGGGCTCGATCGTCTCCGTCTCGTGCGGGCAGAACACCGATCCGGGCGGCCCCACGATCTCGGCCTACGCGCTGTTCTCGGATTTGCAGGGCGTGCAGGACGCGTTCACCCGCTTCACCGGAACCGACACGATCGTCAAGTGCCCGGGAGACAAGGCCTCACCCGGCACGTGGTGGCACAACAAAGACCCGAACACCATCCTCGGTCAGATCGCCTGCGGGACCTACAAGGACGACGAGCCGAAGGTGATGTGGACCGACCAGCAGACCATGGTGTTCGCGGTCGTCGGGGGAAACACGCAGGGGCCCAACCTCGATCAGCTGTACAAGTGGTGGGCCAACCACTCGTGAACGCGAGTCGGCTGGCATGGGACCACAACGCCTATTACCAGCGAACCCTGCTGCGGCAACTGCCGCGCCGATGCGGGCGGGTGCTCGACGTCGGTTGCGGCGCGGGCGCATTCGCGACACGACTGGCCGGCCGCGCCGATCACGTTGATGCGATCGACAAGTCGGCGGCGATGATCGAGGCGGCCCGCCTGCGCGCGCCGGCCAACGTCACCTGCACCCTCGCCGACGTGATGGAGACGCCCTTGCCCGCAGCGCATTACGACGCGATCGTGTCGATCACCGCGTTGCACCACCTGCCGCTCGCCGCTGCCCTGCGGCGCCTGGCGCCGGCGCTGCGCCCGGGCGGCGTGCTGGCCGCGGTGGTCCTGCCGCGGACCGACCTGCCCCGGGAGGGGCCCACCGAAATCGTTGCGGCGGCGGCCAATCCGGCGCTCGGCGCCGCCTTCGCCGCGCTGCGGACCATCGGCCGCGGCGAATGGTACGGGTTCGACCCGACCGACGAGGCGATGCCGAAGCTCGATTCGCCGCTGACCACACGGCAAGCCCGCGCAATCGCCACCGCGACCCTGCCGGGCGGCCGGGTGCGCCGGCTGCTGTTCTGGCGTTATCTCCTGGTGTGGCGGCGGCCCGGATAACCCCGCATAACAATGTCGCGGTTGTCCTGCGGCGGGGCCGCGGGGGGCCTACCGTCTTGATTGCTGAGTCGGGGCTCGCGGCCGGCCGGTCAGGTCGGGCGGTGTTGATATGGTCGGCGGGTCCGGGGTTGCTTTGGAGGGTCAGGGATGAGCGACGCGCAGGCCTCACGGGTGGGCTCGATGTTCGGGCCCTATCACCTGAAACGACTGCTGGGCCGCGGTGGCATGGGCGAGGTCTACGAGGCCGAGCACACCGTCAAGGAGTGGACGGTGGCCGTCAAGCTGATGTCGGACACGTTCAGCAAGGACCCGGTGTTTCGCGAGCGGATGAAGCGCGAGGCGCGCATCGCCGGCCGTTTGCAGGAACCCCACGTGGTGCCCATCCACGACTACGGCGAAATCGACGGCCAGATGTACATGGAGATGCGGCTGATCGAGGGCGTCGACCTGGACACCGTGCTCAAGCGGTTCGGCCCGCTGACCCCACCGCGTGCGGTGGCGATCATCACCCAGATCGCCTCCGCGCTCGACGCCGCCCACGCCGCCGGGGTGATGCACCGCGACGTCAAGCCGCCCAACATCCTGGTCACCCGCGACGACTTCGCCTACCTGGTCGACTTCGGCATCGCCAGCGCGACCACCGACGAGAAGCTCACCCAGCTCGGCACCGCCGTCGGCACCTGGAAATACATGGCGCCCGAACGCTTTTCCAACGACGAGGTCACCTACCGCGCCGACATCTACGCGCTGGCGTGCGTGCTGCACGAGGCCCTGACCGGGTCGCCGCCGTATCGCGCCGACAGCGCGAGCACCCTGGTCACCGCCCACCTGTTGGACCCCATCCCGAAGCCCAGCGAGATGCGTCCGGGCGTGCCCAAGGCCTTCGACGCCGTGGTCGCGCGCGGCATGGCGAAGAAACCGGAAGACCGCTACGCCAGCGCCGGCGATCTCGCGCTGGCCGCGCACGAGGCCCTCAGCGACCCCGATCAGGACCACGCGTCCAACATCGTGCGCCGCAGCCAGGAAGCCACCCTGCCCGCCACCGCCGAGGTCCCCACCGACGACAGCGGTGGACCCACCCTGGCCGCCAGCGCCGTCGGCGCGCCGCAACACCAGGCCACCGCCCCACCGCCCGCGCCGGTTCCGGGTTCACCGGCGCCCTACCCCACGGCGCCCAATTCGAGCCCGATGCCACATGCCGCCCAGACCCCGCGGCCATGGGCACCCGACAACGGCCCCGTGCCGTCCGGACCTCCGGGCTATGGGGGCGGCGGCGGCAACTGGGGCGGCCCGCCGCCCCAGTTCACCGGCCCGGCGTCCTGGAATCAGCCGCCGGCCAAACCCAAACGCAGCGCGTGGCCCATCGTCGCCGCCGTCGCCGCCGTGGTCGTCCTGGCCGGCGGCGGCGCGGGGATATGGCTGCTGACCCGGCCGGCACCCGCGCCGCCGCCCCCGGATCCCATACCGCCCGGCCGGCTCAACGCCCTGCTGCTGGATCCGTCGGGCATCAACTCGATCATGGGGTCGTCCACCATGACGCCCGGCAAGCCCATCGCGTCGATGGACACCTCGTCGGTGACGCTGTCGTCGCCGAACTGCCTGGGCGCGCTCTACACCAGCCAGGACCCGGTCTACGCGGGCACCGGCTACACCGGGATCAGCGGCCTGGTGTCCTCCGAACCCGGCGACGATTACGACCACTGGGTCAACCAGGCCGCGGTGGCGTTCCCGTCGGCCGACAAGGCCAAGGCGTTCGTGCAGACGTCGGCGGACAAGTGGAAGAACTGCGCCGGCAAGACGGTGACCGTGACGAACAAGAACGACAAGGTGTTCAGGTGGTCGTTAGCCCAAGTCGGTGGCGGGCCACCGAAGATCACCATGCTGGAGACGCAGGAGGGCGCCGACGGCTGGGAGTGCGAGCGCGCCATGGGGGTGGCGAACAACGTGGTGGCCGACGTCAACGCCTGCGGTTACCACATCAGCGATCAGGGCGGGCAGGTAGTCGACAAGATCCTCGCCAAGGTTGACAACGAATAACCAACGCGCACTGCGTCATTGGCTTACGACTGGAGGTCGGGCCCCTCGGCGCGCAGGTCGTCGACCGCCGACATCGCGTCGCGCAGCTTGGCCAGCCATTCCTCGGTGTGCTCACCGACAAGCTTGACCGTCCACGCGAGCGCGTCGGCGCGGGACCGGGCGACCCCGGCGTCGACCAGCGTGTCGAGCACCTGGCGCTCGGGTTGCTTCAGGCGCGTCATCACCGGTACGGCGATGTGGGTGAACAGGATTCGCTCTACCCCGTCTTTGGACGGGATCTCCACGCCCCAGGAAACCTTGCGCCCGTAGCGATCCTGCGCTTCGTCGGCGATGCGCATCCGCTCCGAGCGGGTCTCCTCGCGGAACCGCGAGATACGGCCCTCCGCGCGGGCCTCGCTCTCGTCGCCGGAGTTCGCGGGCTCGGCCAGCTTGCCGATGACGGTGATCTCTTCGCGGTCGACGATGACGGTGGGGTCCCCGTCGAACCAGGCTTCGGGTAGGCGTCCGGCGAACCATTCGGCCGCGCCGCTCGCGTCGGGCTGCTGGGCCTGCTGCCAGCCGCCGGGGCGGCCGTACCGCCGGGAGTGGGTGTGGTGTGATTTCATAATTACATGATTACACCGTTACAGCTGTAATGGAATGCCGTTCGCCGCGGGCGAACGATCCCGCGCGGTCGCCGGACGTGGCGGCACCCTCTGCGACCCTTGTTCAGGGCTGTGCAGAGTTGTATTTTTGGTAGCGAAGCAGGCCCGGAAGCGACCGATTCGAAGCGCTGGGAAACGGGGTAGGAAACCAGCCGCGTGCGACCTAAGCGTCAAACGCCCCCTAGAGTCGCCCGGGCCTGCCTATGCGGACCGGCGGATCCGGAAAACCTTGACCTCGTTCTTGATGCCCTTGAGGCGGCGCGCGCCGGCGAAGGACCCCTCGTACTCCCCCGTCCCGTCCAGGGCTTCCCAGACCGAATCGGCGACCAGGACGGTGCCGGGGCGGGCCACGCCGGTGACCCGGCTCGCCACGTTGACCGGGCTGCCGAACCAGTCGCCGGCCCTGCTGACCGCCATGCCGGAGGCCGCTCCGGCGCGCAACCGCGGGAAGTCGTTGTCGGTGTCGACGGTCTCCACGAGCTTCAGCACCACGTCCAGGATGGGTTGCGGCTCTGGGCAGACGAGCATCACCGCGTCGCCGATGGTCTTGATGAACCGCACCGGCGGGACGGTCATGTCGCGGGCCAGGTGGGCCAGCCGGTTGGCCAGGTGGCCCAGTTCTTCGGCGGACACCACTTCGCCGAGCCGGGTGAAGCCGACGAGATCGGCGAAGGCGACGGTGATCTGGCGCGCCCCCGGTAGCGGCTTGCCGGCGGCCCGCTCCGCGGCGTTGACCGCTTCGGTCTCCATCATGTGCCGCAAATGCATGAACAGGGTGTCCTGGATCATCGGGCCGAGAATCGGCGCGATCTGGCTCACCAGCTCCTTCGAGGCCTTCGCGATGTCCACTTCGGTGGCGCCCGGGCGCATGATCGCCGAGAGCGCGGTGTACCTCATCACCTCCGCGGCGTTCGACAGCCCCTCGGAGAGCACCCGAACCACGAGCAGCACCTGATCGGGATCCAGGCCCAGCTCGACGAATCGCTGGGCGTAGGCGGCGGCCTCACCGTCGGCGCGCATGTGGACGACCGCGTCGGGGTCGTCGACCCGGGCCAGGCCGATGGCGCGCTGGACGCGCTGCAGCAGCGCCAGGTCCATGCCGTAGGTCTCGGCGATCTCCCGGGTGGACACGTAGGTGCCGTCGTCGCCGATGAGGTGGCGGGTGGCCAGCAGCAGCGGCGGGCTGGTGGTGCGGATCTCGTCGGCGGTGACGCCCTGCCCCAGCAACCACCTGACGAGCTCGGCCCGCTCGGTGCGCGCGGCGCCCTCGAGGCCCTCGAGCAGATCGTCGATGTCCCTCTCGGCCGCCCCGTCCTCCACTGGGCCAAGGTACAACGCGCCGATCGCGAGCGCGGCGCAGCCGGGCGAAGCGGGTCGGCGCCAATCGAACGCGCGGTTAGGACACCGGCGGTTGCCGCTGGGCCCAGGGCCGGGCGGTCTCGATCTGCGCCGACAGCGACAGCAGGGTCGCCTCGTCGTACGGCCGCCCGACGAGCTGGATCCCGAGCGGCAGCCCGTCGCCGTCGAAGTCCCACGGCACGGACGCGGCGGGCTGTCCGGTCAGGTTCCAGACCTGCTGGTAGGGCACCCGTTGCGCCACCGCCAGCAGCGTCCATATCGCGCCGCGGCGCTGGTAGGCGCCGATGCCGGAGGGACCCGTGGCGTTGCCCGGCGTGACGACGACGTCGACGTCGTCGAAGATCGACTGAATTCGGGCGGTCACCGCCGCCTCGGCGTCACGCAGGGCGGTCATCCGCCGGTCCGAGAACAGCGCCCCGGCGCGCGCCAGGTTCCGGGTGCGCGTCTCGAGGCGTTCGGGGTGGGCCAACGAGTCCGCGTCATCGCTGATGCCGCGCAGGTAGCGGGGCAGGTAATTGGTGATGATCGCCGACGGCGGATAGTCGGGGTCACGCGTGATGACGTCATGGCCCAGGTCGCGCAACAGCGCGCCGGCCTCGTGGACCGCCGCCAGCTGCGCCTTGCCGACCCGGACGGGCAGCGGCGTCGGGCCCTTGGTGCTCAAGGCGATTCGCAGCCGGCCGGGGTGGCGCGCGGCGGCGGCCACGAACTCGCCCTCGGGACCGGGGATCGTCGAGGTCGCGTCGAGGAACAGCGCCGCGTCCAGCACCGACCGGGCCAGCGGGCCGTTGACGCTCAGCCCGTACCACGCGTCGTCGTGCGGCTCCAGCGACACCCGATCGCGTTGCGGCTTCAGGCCGAATACGCCGCACCAGGTCGCCGGGATGCGGATCGAGCCGCCGCCGTCGGACCCGAGCGCCAGCGGGGCCAGGCCGGCGGCCACCGCGGCCGCGCTGCCGCCGCTGCTGCCGCCCGGCGTGCGCTTGGGATTCCACGGGTTGCGGGTGGCCCCGAACGTCAGCGACTCGGTGTAGGGAAACATCATCAGCTCGGGCACATTGGTCTTGCCGAGGATCACCGCACCGGCGGCGCGCAGCCGGCGGACCGCCTCCCCGTCGGAGGTCACCGCGGGGCGGTGCCCGCCGCTGCCGTACGTCGTCACCTCGCCGGCGACGTCGACGTCGTCCTTGATCGCGACCGGCACGCCGAGCAGCGGCAGCCGCTCGCCCGCGTCGAGGCGGTCCTGCGCCACGGCCGCCTCGTGACGCGCGCTGTCGGACAGCACCGCGCGGTAGCAGCGCAGCTCGCTGTCCAGCCGCGCGATCCGCTCCAAATAGATTTCGAGCAGCTCCGGTGCGCTCAGTTCGCCGTCGGCCAGCATCCGGGCCTGTGCGGCCGCTCCTGCGTAAGCCACGTCGCGAGCGTCCACTGCGGCAGCGTATCCCGCGGCTCGGGGCAGTCAGTACCGTGGGCGACATGCCCTGTGTGTTCTGTGCGATCGTCGCCGGGGAGGCCCCGGCGTGCAAGATCCACGAGGACGACGACTACCTCGCGATCCTCGACATCCGCCCGTTCACCCGGGGCCACACGCTGGTGATCCCCAAGCGGCACACCGTCGACCTGACCGACACCCCGGCCGAGACCCTGGCCGGCATGGTCGCCATCGGCCAGCGGATCGCCCGGGCCGCCCGCGCGACGGAGCTGGCCGACGCGACCAACATCGCCATCAACGACGGCCGCGCCGCCTTCCAGACCGTGTTCCACATCCACCTGCACGTGCTGCCGCGGCGCAACGGCGACAAGCTCTCGCTGGCCAAGGGCATGCTGGTGCGCCGGGATCCCGACCGGGAGGCCACCGCGCGGATCCTGCGCGAGGCCGTGGCACGCATCGACGCGAGCCAGCAAGATTGAGGCCATGAGCAACCTGACCCCGCTGGAACAGTTCGTGCTGATACCGTTCCTGCGCCTGCACGACACGATCTACCGCACGACCGACGGCCGGATCGGTCACCGGATACCGGGCATGCCGCCCAGCCTGCTGCTGCACACGACCGGCGCGAAGACCGGCCGGCAGCGCACCACGACCCTGACCTACGCCAAGGACGGCGACTCCTACCTTGTGGTCGCCTCCAAGGGCGGTGACGACCGCAACCCCGGGTGGTACCACAACCTGCGCAACCGCCCCGACTGCGAGATCAACGTCGGCCCGAGGCGTATCGCGGTGACGGCGCGCCCGCTCGGGCCCGACGACCCCGACTACCCGCGGCTGTGGGGCCTCGTCAACAAGAACAACGGCAACCGTTACGCCGGCTACCAGAGCCGTACGTCCCGGGCCATCCCGATCGTCGTATTGACTCCGCGCTAAATCGGCGACACCGCATATCATCGGCAGTTTTTCGGCCCCGAGGCCACTGCAGCGGTTTATTCTCCTCTAGCACGGTGAAGTTACGATTCGCTCACCGCAAACCGCGGGATCGGCTGGAGCGGCTATGACACGCTGGACGGGGAATCCGTGGCGGCGGTTCGGGCTGTCCGCCCGCGCCGGATGGTTCGTCGTCGGCGGCTATGCCGCCGGAGCGGCGACGATCCTGGCTTCCTCCATCGGGCGGTGGCAGGACGCCCACGGGACCCGCCCGGTCGACCAGCTCGTGCAGGTGCTGTGTGTCGGGGTGGCGGCGGCATGTGCCGTCGCCGCGACTCGCCACGCGGTCGGCCGCTTCAGATTCGGCTGGCTGGCGCTGGCAGTGGCACTGCTGGGGGCAGCGGGCGGTCAGGTCATCTGGGCGATCTATCACGTGCATTCGGAACTGAATAACGCCAGTGGCCGGGGCGTCGCTGAGATTGTCTTCAGCTCCTATCCCGCCGGCGCCATGGCGGCTTTGGTGCTGTTGTCGCGGGCCTCGCGCCACAGTCCCCGGCGCCTGGTGCTCGACGGTCTCATCGTGGCGACGTCGCTGTTCGTGGTCTCCTGGGTGTCGGTCATCGACAAACAACTGCGCGAGAACAGCGGCCTGCGGCTGGTGACGCTCGGCCAGGTGCTGGCAGACATCGTCCTGACCACCAGCGCACTCCTGATCCTGTCGCGAGGTCGCCCGGGCGACCGGCCGAGCCGAAGCCTGGTTGCCGGTGGAGTCGCAACGATCGCCGTTGCCGACCTCGCGACCGTGTTCCACGCCGGGGTGGGCAGCTATCAATTCAACGACCTGGCGGACCTCGCCCGCGTCGGCGGATTGGGCATGCTCGCGATGGCCGCCCTGGCCAGTGTCAACGAGCCGCCCACGGAGCCCTCGGGTGACGACCAGTCTTTGTCGCGCACCCGGATGTGGCTGCCTTACCTGCCCTTGCTGGTGGCGGCCGCGGTCGGGCTGGGCAACGCAGTGGGCCCCATGGCCCACCAACCGATGGCTGGCGCGCTGGGGATCCTGGTCGTCGCGGTGCTAGCTCGCCAGTTCGTGGTGCTGCTGGAAAACCGGAGGTTGTTGTCGGAAGTCGCGCGGGAGGCGTTTCGCGACAGCCTCACCGGCCTGGCCAATCGGGCCCATTTTCTGCATCGCCTGGAGCAGGCCATCGCCCGGCAACGTCGCGACAATATTCCTGTCGCGGTGTTGTGCCTCGACCTGGACAATTTCAAAGCGGTCAACGACGCCCTGGGCCATCCGGCCGGCGACGAGCTGCTCGTGCGGGTCGCAGGCCGGCTCACCGCCGCGCTGGGCGACACGGGCACCATCGCGCGCCTCGGGGGCGACGAATTCGCGGTCCTCATCGAGGCTTCGGTCGAGGAATCGCGGGCCGCGGCGGACCGGGTCCTCGACGCGTTCGGCACAGAGATCGTGATCGACGGTGTTCCGATCGACGTCAGGCCCAGCATCGGCTTCACGGTGGCCACCGCCGCGTCGAACAGCACCGTCGACCAGCTGCTCCGAAACGCCGACCTGGCCATGTACGCCGCCAAACGCGAAGGCGGCCAATGCATTCGGGCTTACGTGCCCGATCTGCCCTTCCCCTACACCTTCCCGCAAGTCGCCGAGCCGGCGGAGTCGGCCTCGACCGAAGGACGGGCGGGCGTGGACGCGGATGTCACCTCAGTCCCGGCGGGCGCCTTCGGCACCCAGACCAAGCTGGCGCGGTCACTGCAGCCGATCGCGGCGGCCGCGACGTCGGTGCGGGAACTGACGCGCGAAGCACCGGACGGCATTCGGTGGCCCCCGATCACGATCCGGATTGCCCTGGCGGCGTTGGCAATCGGCGTGGTTACCTACACGATGACGAGCGTCGTCGCCCCCGGCACCGCCCACCACCCGTTCTTCGTCAAGATCGTCTACCCCGCGCTGAACCTGTCGGCCGCGGCGCTGATCGCCGCTCGCGCCTACCGCGTGACCGCCGACCGCCTCGCCTGGGCGTTGATCGCGGTCGGCATGGCGGTCTCGGCAGTCGGGGACATCGTCTATGCCATGTGGGTGCGGGAGGGCCAGTCCCCCTCGGTCGCCGATCCGGAGTACCTGGCGTTCTACCCGTTCGTCTATGCCGGGCTCCTGCTGCTGATGCGGTCGCGGCTGAAGCGGGTGCCGCTGCCGATCCGACTCGATGCACTGGTGTGCGCGTTGGCCGCCGCCGCGGTGGGCGTGGCGCTGCGGGCCGGACCCATCCACGCGGCCGCGGAGCGCGTCCCCGCGACCGTCCTGGTGGGGCTGGTCTACCCGTGGGGCGACCTGATCCTGTTGGCCGTCACCGCCGGCATGCTGCCAATCCTGGGCTGGCGCAACGAATCCCGCTGGGGTCTCCTCGTCGTGGGGTTCCTCGGGTTCGCCGTCGCGGACACGGTGTATCTCTTCGAGACCGCCGAAGGCTCCTACCGGGTGGGCACCACACTCGACGCGCTGTGGCCCGCCGCGTCGCTGCTGGTGGCCATGGCCAGCTGGGCGCCTTCCCGGCCGTCCAACGTGCCCCGGGTCCCACGCGGACTCGGCTCCTACACCGTGCCGGTGGTGTGCACTGTCGTGGCGCTCGCTGTTGCCGTCGTGGGCCACAACTCAACGCTGGCAACGGCTCTCGCCGCCCTGAGCCTGGTTGCGGTCGCCGCCCGATTCTCGGCGACCTTCCGCGATGTGAGCATGCTGGCCGAAAGCCATAAGCAGGCCATGACCGACGAGCTGACCAACCTGCCCAACCGGCGGTCGCTGGCGACCGCCCTGACGGGGCTGCCGGATTCGGCGCCGGCGGGGCCCCTGTCGGCCGCCGCGGCCCCGTCGCGCCGGGCGCTGCTGTTGCTGCATCTGTACGAGTTCGAGGAGATCAGCGATTCGATCGGCCGCCACTTCGGCGACGACCTGTTGTCCCATGTCGCGAACAGGCTGGCGCACTGCGTGCGCCACGACGACCTGCTTGCGCGCGTGAGCGACGACGAGTTCGCGATCCTGCTCACCGAGGGGTCCGACCTCATCGCCGCCCGCGCCCAGGCGGGCCGGCTGCTCGAGGCCCTGAGCGAACCGTTCGCGCTCGACCCGATCACCGTGCAGGTCGACGCCCGCATCGCCATCGCGCTCTACCCCGACCACTGTGACCATCCGCAGGAACTGTTGACCCGCGCCGAGATGGCGATCCCGCACGCGAAATCGGCCACCAGCAAGATCGCGGTCTACGACTCGGCGTACGAGATGTACCGCGACAACGACCCCAACCTCATCGAGGAACTGCGCGTCGCGCTGCTCGATGACACCCAGCTGACGGTGCATTACCAGCCCAAGATCAACGCGAGCGACGGCAGCGTCCACAGCGTCGAGGCGCTGCTGCGCTGGCGGCATCCCAGCCGCGGGCTGCTGCTCCCGGAGGAGTTCCTGTCCGCCGCCGAACGCGCCGGGCTGATGCGCCAGGTGGCCAACCGCGCCATCAACCTCGCCCTCAAGCAGGCCCGGGCCTGGCGCGATCACGGCATGCCGCTGCCCGTCGCGGTCAACCTGTCGACCACCAACCTGCTCGACCTCGACCTGGTGAGCACCGTGGAGGGGCTGCTCCGCACCCACGGCCTGCCCGCCCACTCGCTCATCGTCGAGATCACCGAGAGCGCTTTGGTCGACTCGGCGCGCTCCCGCAACACCGTCGCGGCGCTGCAGCAGCTCGGCGTGCGCATCTCGCTTGACGACTACGGCACGGGGTGGTCTTCCCTGGCGCGCCTGCAGGACGTCTCGGTCGACGAGCTGAAACTCGACCGGGTATTCGTGTCGCGGCTGGCCCAGGACCCGCGATCGGTCGCGATCGTGCGCTCCACGGTGGCGCTGGCCCGCAGCCTGGGCGCCGATCTGGTCGCCGAGGGGGTCGAAGACGAGGTCACCCTGCGCGCGCTGCGCCGGTACGGCTGCACCATCACCCAGGGATTCGTGCACACCCCGCCGCTGCCGGCGGACGACCTGACCGAGTGGATCGCCGTGCACGCGCCCAGCACGAATGCGCGCCGGTCGCAGCAGGCGGGCGTGAAAGACTGACCGGTCAGAACAGCTCTTTGGCCAGCAATTCCAGGGTGTTGACGCGCGCGGGCGCGGTGGCCGGGTCGGCGCCGAGGTGGGCCGACGCTACCGGGTGGACCATCACCTCGTCGACCCCGAAGCGTCCGGCGAGGGCCCGCACCTGCTCGGCGGCCTCGGCGGGCGTGCCCAGGACGGCACGCTTGAGTCCGCTTTCCACGATGCGCTGCTGATCCGGCCCGAGCTGGGCCACCTCGGCCTCCTCGACCAGCGGCACCGGGCCGAGCGGCTGGCCCGTTCTCAGTTTGGCCATCATTTGCAGGTTCGGCAGCATCAAAGCCGTTGCCTCGTCGCGGGTTTCGGCCACCGCGGCGTTGACCGTCAAGAACGTCAGCGGCTCGGGGGTCAGCTTGCTGGGCTTGAACCGTGAGCGGTAGACCTCGAGCGCCTCCTCGGTGCCCTGGCCCGAGAAGTGGTGCGCGAACACGTACGGCAGTCCCTTCGCCGCGGCAAGGTGCGCGGAGTACATCGACGAGCCCAGCAACCACAGCCGCGGTTCGCTCGCCGCGGCCGGGGTGGCCTTGAGCCGGTAGTCCCCGGAGCGCAGCGGCACGATCACGCCGCGCGCGCTCATCAGCGCGGCCACGTCGTCGAGGTAGTCGGGGAAGCGCTCGATGTCTTCGTCACCTCGGCTTCCGCGCAAGGCGTACGACGTCACCGGGTCGGAGCCGGGCGCGCGCCCGATGCCCAGATCGATGCGGCCGGGCGCGGCCGCTTCAAGCAGCGCGAACTGCTCGGCGACGGCCAGCGGCGCGTGATTGGGCAGCATCACGCCGCCCGAGCCCAGCCGTACCTGAGTGGTCTGGGCGGCCAGGTAGGCGATCAGAACCGGCGGGCTGGTGGCCCCGACGGACGGCATGTTGTGGTGTTCGGCGACCCAGTAGCGGGTGAAGCCCAGCCGGTCGGCGGCCTGCGCCAGCTGGACGGTGGCCGCCAGCGCGTCCGCGGTGGTCTGGTCGCTGCGCACCGGGACGAGGTCAAGGACGGAAAGTCGCACGATGGCGTCAACGCCTTTTCGCGGGCGAACGTTCCCTATCTACGGCGAGCAGACGCAAAAGCCCCCGGCGGCTCGGCGTGTCGGGGGCTTTTGCGTCTGCTCGGCGAAAGGCGCTCAGTAGTCCTTCAGGGTGATCGAGTTGACGATGCGGTCGAACACCTCCTGCGGGATCGGCGCCCCGCCCGGGATGTTGTCGATCACCAGCCATTGGTTGCGCTTGACGTAATCCTGAAATTCCTTCTGGTAGTTGGCGAAACCGGCTTCATAGTCGTCGCCCGCGGCGGCCAGCTCGCCGGCCAGGATGTAGGCGCCCAGCAGCGCGACGCTGGTGCCCTGGCCCGACAACGGCGAACAGCAGTAGCCGGCGTCGCCGACGAGCGCGACCCGTCCCTTCGACCAGCGGTCCATCTTGATCTGCGACATCTCGTCGAAGTAGAAATCGGGCGAGGTCCGCATGTACTCCAGCAGCTGCGGGCGCACCCAGCCGTCGTCGGCCATCCGTCGTTCCAGCTCGGCGAACTGGGCCTCGGTGTCTTGATAATCGATGCGCAGGTCGGCCTCCACGAAGCCGACCATGGCCCGCGCCTCGGTGTTGTTCCGCGCGCTGTAGACGCCGGCCATGGTGTTGTCGCCGTAATGCCAGGTCTGCCAGCGGTCCAGGTCGAGGAAGTTGGGCACGGTGAAGATCGCCGCGTAGGTGCCCAGCCGCTCGATGAACTGCGCCTCCGGGCCGAACACCTGCCGGCGCACGTTGGAGTGCAGGCCGTCGGCGCCGATCACCAGGTCGAAGCTGCGCGCGGCGGAGCTCTCGAACGTCACCTTGACCGAACTGCCGTCGTCCTCCAGCGCGGCGATGCTGTCGTCGAACACGTATTCCGTGTTCAGTTTGGTTGCGTCGTAGAGCAATTCGACGAGGTCATCGCGCAGCAGCTCGATGTCCGGGCTGGCGATGAGCCCGCCGGTGGGCGTCAACGTGGTGTCCTGCGACAGCTCGTTGCCGTCGCGGTCCACCACGGACGCGCCCCGGATCCTGGTCCGCACGTGGTCGGCGGCCGCCCGCAGCATCATGCGCTCCAGCACCGTCAGCGCCGGACCCCGCACGTCGATGGCCTGGCCACCCGGCCGCAGCCCCGGATGGCGCTCCACCACGGTGACCGAATAGCCATGGTGGACAAGCCAATACGCGACCGTAGTGCCGGCCACGCTGGCACCGGAAACCAGAATATCGGTCACGTGATTCCTGCCAGCCTCTTTGCGTTGGTGAAGACGTCGTCGAGCATTGCCGGAGTCAACCTACCCGTGAACATATTCTGCTGGCTCGGGTGGTAGCAGCCGAGCAATCGGACGCCGCCGTCCAACTCGGCCACCACGCCGTGGCCGAACCGCGGCTTGCGCGGCCCGGGCACCCCGGTGAGTCGGAGCGCGATCTGCCAGGCGAACCCGCCCAGGGCCACGATCACGCGGACATGCTCGGACACCAGCCGCCATTCGGCCTCCAGCCAGGGCCAGCAGGTGTCGCGCTCCGCCGGCGTCGGCGCGTTGGCCGGCGGCGCGCAGCGCACCGGCGCGGAGATCCGAATCCCATTGGCGTGCAACCCGTCCGCGGCGTCCACGCTGGTCGGCTGGTTCACCAGCCCGGCCCGGTGCAGCGCCGCGTACAACTGGTCGCCGGAGCGGTCACCGGTGAACATGCGGCCGGTCCGGTTGGCGCCGTGCGCGGCGGGCGCCAGCCCGACGATCAGCAGCCACGGCCGCTCGGATCCCCAGCCCGGCACCGGCCGCCCCCAGTAGGGCTGGTCGGCGAAGGCCCGTCGCTTGACCGTCGCCACCTCCTCGCGCCAGGTGACCAGCCGCGGGCAGGCCCGGCAGACACTGATCAGGGCGTCCAGTTCCGGGATCGACCGGACCTGGCCGCTGAGCGCGACCACGTGGGCGGCGTCGGCGGCCACCGGGGTCCGCGGCGTGGCCGGATCGTCCGGCCACCCGGTCCCGGGGCCGACCGGAGATCCGAACGTCTGACCGGTACGCGGGTGTGCGAGCACATGAACATCGTGCATGAGCGGCGAAATTCGGTGGTTTCGGCCGTCGGTTTGGCGCTACATTCAGCCGCGATATCCCATGAAAAGCGGCGGCCCGGCATTCCTGATCCTGTTCGCCACGTTGACGGCGACCGCCGGTACCGGCATCTCGATAGTCGCTTTCCCGTGGCTGGCCCTGCAGCACCACGACAGCGCCAAGGACGCGTCGATCGTGGCCGCCGCCATGACGGTGCCGCTGGTGTTCGCCACGCTTGTCGCCGGCACCGCCGTCGACTTCTTCGGGCGCCGCCGGGTATCTCTGGTGTCCGATTCGCTGTCGTGTTCGGCGGTGGCCGCCGTGCCGCTGACCGCCTGGTTCTTCGGGGCGGCCGCGATCAACGTCGCGGAGTTGGCCGCGCTGGCGTGCTGCGCGGCCGCTTTCGACCCGGCCGGGACGACGGCGCGCCAGTCCATGCTGCCGGAGGCGGCCGCCCGCGCGGGCTGGTCGCTGGACCGCACCAACAGCGTCTACGAGGCGGTGCTCAACCTGGCATACATCCTGGGCCCCGGCATCGGCGGGTTGATGATCGCCGCGGTGGGCGGCATCAACACGATGTGGGTCACCGCCGCGCTGTTCGGGTTGTCCTTCCTGGCGATCGGGGCGCTGCGGCTCGAGGGCATCGGCAGGCCGCACCACGCGACCCGGCCCGACGGCTTGGCGTCCGGCATCGCCGAGGGGCTGCGGTTCGTCTGGAACCTACGGGTGCTGCGCACGCTCGGCCTGATCGACCTGGCCGTCACCGCGCTCTACCTGCCGATGGAAAGCGTGCTGTTCCCCAAGTACTTCTCCGACCACCACCAACCCGCGCAGTTGGGCTGGGCGCTGATGGCGCTCGGGGTCGGCGGCGTGGCGGGGGCACTCGGCTACGCCGTGCTGTCCAAACGCCTGCGCCGGCGGACGGCACTGCTGGCCGCGACCCTGACCTTCGGGGCCGCGACGGCCGGCATCGCGTTCCTGCCGCCGCTGCCGGTGATCCTGGCGCTGTGCGGGGTGACCGGCCTGGTGTACGGGCCGATCCAGCCGATCTACAACTACGTGATGCAGACCCGGGCGCCGCATCACCTGCGCGGCCGGGTGGTCGGCGTGATGACGGGGCTGATGTACGCCGCGGGCCCGCTGGGCCTGCTGGTGGCCGGACCGCTGGCCGACGCCGCCGGGCTGAGGGTCGCGTTCCTGACGTTGGCCGTTCCCATTGTGGTGATCGGGGCGGTGTCCTGCGGCCTGCCGTCGCTGCGCGAACTGGACCGCGCGCCGGAGTTGGCGGTCGATTCGGGGCCTTAGGATCGGGGGGTGGACATGTTGGCCAGCCTGATCGCCGACCTGCCCGACGGGATGGTGGTCACTGACCCGACCGTCACCGAGGGCTACCGCCAGGACCGCGCCTTCGACCCGTCGGCGGGCAAGCCGATGGCCGTGGTCCGGCCGCGGCGCACCGAGGAGGTGCAGACCGTGCTGCGCTGGGCCAGCGCCCACCGGGTGCCGGTGGTGACCCGCGGCGCCGGTAGCGGGCTGTCGGGCGGGGCGACCGCGCTGGACGACGGCATCGTGCTGTCGACGGAAAAGATGCGCGACATCGCCGTCGACCCGGTCACGCGCACGGCGGTATGCCAGCCGGGCCTGTTCAACGCCGAGGTGAAGAAGGCCGTCGCCGAGTACGGGCTGTGGTATCCGCCCGACCCGTCGTCGTTCGAGATCTGCAGCATCGGGGGCAACATCGCCACCAACGCCGGCGGGTTGTGTTGCGTGAAGTACGGCGTCACAACCGATTACGTGCTGGGCATGCAGGTGGTGCTGGCCGACGGCACCGCGGTGCGGCTGGGCGGCCCGCGGCTGAAGGACGTCGCGGGGCTGTCGCTGACCAAGCTGTTCGTGGGCAGCGAGGGCACGTTGGGGGTCGTCACGGAGGTGACGCTGCGGCTGCTGCCGGCGCAGAACACGTCGAGCGTGGTGGTGGCGTCGTTCGGTTCGGTCCAGGCCGCCGTCGACGCGGTGCTGGGAACCGTTGCGCGGCTGCGCCCTTCGATGCTGGAGTTCATGGATTCGGTGGCGATCAACGCCGTCGAGGACACCCTGCGCATGGACCTGGATCGCTCGGCGGCCGCGATGCTGGTGGCCGGCTCCGACGAAAGGGGCCGGGCGTCCGGGGAGGACGCCGCGGTGATCGCCGAGGTGTTCGCGGAAAACGGTGCGACCGAAGTCTTTTCGACCGACGACCCGGACGAGGGCGAGGCCTTCATCGCCGCCCGGCGGTTCTGCATCCCCGCGGTCGAGGCCAAGGGCTCACTGCTGCTCGAGGACGTCGGGGTGCCGCTGCCCAGGCTGGGCGAGCTGGTCGGCGGGATCGAGCGCATCGCCGCGGAGCGGGATCTCATGATCTCGGTGATCGCCCACGCGGGCGACGGCAACACCCACCCGCTGATCGTGTACGACCCCGCCGACGCCGCGATGACCGAACGCGCGCATCTGGCGTTCGGCGAGATCATGGACCTTGCCGTCGGTCTGGGCGGCACGATCACCGGTGAACACGGCGTCGGCCGGTTGAAGCGGCCCTGGCTGGACGGCTACCTGGGCCCCGAGGTGATGGAGCTGAACCAGCGCATCAAGCGCGCGCTGGACCCGCTCCGGATCCTCAATCCGGGTGCGGCTATCTAGCCCTTTTCGGCTTTGCGCGTCGAGTGTGCGCTGACGGCTTTGGATGGGAGCTGACGGCGCGATTTCCTGCGTTTTCTGCGCCCTGGACGCACACTCGAAGCCGTCAACGCACACTGAATGAAGCCAGGTGTGACGAGGTGTGACCCGCATCTGGCGCGGTCTTGACAACTGACCACCTTATGTCCTACGAATGAGACATGCCTGCGGTGATGTCTCACGATGCGCCGGTCGCGTTCCGGCTTGCCACCGCCGAGACCTGGCCGGATCCCTGGCCGATGTACCGGGCGCTGCGCGACCGTGACCCCGTGCACCACGTCGTCCCCGCCGGGAGGCCCGAGCAGGACTACTACGTGCTGTCCCGGCACGCCGACGTGTGGGCGGCGGCGCGCGACCACGAGACCTTCTCCTCCGCGCAGGGCCTGACCGTCAATTACGGCGACCTGGAAATGATTGGGCTGCAGGATAATCCGCCGTTTGTCATGCAGGATCCGCCGGTGCACACCGAGTTTCGCAAGCTGGTTTCCCGCGGTTTCACGCCGCGACAGGTCGAGGCGGTGGAGCCCAAGGTGCGCGAGTTCGTCGTCGAGCGCATCGAGCGCCTGCGCGCCGACGGCGGCGGGGACATCGTCACCGAACTGTTCAAACCGCTGCCGTCGATGGTGGTGGCGCACTATCTCGGAGTGCCCGAAGACGATCGCGCGCAGTTCGACGGCTGGACCGAGACGATCGTCGCGGGAAACACGGCAGACGGCGGGATCGGCGCGGCGCTGGAAAACGTCGGCGAGGCCGTCGGGTCGATGATGGCCTACTTCACCGCGCTGATCGAGCGGCGCCGCAGCGAGCCCGAGGACGACACCATCTCGCACCTGGTCGCGGCCGGGGTGGGGGCCGACGGCGATATCGCGGGGACGCTGTCCGTGCTGGCGTTCACGTTCACGATGGTCACCGGCGGCAACGACACCGTCACCGGGATGCTGGGCGGCTCAATGCCTTTGCTGCACGAGCGCCCCGATCAGCGACGGCTTCTGGTCGAGGATCCGGGGCTGATTCCCGATGCGGTCGAGGAGCTGCTGCGGCTGACGTCGCCGGTGCAGGGACTGGCGCGAGCGACGACTCGCGACGTGACTCTGCACGACACCACCATCCCGGCGGGCCGCAAGGTTTTGCTGCTGTACGGCTCGGGCAACCGGGACGAGCGCCAATACGGCTCGGACGCGGGCGAACTCGACGTGACCCGCTGCCCCCGCAACATCCTGACGTTCAGCCACGGCGCGCATCACTGCCTGGGCGCGGCGGCGGCCCGCATGCAGTCCCGGGTGGCGCTGACCGAATTGCTCTCCCGCTGCCCGGATTTCGAGGTCGACGAGTCCGGCATCGTGTGGTCGGGCGGCAGCTATGTGCGCCGGCCGCTGTCGGTGCCGATCCGGATGAACTCCTGATGGCGACCGATTGGCTGGCCGAGCGGCGCACCGAGGTGGCCGCGGACCGGATACTCGACGCGGCCGGGCAGCTGTGGACAGAACGGGACCAGACTGCCATCGGCATGAACGAAATCGCCAGGGCCGCAGGCTGTTCCCGCGCTACGCTGTACCGGTACTTCGAGAACCGCGACGCGCTGCGGACCGCCTACGTGCACCGGGAGGCCCGCCGGCTCGGCCGCGCGATCGGCGAGCGGATCACCGGCATCGACGACCCTCGCGAACGGCTCGTCGCCAGCATGACGGCCGCCCTGCGGATGGTTCGCGAAAGTCCCGCGCTCGCTTCGTGGTTCGCCGTCAACCGCCCCCCGATCGGCGGAGAGGTGGCCGAACACTCGGAGGTGATCACCGCGCTGGCCGCGGCCTTCGTCGGTTCGCTCGGTCCGGAAGATCCGGCCGTCGTCCAGCGCCGGGCCCGCTGGATGGTGCGGGTGCTCACATCGTTGCTGATGTACCCCGGCCGGGACGAGGCCGACGAACGGGCGATGATCGAGGAGTTCGTCGTCCCGATCGTGACGCCGGTTTCCGCTCGCGGCTAGGCGTGTCCGCCGTCCCACGTCGGCTTCTCATAGACGAGCCAGCGCATCTCGACCGGGCACGCGTCGCGTTCGACGTCGAACACGTCGAGGCCACTGACCCAGTCCGCGTACCAGAACGTCGGCGGCCAGCAACCGGGAGGCAAATAGGTGCTCTCGTAGTCATAGACCGAGTCGTCGGCGACCAGATTGAGCGGGAGCAGGGCCACCGCATTCGTCATCTCGTACCAGGTGAAGATCGTGCTGCAGCACTGCTGCCCGAGCTCACGGGTGGCATCGTCGGGGGTGTAGCCATCGCGCGCCAGAAAGGCGTTGAACACCAGGCGTCCGCCGGGAGCCAGGCAACGGGCGGCGAGTTCGAACATGCTGCGCAGCTGGCGCGTCGTCCGGAAGTCCGACACCACCTGCGAGAGCACGATCATCTGATAGTCCCAGCGCAGCTCGTCCGTGGCCGCGAAGACGTCGCGCTCGATGACGCGTATATCGAGCCCCTCCTGTGCGGCGTCGGCGCGAATCGTCTCGGCGAAGCAGGGCGTCATCTCGACCGCGTCCACCGGGTGGCCCCGCCGCGCCAGGGGCAGGGCGTTGCGCCCCGTCCCGGCGCCGACGTCGAGCACCCGATGGGTCCTGGGGTCGGCCACCTCCCAGGACAGCGCCCACACCCGCGCGTCCGGCTCGAAACCGAACAGGGGCGGCTGCCGGACAGTGGCCAACGCCTCGTAATAGTCGGCGAGCGTTTGCCATTCGGCCCTGACGTTGTAGTTCAGGGACATCCCGACCGGGCGGTCGTAGGAGATGACGATGCTCGACCGCGGCGAGGCCGCGTAGGCGTCGGTCAATTCGCCCTCCAGCACGGTGCGGAGGTGGGCCAGATCTGCGGTGTTGAAGCGGACGCCGAGGTCGGCGAAGACGGCCTCACACATGCTGACGTACTCGTCGATCATGCTGGGAACGGCCGGCAACGTGATCTGCCCGGTGGCCATCGCTCGGCGGTACAGGCGCCGCGCCGACGCCTCGTGCAGCAGTGCGGGGGTGATCGATCTGCGGGGCGAATTGTTCATCAGGTCTCCTACGCGCGGCGACTCGCACTCCCCCAGCGAGTACGGAGGACTGGAAGACCGCCCAGCTCAGGAGAAAGGTTAGCGGGCAGGATGCCTTGTGTCAGCACTTTCCGTGGGCAAATGCGGCGATCTTTGGATGCTGCGGGAAACGGCATATCGCTTCGGCTCGCAATCTGCGGTCGCGCTGGTCCGCGATCCGTTAGCATGGCGGCATCACAGGACTGGATGTCCACGGGCGAGTTCATGCTGCGGACGGTAGGTCGGGGGGTGTGCCATCGTAGCCATTCATTTCATCTCGGGTCTGCCGCGTTCCGGTTCGACTTTGCTGGCCGCGTTGCTGCGGCAAAACCCGCGGTTCCAGGCCGGGATGTCGGGTCCGCTGGCCGGCCTGTTCGGTGCCCTGCTAGGCGAAATGAGCGGACGCAACGAGTTTTCGGTGTTCATCGACGACGCGAAGCGCGAACGCATCCTGCGTGGGTTGTTCGACAACTTCTATGCCGACTGCACCGCCGAGGTGGTCTTCGACACCAACCGCGGCTGGTGCGGATGGATGCCGGCGATCGCCCGGCTGTTTCCCGACGCGAAAGTCATTGCCTGCGTTCGTGAACTGCCGTGGGTGGTGGACAGCATCGAGCGGCTGATTCAGCGGAATGTCTTCAGCCCGTCGTCGATCTTCAATTACAGCGCCGGCGGCACGGTCTACAGCCGCGCCCAACAAGTGGTGGCACCCGATGGCATGGTCGGCGGTCCCTACGATGCCCTGAAGCAGGCATGCTATGGCGCGCAACGGGACCGGCTGCTGTTGCTGCAGTACGAAACATTGAGTACCGATCCGGCCAAGGCGATGCAGGCGATATATGCATTCATTGGTGAGGGGGTGTTCGAGCACGATTTCGGTCATGTCGATTACGACGTCACGGAATTCGACGAGCGGGCCGGTACGCCAGGGCTGCACACCGTACGCGGCACCGTCACGGCCGAGCCGCGTGACACGCTGCTGCCGCCGGATCTGTTCAAACGTTTTGTGCGCGACGCCTTTTGGCGCGATCCCGAGAGAATTCCCGGCGGCCTACAGGTCGTGTGAGGTTCGTTCCGTCCTGACGCGAACGCGGCGCCTTTGGCGTATCGGACACGCGCGCAACCTCAACCCAGACGACCGAACCCATGTCGTAGCCGGTCGAGCGATCTGGATTTCCAGCTCTCGTTCGGAGCGCGTTCGCGGTCGAATTGGGCACTGCTCAATCGCGATGCC
Source organism: Mycobacterium sp. E2699 (assembly GCF_001666745.1). Classification (NCBI taxonomy): domain Bacteria; kingdom Bacillati; phylum Actinomycetota; class Actinomycetes; order Mycobacteriales; family Mycobacteriaceae; genus Mycobacterium; species Mycobacterium sp. E2699. Next base: position 44,218 of record NZ_LZJH01000122.1, on the reverse strand, counting down.
CGGCCGCCTTGGACGAAAGCGCCCAGATCGGCTGCGGCACAGTACTATACGTCGAACGCGGTGCTCGCCATCACGATGGCGGACTGCGGCAAGCGGCAACCGCGGCGCGGATTTTTCTCTCCGCCCGCGGTTGCCGAATCGATCAGCGGCTGACTCTCACGGGTTGTTGGCGCCGTTCTGGCCGTCAGCTCCATTCGTGTTGCCGACGCCTGGGTCGCCGTTGGTCCCGTCGCCGCCGGTGGCGCCGGTGCCGTTGCCGCCGTTGCCACCGGTGCCGCCGTGGCCGGTGCCGGTGGTGCTACCGGCACCGCCATTGCCGGCTTTGCCGCCGGTACCGGAACCGTTGCCGCTGTTGACGCCGTCGCCGCCGTGGCCGCCGGCGCCGCCGTAGGCACCGCTGACGCTGCCGCCGGTGCCCCCTGCCCCGCCCTGGCCGCCAGTCCCGTTGGCAGTGACAGTGCCGGAGTCCGCGTAGACGTGGCCGTACCCGCCAGCGCCGCAGGCGCCGCCCGGCGCCCCAGCAACGTTCCCGTCGCCTCCGGCCCCGGCGGCGCCGCCGATTGCAGTGCCGGTGACGTTGGCGGTGCCGGTGGCCTGCACCCATGCCATCCCGGCGGTCCCGGCGGAGGTGCCGCTGTGGAGGGCGTTACTACCGCCGTTACCGCCAAAAGCTCCGGTGCCACTGTTCCCACCGGCCCCGCCGGTGGCGGTGCCGGTCGCGGTCGGGACGTCGCCCGGAGCCGTCGGGTTCTGGGCGATGATCGCCGCCTCGCCGCCGTTACCGCCGGTGTGGCCGTCGAAGCCGGTTCCACCAGCCCCGCCGGTGGCCTGACCCGAAGCGTTGCCGGTGGTGGCGCCCAGGTTGCCGAAGCCGCCGTCAACCTCACCTGCCGCACCCGCGCCGCCGTGGCCGCCGTTGTAGGCCGCCCCGCCGGCCCCGCCCGTGGCCCCGGTGCCGGTGCCGGCGGCGGTGCTGTTATTACCGATGGCTTCGACGATTCCCTGACCGCCGCTGCCGCCAGTGCTGCCGGTGCCGGTGGCGTACCCGCCGGCCCCGCCGGTCGCGGTGCCGCTGGCGGTTTGGCCGGTGTGGGTGGTGTCGTCACCGCCGAGGATCTCGGCGTTCCCGCCGGTCCCACCCTGGCCGGCGGCGTTGCCGGCCCCGCCGATCCCGCCGGTGGCCGAGCCGGTAGCGGTGCTGCTTGCACCGGTGGCTCCCACATATCCGTACCCGCCGGTGCCGCCGGTGCCACCCGCGCTGCCTGCACCACCGGCGCCGCCGGTGGCATGGCCGGCAGTGACAGCACCGCCGCTACTCGCGGAAATTGTCGCGTAATTTCCGGCGCCGCCCGTGCCGCCGGTGGTGCCGGCCCCGCCGGCCCCGCCGGTGGCGGTGCTGCCGGTGACGGAGCCGCTGTTGGTGGCATCGACGTGGGCATACCCGCCGACGCCGCCGGTGCCGCCGGCGGTGCCACCGGCCCCACCGGCCCCGCCGGTGGCGTGGTCACCGGTGGCGGTTCCGCCGCCGAAGGCTTCGACGCGGCCGTATCCGCCGGTACCGCCGGTACCTCCGGCGGCGGTGGCGGTGCCGGCACCGCCCGCGCCGCCCTCGCCGCCGGTGGCGGAGCTATTAGTGACGGTGCTGCCGGTGTAGCCGTTCACCCGGCCCATTCCGCCGCCGCCACCGGCGCCGCCGTCGTGGCCGACACCGTCGCCGCCGGCACCGCCGGCCCCGCCGACGCCACCGGTGGCGGTGGTCCCCGTGCCGCCGAAGTTCAAGTTCGCGTCGCCCCCGGCGCCCCCGGCGCCGCCGAGCGCGCCGTTGGTCCCGCCATTACCGCCGACACCGCCGGCACCACCAGTGGCGGTGCCGCCGTTGACCGTAGACATGGACAACGCGTAGCCGTTGCCGCCGTTGCCGCCTCTGCCGTTGCCGATGCCGGTACCGCTGTTGCCGCCCGCACCGCCGATACCAGTGCTGTTGGCGGCGACGCTGCCGTACTCGCCGAAGACACCGCCGACGCCGCCGGCCCCGCCCTTGCCACCGTCGAAGCCGGAACCACCGGCCCCGCCGGTGCCGGTTCCGTTGGTGACCGTGCCGCCGCTGTATCCACCGCCGGCGCCGGCATCGACCAGGCCAGTGCCCCCGGCACCACCGGTGCCGCCGGTGCTACCGGCGCCGCCGGCCCCGCCGGTGGCGGTGCCACTTGCGGTCGCGGCGTGGCCGAGACCACTTGCGGCAACGACGTAGGCGTTGCCGCCGACGCCGCCTATGCTGCTGGCGCCGGTGCCGGTGCCGCCGGCCCCGCCGGTGGCGGTGCCGTTAGCCGAGCCAGGGTCGCCCGCGTCCCCGTAGCCGCCCCATACGACGCCCTTGCCGCCCGCTCCGCCGTGACCGCCATCGATGCCGGCCCCGCCGGCACCGCCGGTGCCGGCGCCGATAGCGGTGCTACCCGTACCGCTGGCCTCAACCAAGCCCTGACCGCCGACACCGCCGGTGCCGCCGGTGCTGCCCGCCCCACCGATCCCGCCGGTGGCGGTGCCACCGGTGACGGTGCCCCCGTCGGTGGCGATGACGCTGGCGTCGCCGCCGGCCCCGCCGGTACCGCCGTTGGTGCCGCCGGCCCCGCCGGCCCCGCCGATCGCTGTGCCGGTGGCGCTGCTGAGCGCACCGTTCACGGTGACGGTGGCGTCGCCGCCCGTGCCGCCGGCCCCGCCGGCGGCCGTGGCATTGCCGGCCCCGCCGACCCCACCGACGCCGCCGGTGGCGGTGCTGCCGACCGCGCTGCCACCGTTGGTGCCCTGGACCAGGGCGCCGCCGCCCCCGCCACCTCCGCCGCCGCCGTAGCCGGCTGTGGCCGCAGTGGCCGCGCCGCCGGTGCCACCGGCGGCGCCGCTGCCTCCGGTTGCGCCGGCACCCACGCTGGCGCCCGTCCCGCCAGCACCACCATGGCCACCGGCGCCGAACGCGCCGCCGTCGGTGCCGGTACCGCCCCGGCCACCCGTGCCGCCGGTGCCGCCTGCCTGCGCAGACGCCCCGCCGGTGACGGCGCCTTGACCGGCGCCGCCTTGACCGCCGGTCCCACCGGCGCCACCGGCACCGCCACCAGTGCCGCCGATGCCGGCGCCGCCGGTGCCACCGATGCCACCGTTACCGCCTTGCAAAGCCGCATCGTTTAGGGCGACGGTCCCGCCGGTCCCGCCGGTCCCGCCGACCCCGCCGGTTCCGCCGAGGCCGTTAGCTCCCGCAGGGCCGGCAAACCCGAGCAACCCGCCCGCGCCCCCGGCACCGCCGGCACCGGCGGCGCCGCCAGTACCGCCCATCCCGCCGTTGCCGCCGACCGCGGCGTGGCCCACACCGGTGCCACCGGTACCGCCAGTGCCACCAATGCCGCCGGCACCGCCCACGCCGCCGGCGCCGCCGGAACCGAGGACTCCGACGTTGGTGCCGCCGGCCCCACCGGCACCGCCGATGCCGCCGGCCAAACCCTGACCACCGGTCCCGCCGAGGGCCCCGCCGCCTGCGGCGCCGGTAGCGCCCGTGTCACCCATACCGCCGGCACCGCCGGCACCGCCCTGCCCGCCGGCCCAACCGAAGGCCGCGCGGTCGGCGCCGCCGACGCCACCGGCCCCTCCGTTGCCGCCTTGCAGGCCGAAGCCCACACCGGAACCGCCGAGGCCACCCGCCCCGCCGGCCCCACCGAAGCCGCCCAACATTCCGCCGGCGCCGCCGTTACCACCGAGGCCGCCAGGGCCGCCGGGCCCACCCGTCCCGCCGGCCCCGCCCATGCCGCCATTGCCGAACAAGCCGGCCGCACCACCGGCTCCACCCGGCCCGCCGGCCTGCCCGGGCGTGGTGCCGTTCACTCCCGAACCGCCGTTGCCGCCGTTGCCGATCAACAGGCCGCCGGGCCCACCGGCCTGCCCAGTCCCCGGCGCGCCATTCGTCCCGTTGCCGATCAACGGACGACCGGTCACCGCGGCGGCCGGGGCGTTGATGGCACCCATGATGTCCTGCTGGAGCGTCTGCAGCGGCGAGGCGTTGGCGGCCTCGGTGGCCGCGTACATGAACCCACCGCCGTTCAGCGCCTGGACGAACTGGTTGTGAAACTGCGCCGCCTGCGCGCCCAGCGCCTGGAACTCCTGGCCGACGTTGCCGAACAGCGCCGAAACCGCCGCCGACACCTCATCCTGGGCGGCGGTCGCGATCTGCGTCGTCGAGCCCGCCGCCGCCGCATGGGCCTGCTGGATCGACGATCCTAGGTTGGTCAGGCTCGCGGAGGCCGCGGCCAGGTTTTCGGGCATGGTGAACACGAAAGACGACATGGGGGCCTCCTCGGCTGCGAATAACTCCGACGGCAGAGAAAGCCCGAATCCCTCAACCGGGACGGGACATTACGCCCGGCCCGTTGGGAATGTCGACGAAAATATCCAATCTCGATTGGATCAATTCAGCGGGCCCCGGCCGCGGGCTGAGCTCAGTCGCGCACGCGGGTGAAGCGGTGCAGCAGCCACGCCAACGGAATCGTCACCACCATCGTCGCGACGAACAGGTACAGCATCGGGCCGGTGTAGACGTGGGCCCGGACGATGTAGACCATCGCGAATTCCATCGTGATCAGATGGATCAGGAAGATCTCGTAGGAGATCTCGCCCAGCCACACCATCGGGCGGGAGGCCAGCAGCCGCGAGTACAGCCCCTGGTCACCCAGCGCCAGCGGGGCCACCGCGAGCGTGGCGATCACGGCGTAGAACACCGTCTTGACCACCGCCTCGCTCAGCGTGGCGGGCGACGTCGTCGGCGCGCCGGCGATCGGCGTGGAGACGATGAAATAACAGATGATCGCCAGCGGTATCGCCATGAACGCGTAGCAGCGCACGCCCATCGCCTGCAGCACCGACAACGACATGCCGCCGAGGAACCAGGCCAGGTAGGTGGGCAGCCACAGCCGGGCGCCGTCGGGAAACCAGTGATCGGCGTGCACGAGGACCAGCCACGCCGGGCTGATCAACGCCATCCCCGCCAGCGCGGCGAGCACCAGCCTCGGCCGCCAGGATCGCCGGCTGACCACCACCACCAGCAGGTAGGCCAGCAGCGGCAGCGAAACGTAGAACGCGGCCTCGACCGCCAGGCTCCACATCTGGGTCAGGCCCTGGTGCAGGTACTTGCCCAGATATCCGTTGCAGTAGATCTGGGTCAGGGTGAGGTTGCGAACCAGGCCGAGCCACGTATGCCCGGGGTTGGGTCCGGCCTGGCGGTAGTGGTACAGCACGTAGGCGAACAACACGGTGATGACGTAGGCGGGCATGATGCGCCGAACCCGGTGGTAGGCATAGCGACTCAGCGACGGCGGCGGGCCGCCGGTGGCGGCGGCTTTCACCCAGGGGCGAAACAGCAGGAACCCCGACAGCACGAAGAAGATCGGCACGCCGATCTCGAGACGCGCCCCGACCAGTCCCCAATAGCCGTGGGTGTACTTACCGGTGGTGTAGGCGGCGTGAGTGCCGACGACGAGCAGGGCCGCGACGGCGCGGATGCCGGTCAGGGACGCGACGCGGTCGACGTGGGAGGTCTGCTCGAGCCCGCCCTGGGCGTCCTGCTCCTCGGACAGCGTCATCCGGCGTGTCTCTTGCGCGGCTTGGCCTTGTTTGGTGACCGGTCCGGGCGAAGGTCGATCAGCACGCCGGAGATTCGCGTCTGCTCAAGCTTTTTCAGCGTCGCCCTCGGCAGCTTGGCCGGCAGTTCCACCAGCGAGAAGTCAGGGCCGATGGCGATGTGGCCGAAGTCGCTGCGGTGCAGGCCGCCCTCGTTGGCGATGGCGCCGACGATCGCGCCGGGTCCGATCTTGTGCCGCTTGCCCACCGAGATCCGGTAGGTGGCGAAGTTCTTTGGCTGCCTTGATCTTTCGTGAGGCCTTTCGGGACGTTCCCGGCGCTCGCGCCGTTCGGGGGGCGGTTCCGGCGCCATCAGGAACGCCTCACCGTCGCGGGACTGCACCGCCAGCGCCGCGGCGATGTCGGCCATCGGAACGTCGTGCTCGCGTTCGTAGTCCTGCACCAGCTTGCGGAACAGGTCGATTCCCGAGGCGCTGAGGGCATCGGTGATGGAATCAGCGAACTTGGCGACGCGCTGGGCGTTGACGTCCTCGACGGTGGGCAGTTCGGCCTCGGTGAGCGTCTGCCGGGTCGCCTTTTCGATCGCCTTGAGCAGGTGGCGCTCCCGCGGGGAGACGAACAGCACCGCGGTCCCCGAACGGCCGGCCCGCCCGGTGCGCCCGATGCGGTGCACGTAGGACTCGGTGTCGTGCGGGATGTCGTAGTTGAGCACGTGCGAGATGCGCTCGACGTCGAGGCCCCTGGCCGCCACGTCGGTGGCGACCAGGATGTCGATGCTCCCATCCTTGAGCGCCGCGATGGTGCGCTCACGTTGCGCCTGAGGGATGTCGCCGTTGATGGCGGCCGCGGAAAAGCCTCGGGCCCTGAGCTTTTCGGCGACCTCCTCGGTGGCCTGCTTGGTGCGGACGAAGACGATCATCGCCTCGAACGGCTCCACCTCGAGGACCCGGGTGAGCGCGTCCATCTTCCGCGGGCCCGCGACCTGGATGTAGCGCTGCGAAATGTTCTCGGCGGTGGCGGTTTTCGCTTTTGCCGTGATCTCGACGGGATCATGCAGGTACTTCTTGGTGAGCTTGCGGATCGCCGGCGGCATGGTCGCCGAGAACAGCGCCACCTGTTTGAATTCCGGCGTTTCGGACAGGATGCGCTCGACGTCCTCCGCGAAGCCCATGGTGAGCATCTCGTCGGCCTCGTCGAGCACCAGGTAGTCGACGTGGGAGAGGTCCAGCGTGCCGCGTTCGAGGTGGTCGATGACCCGGCCGGGGGTGCCGACCACCACCTGCGCGCCGCGTCGCAGCCCGGCCAGCTGCACGCCGTAGGACGACCCGCCGTAGACCGGCAGCACGTGGACCTGCGGCAGGTGCGCCCCGTAGCGGCTGAACGCCTCGGCCACCTGCAGGGCCAACTCGCGGGTGGGCGCGAGCACCAGCGCCTGCGTCGCGGTGCTCTTGACGTCGATCTTGGACAGGATCGGGATCGCAAAGGCCGCCGTCTTTCCGGTGCCGGTCTGCGCCAGCCCGACGACGTCGGAGCCGGCCATCAGCGGCGGGATCGTCGCCGCCTGGATGGCCGTCGGCGACTCGTAGCCGACATCGGCGGTCGCCTTCAGGACCGCAGGGTGAATCTGCAGGTCGGCGAACGTGGGAGAGGCAGCCTCGGGCGGGCTGTCGGGGAGGGTCATCGCACCTTGGAGTGTAGTGGGTGGCCGCGCACCGAGTGGTCGAGCACGCGGCCACGCCTGCCGCACCCGCGGGCCCGATAACGGTACGGTTTGGCGATGTGTGTTCGCTGACTTATCGCGCGCTGACGGGCGTGGTCGTCGTCGTATCGGCCGCGTCGACCCTGACAGCCTGCGGTTCCGGGGATTCCACCGTCGCCAAGACGCCCCAGGCGACGACGACGAGCGAGACGGCGTCGATCACGGCCCCCGCCACACCGAGCCCGGCCGCCGCCCCGCCCGGCACGAGCGCGGCGCCGGCCGACCCGTGCGCGGTCAACCTCGCCTCGCCCACCATCGCGAAGGTCGTCTCGGAGCTGCCCCGCGACCCGCGCAGCCAGCAGTCCTGGAATCCCGAGCCGCTGGCCGGCAACTACAACGAGTGCGCTCAGCTGTCGGCGGTGATCATCAAGGCCAACACGAACGCCGGCAATCCGTCCACCCGGGCGGTGCTCTTTCACCTCGGCCAGTTCATCCCGCAGGGAGTGCCGGATACCTACGGATTCAACGGGATTGACGCCGCACAAACCACCGGCGACACCGTCGCGCTGACCTACCCGAGCGGCATCGGCCTGGCCACCACGGTGAAGTTCCGATGGAACGGCAACGGCGTCGAGCTGATCGGTAATACGCCGGGCCACTGAGCATCCAGGCGGCAAACCCGCCGTCACACACAAGAGAGGCCCGCCGGAGCGGGCCTCTCCCGTGTTTGCAGTGCCACCGATCAGGCAGGGGCGCCCTTGCCGCCGTCGCCGTGAGCGCCGCCACCGCCGCCCTTGCCGCCGACGTTGAGGACGGGCGGCTGGCCGGTGGAGCCGCCACCTCCACCTTGGCCGGCTTGGCCTGGGGTGCCGAGACCATTGGCACCGCCGTTGCCGCCGGTCCCGCCACTGCTGCCGTTGCCGCCGGTGCCGCCGATGCCGGTCGGAGCGGCGGCGGTGCCGCCGTTGCCACCCTTGCCGCCGTCGCCACCGTCGCCGCCTTTGCCGCCGGCCTGATCGGCGCCGACGCCTCCGCCGCCGTTGGCCCCGGCGCTGCCGCCGACACCGCCCTGGCCGCCGTTGCCCGACGCCCCGCCGGCTCCGCCGTTCCCTGCGGTGCCGGTGTTGGCACCGCCGCCTTGGCCGCCCGTGCCGCCTTGGCCGCCCTTGCCGCCATCACCGGCCTGACCGCCTTGGCCGCTCGGTTGCAAGGTAGAGCCCGCACCGCCGGTGCCGCCGCTGCCGCCAGTACCACCGCTGCCGCCGCTGCCGCCGGCGCCACCCACGCCGCCGGTGCCTGACCCAGCCGCGGTCCCGCCGAGGCCGCCTGCGGCGCCGCCGCCCTTGCCGGCGCCGCCTGCGTCGCCGCCGCCTCCGGCCTTGCCGCCTTGGCCGGCGGCCTGGTTGGTTGAGGCCGCGCCGCCGGTGCCACCGTTGCCGCCCGTGCCGCCGTTACCGCTACTGCCACCGGCCCCGCCGGCCCCACCGTTGCCAGTTCCGCCGCCGTTACCGCCTTGGCCGCCCTGGCCGCCCACGCCGCCGTTGCCGGCGTCGCCGCCTTTACCGCCGTTCTGGCCCGCAAAGAGGTTGTTGGCCGTGGAACCGTTGCCGCCAGTCCCGCCGGCCCCACCATTGGTGGCATTGCCGCCGGCCCCGCCGGCTCCACCAGAGCCGGCCGTGGAGTTACCGCCAGCACCGCCTTGGCCGCCGACGCCGCCGGTGCCGCCCTTACCGGCGTCACCGCCGGCGCCGCCCACCTGTGAGCCGAAGGAGGCCGCACCGCCCGTGCCGCCGTTGCCGCCGCCGCCGGCAGTGCCGGCGTTACCGCCGGTGCCGCCCTGGCCGCCATTACCCGATCCGGCGGCAACCCCGCCCGCGCCGCCTTGGCCGCCTTGGCCGCCGTTACCGCCGGTACCGCCCTGACCGCCGGGGGCGCCGGCATTGGCTGCAGTGGCCGCGGTGCCCTGTCCACCGGCACCGCCGCTGCTGCCGTTGCCGGCCGCGCCGCCGCTGCCGCCGGCACCAGCGTTGCCGATGCTAACGGCGTTGAGGACGTTGCCACCGGCACCGCCTTGACCGCCGGCACCGCCGTTGGCGCCGTTACCGCCACTGCCGGCACCGCCGCCCTTGCCAGCGACACCGCCATTGCCACCGGAGCCCGCGGTCCCGGCGTTGGAGCCGCTAGCACCCTGGCCGCCGGCACCCGCGTTGCCCGCCAGCCCAGAGGCGTCGCCGCCGGCACCGCCCTGGCCACCCTGGCCACCGGCGCCGGCGTTGCCGCCGTTACCGGCCGCGGCCTGGCCGACGGAGTTGCCTCCGTTAGCGCCGTTGCCGCCTGCGCTGGATGCTCCACCGTTACCGCCCGAGCCGGCGCTGGCCTTCCCTCCGAGGTTTGTGGCGTTGCCGCCGGCGCCGCCCTGACCGCCCTGGCCGCCGGCGCCGCCCTGACCGCCGTTGCCGCCGACGGCGTTGAGCACGCCGATGGCATTCGAGCCGGCCCCGCCGTTGCCGGCCGTGCCGGCGGCGCCACCGACGCCGCCGTTACCGGCGGTGCCAAACACTCCGACGGCGTTACCGCCTGCGCCACCCTGACCGCCGCCGCCGGCGTTGCCACCCTTGCCGCCCGCGTTACCCGGGTTGTTCAGGTTGCCGGTGGCCTGGAAGCCCGCCGAGCCGTTGCCGGCGTTCCCGCCAGCACCGCCCGCGCCGCCTGCGCCGCTGTTGCCGCCGGTCACGCCGCTGTTACCGCCCTGGCCACCCTGGCCGCCCAGACCGCCGTTGCCACCGTTTTGGCCGGCTTGCGCCAGCGAAGTGGCGGGCGTTCCATCGGTGCCGTTGCCGCCGAGGCCACCCTGGCCACCCTGGCCGCCGTTGCCGATGGTGCCGGGCAGGAGCCCGCCGCTGCCGCCGGCACCGCCCTGGCCGCCGACTCCGCCGTTGAAGCCGGCGCCGCCGACCGCAGCTGCGCCGTTACCGGCGTTGCCGCCGTTGCCGCCATTGCCGCCGGTACCGATGGCGCCGGCCTGACCGGCCTGAGCGCCGGCACCGCCGGCCAGACCGCCAGTGCCGGCGTTGCCGGCGGTGCCGCCGACGCCGCCCTGGCCGCCGTTACCGCCGGCCCCGAGGACACCGAGCGAACCGAGGAAGCCGGCGTTGCCGGTCCCGCCGTTGCCGCCAGTTCCGCCGACGCCGGCCACCCCAGCGTCACCGCCGTTGCCGCCGTTACCGTTGGCGCCGACGGCGCCTGTTGTGTTGGTGACGGGCACCGCGCCGGCGTGACCGCCGTTGCCGCCGGCGCCACCGTTGCCGGCGGCGCCGCCGTTACCGCCGAGGCCGCCAGTGCCTTGGTTGATGGCCGTGACGACGCCGAGCGCGCCGTTCCCGCCGTTGCCGCCGGTGCCGCCGTTGCCGCCCAGGCCGCCTTGGCCGCCGGCGCCGCTGTTGCCACTGAGCGTACCAGCCTGGCCGCCGTTGCCACCCTGGCCGCCGCTGCCGCCCGTGCCGCCCGGCGTGCCGTCCGTTCCGTTACCGGGGACGGCGGTGGTGCCGTTAACGCCAGCCGCGCCTTGGCCGCCGGTGCCGCCGGTGCCGCCCGCGCCGCCGTCGCCGTGCTGGCCGGCATTGCCGCCGAGGCCGCCGGCGCCGCCGTTGCCGCCGTTGCCGACAATGCCGTTCGCGCCGGTGCCACCCTGGCCACCCTGGCCGCCGTTGCCGTATTTCCCGCCGGTGCCACCCTGGCCACCCTGGCCGCCGTTGCCGTTGCCGCCGTTGGCGAAGGTGCCGTTCGCGCCCTGGCCGCCGGCGCCGCCGTTGCCGCCGCTGGTCGCCAGCGTGCCGTCCAACCCTGTGGCGCCGGTGCTGCTACCGGTACCGCCCGTGCCCCCTATACCCGCAACCAGGCCGGGGTCGCCGCCGTGGCCACCGTCGCCGCCGGCCCCGAGGATGCCACCCGAGCCGGCCACGCCGACCTGACCCATCGCACCCTGGCCACCGGTCCCGCCGGCCCCGGCGTTGCCGCCGTTGCCGCCGGCGCCACCGGCGCCGGTGCCGCCCGCAGCGCCGAACAGGCCGCCCGAGCCGCCGGCGCCGCCGCTGCCGCCGTGACCACCGTTGGCGCCGCTGCCGCCGTCACCGGCAGGCCCGCCGGCACCCAAGTTCACCCCTGACACGCCCGGGGCACCGTCGCCACCCTGGCCGCCCTGACCACCAACGCCACCTTGGCCGCCGGCACCGCCGGTGCCGCCGTGACTCAACAGGCCGGTGCCAAACAGCTGACGGTCGGCACCACCGACGCCACCACTACCGCCAAGCCCGCCGATCCCGCCGTCTCCGCCCGTGGCCCCGAGACCGCCGGTGGTACCGGCACCGCCGGCACCACCGATACCGCCGACACCGCCGGCCCCGCCGGCACCGAAGATCCAGCCACCGGCACCGCCGGCACCACCGTTGCCGCCGACACCGCCGGCCGCCCCGGCGCCGCCGGCCACGCCGGCGCCACCGGCGCCGCCCATGCCGCCGTTACCGAACAGGAAGGCCGACCCACCGGCGCCACCGGCCTGGCCGGGTGCGCCCGAGCCACCGTCGCCGCCGTTACCGAACAGCCAGCCGCCCGGGCCACCCGCCTGCCCCGTGCCCGGAGCGCCGTTGGTGCCGTTGCCGAAGATCGGGCGTCCGAGGATCTCGAACTGCCCGGCAGTCTGGGCGGCGCTCGCCAAGGACTGCAGCGGGTTCGCGTTGGCCGCCTCGGCAGCTGCATACGCCAACCCTCCGCCGTTCAGCGCCTGCACAAACTGCTCATGGAACTGCGCCACCTGGGCGCTCACCGCCTGGAACTCCGTGCCGTAGTTGCCGAACAACGCCGCGATCGCGGCCGACACCTCGTCTTCGGCCGCGGCCACGACCGATGTCGTCGAACCCGCCGCCGCCGAATGGGCTGACCTGAGCGCTGACCCGATTCCGGTCAAATCCTGCGCCGCCGAGGCGAAGGAGTCGGGCACTGCGAGAACGAATGAGGACATTTCTAGCTCCCATCACTACTAGGGGAAGACGCGGTCACACGGGAAATCCCAACGACTGATCCGGGACATTACGCGGGTCTTTTCGCGATTTCAGCCCTCTTTTTCAAACTTTATTTGGTCGACTTTTGAGCGTCTCCGCTATTTAGATCGGGTCGATTTTCTGCCACTCCACAAACCGGATGAGGTCTAGTTTCGACCCCATAGACTGGACCTGATCCGTTAAGTAAAGCCCTCTATGAACAGAATTCGATCCAGTGAATTGACTGCTATCAGGCGTGAGCTCGCTCACGACCAAGGACGCCGCTCGTGAACTTTATCGAATCCATTTTGAGGGCGCTCGATTGGACCTATTCCGGCTTTGGATGGCCGCAAACTCGACTTAATCCAATGTTGTGGAACTCAAAAAACCGGACCCGATCCATTTTGAATACGGCGTGTCGCAAGTGGCTCAAACGCCTCGGAAATGGCAACTCGGGCCGAATGCGGACAGCCGCGTCGCCGCGGGTCGGTCCGCTGCGGCTATGCGGCCGCCGGTGCGGCGCTAGGCCGTCCGGACGCCCCCGCCCGACTTCTGGTAGACGAGCCAGCGCATGTCGATCGGGCAGTCCTCACGCTCGACGTCGAACACGTCGAGGCCGCTGACCCACTCGGCGTACCAGCCCGTGGGCGGCCAGGCGCCAGCGGGCAGGTGGGTTTGCTCGTAGTCGTACACCGAGTCGTCGGCGACGAGCTCGAGGGGTAACGCCGCCGTCGCACTGGTCATCTCGTCCCGGGTGAAGATCATGCTGTAGGTCTGCTGCGAGAGCTCGATCGCGGCGTCATCGGGGGTGTAGCCCGGCCAGGCCAGGAAGGCGTTGAACACCAAGCGGCCGCCGGGAGCCAGGCAGCGGGCGGCCAGTTGAAACAGGCTCCGCAGCTGCTGCGTCGTCCGGAAGTCGGGCACCACCTCGGACAGCAGGATCAGCTGATAGTCGCAGCGGAGAGCGTCCGTGCTCGCGAACACGTCGCGCTGGATGATGCGCACGTCGAGTGATTCCCGTTCGGCGTCCGCGCGGAGGATGTCGGCGAACCTCGGGGTCATCTCGACCGCGTCCACCGGGTGGCCGCGCCGTGCCAGGGCCAGCGCGTTCCGCCCCGTTCCGGCGCCGACGTCGAGCACCCGAAAGGTCCCGGGGTCGGCCGCTTCCCCGGCCAGCGACCACACACGCGCGTCCGGCTCGGTGCCGAACAAGGGCGGGGTGCGGGTGGCGACCCAGTTGTCGTAGGTCTCCGCAAGGGTCCGCCATTCGGCTTTGACGTGGTAGTTCAGCGTTTTACCGACGGGGCTGTCGTAGGAGATGACGATGTCCGAACGCGGGGAGGCGGTGTACGCCTGGGCCAATTCGCTCTCCAGGATCCTCCTCAGCTCCGCGAGTTCCTCGGCCGTGAACTGCACGCCGAGACCGCTGAAGATCGTTTCGCACATCTTGACGTACTCGTCGAGCATGCCCGGGACGGCCGGCAGCCTGACCTGTCCGGAGGCCACCGATCGGCGATACAACCGCCGGGCCATCGGTTCGCGCAGCTGCGAAGGATTGAACGATTTGAGGGTCGGGTTCTCCATCAGGCTCTCCTACGCCAGCCAGTCATGGGGCGAGGGTACGTCCTGCCACTACCGCGCGGGCATCTTTTTGGACGACTCGCGGCGCGTCAGCCCTCGCTGACCTCCAGCGGAAGCGAGAACGTGCCGGCGCCGCCGGTCACCACGAACACCCAACGGCCGTTGATCGGCAGGCGAACCTCGATATCGAAGTAGGCGAAACCGATTTCGGCACCGGCGGCGGCCTCGGGCAGCTCGTAGTCGATGGTGAGCGACTTGCCGTCCGTCGGGGGCCGGATCTCGAGCTCGATCAGGCGGACCGGGCTGTCGGTCTCGACTTGGGTGAGCACCACAAGGACAAACTGAGCCACCCGGTCGGCGGCGACCCGGAACCCGGCCAGCGCACCGCCGGTGACGGTGAGCTTGTTGTCCACGACCGAAGCTGCTTCGGCGAGGAACGCCCCGGTGATCACCCCGCCGAAGTTAAACCGCTAGGTCGGCCTTCAGCAAGGGCTGAATTTCCGTTGCTCACGTGGCGCGGCGAGCCGCCTTCGTGTCGGACGGCTCGCCTACTGTTGCGGCTGTGTTCGTGGCCGACGGCAGCATCGTCTACAGCGCGTCGGACCTCGCGGCGGCCGCAAATTGCGAATACGCCCTGCTCAGGGACCTCGACGCGCAACTCGGCTGGGCCCCCTCGATCGGCGTCGAGGACGAACTGCTCGCGCGAACCGCCGCCCTCGGCAGCGAGCACGAACGGCGGCGTCTTGACCGATTGCGCGACGAGTTCGGGGACGGGGTCGCCGTCATCGGGAGGCCGGCCTACACCCTCGCCGGGCTGACGGCCGCCGCCGAGGCAACCCGGCGGGCCATCGCCGGGCGCGCGCCCGTTGTGTATCAGGCCGCGATGTTCGACGGCCGCTTCGTCGGCTTCGCCGACTTCCTGGTGCTCGACGGCGAGCACTATCGGGTCACCGACACCAAGCTGGCCCGCTCGGCCAAGGTCACCGCCCTGCTGCAGCTGGCGGCCTACGCCGACACGCTGGCCGGCTCGGGTGTGCCGGTGGCGCCGGAGGCCGAATTGGAACTGGGCGACGGCACCATCGCGCGCTACCGGGTCGGGGACCTGATTCCCGTATACCGTTGGCAGCGAACGCATTTGCAGCGGCTGCTCGACGAGCATCACGCCGCGGGCAGCCCGGTGCGCTGGGACGACGACGGCGTGGCCGCGTGCTTTCGCTGCCCGTTGTGCGTCGAGCAGCTGCGCGCCACCGACGACCTGCTGCTGGTCGCCGGAATGCGAATCGGCCAGCGCGACAAGCTCATCGACGCCGGCATCGCCACGATCGCCGAACTGGCCGACCACGCCGGCCCGGTGCCCGGGCTGACATCCGGCGTCCAACACAAGCTGACGGCGCAGGCCAACATCCAACTCCGCCAACGCGATACCGGCATCCCGCAATTCGAGATCGTCGACCCGCAGCCGCTGACCCTGCTGCCCGAGCCGGACCCCGGTGACCTGTTCTTCGACTTCGAGGGCGACCCGCTGTGGACGGCCGACGGACGCGACTGGGGACTGGAATATCTCTTCGGCACCCTGGACGCCGGCGGCAACTTTCACCCCCTGTGGGCGCACGATCGGACCGGCGAACGCAAGGCCCTCACCGACTTTCTGGCGATGGTGAAGAAGCGCCGCAAGCGCCGGCCCAACCTGCACATCTACCACTACGCACCCTACGAGAAGACCGCGCTGCTGCGCCTCGCCGGGCGCTATGGGGTCGGCGAGGACGAGGTGGACGAGTTGCTGCGCAGCGGCACCCTGGTCGACCTGTATCCGTTGGTGCGCAAGAGCATTCGCGTGGGTGCGGAGTCGTTCAGCCTCAAGGCGCTCGAGCCGCTCTACATGGGGGCGCAGCTGCGCGCCGGTGATGTGACGACGGCGGCCGAATCGATCACCTCGTATGCCCGCCACTGCGAACTGCGCGCCGCCGGGGAGCACGACGACGCCGCGGCGGTGCTGCAGGAGATCGAGGACTACAACCGCTACGACTGCCGGTCGACCCGGGAGCTGCGCAACTGGCTGATGTTGCGGGCCTACGAGGCGGGCGTGGTACCTGTTGGCGCCCAACCGGTTCCGGAGGGTAACACGGTCGAAGACCGCGACCGGCTGGCGATGACGCTGTCGGCGTTCACCGGGGACGCCGGCCTCGGCGATCGCACACCCGAGCAGACGGCGGTGGCGCTGCTGGCGGCCGCGCGCGGCTACCACCGGCGCGAGGACAAGCCGTTCTGGTGGGCGCATTTCGACCGGCTGAACTTCCCGGTCGAGGAGTGGGCCGACGACACCGACGTCTTCATCGCCGAGGCGGCGTCGGTGAGCGCGGACTGGCACACCCCGCCCCGCGCCCGCAAGCCGCGGCGGGAAGTGCACCTGCGCGGGCAGCTTTCGCGCGGCGACCTGATGAGCGAAGTCTTCGCGCTCTACGAGCCGCCGGCCCCGCCGGGCCTGACCGACAGCCCCGACCGGCGCGCGGCCGGCCGCGCCGAGGTCATCGCGGTCGACGACCCGGCGGTGCCCACCGAGGTGGTGATCGTCGAGCGAGCCGGCCGCGACGGCAACACCTTTGACCAACTGCCGTTCGCGCTCGCCCCCGGCCCGCCGATCTCCACCGCGGCGTTGCGGGAGTCTATCGAATCGACCGCCGCCGCGGTGGCCACCGGGCTGCCGCGCCTGCCGCGCACCGCCGTGGTCGACATCCTGCTGCGCCGCGCGCCCCGCACGCGCAGCGGCAGCCCACTGCCGCGCGGCGCGAACACCATCACCGACATCACCGCCGCCGCACTCGATCTGGACTCGTCGTACCTCGCGGTGCACGGGCCGCCCGGCACCGGCAAGACGCACACCTCCGCGCACGTCGTCACGCGCCTTGTCACGCAACACGGCTGGCGGATCGGCGTCGTCGCGCAATCCCACGCCACGGTGGAGAACCTGTTGGGCTGCGTCCTCGATGCCGGACTGGACCCCGCCCGGGTCGCCAAGAAACGCAACGACCACGCCGCCCCGCGCTGGCAGGAGATCGGCCCCGACGAGTACGCCGCCTTCATCGCGGCCCACGCCGGCTGCGTGATCGGCGGCACCGCATGGGATTTCGCCAACGCCAACCGGGTGTCGCCGGGGAGCCTGGACCTGTTGGTGATCGACGAGGCGGGCCAGTTCTGTCTGGCCAACACCATCGCGGTGGCGCCGGCGGCCGCCAACCTGCTGCTGCTCGGCGACCCCCAGCAGCTTCCCCAGGTCAGCCAGGGCACGCATCCGGAACCGGTCGACACGTCGGCGCTGGACTGGCTGGTGGACGGCGCCCGCACGCTGCCCGACGAGCGCGGATACTTCCTGGACCGCTCCTACCGCATGCATCCGGCGGTCTGCGCCGCGGTCTCCGCGCTGTCCTACGAGGGCAGGCTGCGCGCCCACGAGTGCGCCGCCGCGCGGCACCTCGACGGGCACCCGCCCGGCGTGCACGTGAGTGCCGTTGCCCACCAGGGCAACTCGACCGAGAGCCCCGAGGAGGCCGACGCGATCGCCGCCCAGATCGGCCACATCCTGGGCCGGTCGTGGACCGACGAGCGCGGCACCCGGCCGCTGACCGCCGCCGACGTGTTGGTGCTGGCGCCCTACAACGCGCAGGTGACGCTGATTCGCCGCCGGTTGGATTCCGCCGGGCTCGGCGACGTCCGGGTCGGCACCGTCGACAAGTTCCAGGGCGGGCAGGCGGCGGTGGTCTTCGTCTCGATGACGGCCTCGTCGGCCGACCTGGTGCCGCGCGGAATGTCGTTCCTGCTCAACAGGAACCGGCTCAACGTGGCCGTCAGCCGGGCGCAATACGCGGCGGTGATCGTGCGCTCGGAGTCGCTCACCGAGTACCTGCCCGGTACACCGGCCGGCCTGATCGACCTGGGCGCTTTCCTGGCGCTGACGCGGGGCTAGGCGCCGGACGAGTGCCGGCCATAGCCGGCGGGACCGGCATCCAGCTCCGGCAGGTAGCGATGGCTCGGCGCGGCCATCGGGCGCGGTAGCCTTCCACCCTCGACATGAGAACCGTTGTAGCGCAAGCTGATCAGCTCGGCGGTCGGCGGGGGCGCGTCGTCCGGTTCGCGAAGCAGGATGAATTCGACGTACTCGTCGTCGTCATAGTCGTCGTCGACGACGTCGTCCCCGTCGGCCACATCCCAGGCGGCGGCCGCCGAACGCGCAGAGCCGAGCAAAAGCAGCGCGGCGATGATGCCGAACAACGCGATGAACGCCGGCAACAGCACCGATTGCGCCATCGCGGCCGAAAACGGCTCGCGCAGGAACTCGGGCAGTTGCGGGGAGGGCGCGTCGTCGCCGACCGGTGTGGCCGACGGCATCTCGGCACCGATCCGCCAGGTCATGAACGCGGCCATGCCCGCGCTGCCGAGAACCGCGCCGAGCTGCCGCACCGCGTTGTACACGGCGGAGCCCGACCCGGCGAGGTCCGCGGGCAGGTTGCGCGTCGCGGTGGCCGTCAGCGGCGCCCACACGAAAGCGCTCCCGACGCCGATCACGGCGAACGGCAGCAGCAGCCGCCAGATCGGCGTCGACGGGGACATGTCGAACGACAGCCAGGTCAGCCCGATCGCCATCATCGAGAAGCCGAAACCGAGCACCGGCCGGGGGTGGTACCTGTCGACGAGCACGCCAGCGAACGGCGCCAGCACCCCGCCCGCGACCGCCATCGGCGCGATCACCAGGGCCGAGCGCGTCGGCGAGAGCCCGCACCCGGCCTGCAGGAAGAACGGCACCGGCAGCATCATCGCCGTCGTCGCGAACCCGATGATGGCGACCCCGGCGTTGCACACGGTGAAATCGCGGTCGGCGAACACGCGCAGCGGGATCAACGGCTCGCGGGTGTTGAGGGCCTGCCAGTAGACGAACGCCGACATGCAGCCGACGCCGGCGACGATCATCGCCCACACCCACGGCTGCCAGTGGCCGGCCTGACCCTCTTGCAGGCCGAACACGATCAGGAACATGCCCAAGCCGGACAGCCCGACGCCGACCAGGTCGAACCGATGCGCCTGGGTCGGCAGCGTGGGGACCAGCCACCCGGCCAGCGCCAGGCCGACGACGCCGATGGGGACGTTGACGAAGAAGATCCACTGCCAGCCCAGCCCGTCGACCAGCGCGCCGCCGGCCAACGGCCCGACCAGGGTGGCCACTCCGGCGGTGGCGCCCCACAGGCTCACCGCCACACCGCGCCGCTCGGGCGGAAAGATCTTGGTGATCGTCGACAAGGTCTGCGGGGTGAGCACCCCGGCTCCCACCCCCTGAACCACGCGGGCGGCGATCAGCACGGCGGCGCTGCCCGACAACCCACACCACATCGACGCCGCGGTGAACACCGCGAGCCCGATCAGGTAGAGGTTCTTGGTGCCGAACCGGTCGCCGAGCCGCCCGGCCACCAGCAACACCACCCCGTATCCCAGCAGGTAGGCGCTGGTCACCCAGACCACGGTGGCGTAATCGGTGTGCAGGTCGGCCTTGAGGGTCGGGTTGGCGATGACGACGATGGTCGAGTCGACCATGATCATGAAGAAGCCGACCATCATCGCCCAGAGCGCGGGCCAGGGGTCCCCGGAGCCGCGCGAGCCCACCGCCATCGCGGAGTTCCAGCGCGTCACGAAGTCGGCGCGTCGTGACCTCGCAATTGTCATGTCGCCTCCCCCTGGAACGAACCGCCGGATCGTCACCTTGCACCGCATTATCGCGCGTGGGGCAAGTCGGCTAACGCCGCGGGTTTTGCGTCCGACCTATCTATTACGCCGGGCGGGTTAGCCTGGAAGGACGCCACCAGCAGGAGAGGCAATATGCGGGCCCGACGGAACAGAGCTGCACATATGTCAAAGGCGGACCAGCCGCCGGCCGGCGCTGGCCGGCCCAAGGCATCGGCGCGCGCATTGGCGCAGGTCATCGAGCGCAGCACGCGGGTACACGGGCCGGCGGCCGAGGCCTACGTCGCGCGGCTGCGGCGGGCGCACCCCGGCGCCACCCCCGCCGAGGTCGACGCCAGGCTGGAGAAGCGCTACCTGGCCGCGCTGACGGCCAGCGGCGCCGCCGTCGGTTCGGCCGCGACGTTCCCCGGGGTCGGGACGCTGACCGCGGTGTCCGCGGGCGCCGGGGAAACCGTGTTCTTCGTCGAGGCGACCGCCCTGTTCGTGCTGGCCAAGGCCGCCGTCTACAACATCCCGGCCGACCACCGGGAACGGCGCCGCGCGCTGGTGCTGGCGGTGCTGGTCGGGGACGACAGCCGGCGCGCGATCGGCGAGCTGATCGGCCCCAGCCGCACCCAGGGCGGGTGGCTGGCCGAGGGCATGGCGTCGCTGCCGTTGCCGACGCTGGGGCGGTTGAACACCCGGATGCTCAGCTACTTCGTCAAGCGGTACACGGTGCGCAAGGGCGCCCTGATGTTCGGCAAGATGCTGCCGGTCGGCGTCGGGGCCGTGGTCGGCGGCGCCGGCAACCGGATGGTGGGCAAGAAGATCGTCCGCAACGCCCGGGAGGCGTTCGGCGTCGCACCCGCGCGCTGGCCGAGCACGCTCCGGCTGCTGCCCCCGATCCACGAGGCCGGCTAGTTCGCCTCCCCGGTCGCATTCGCGGATTGCCGGCAAAAGGTTAGCCTTTATTGGGGCGGCAACGTTCCAGGACCAACGCGGGTGTGAGGTGCCCCACCATCAGGGGCGCGGAGAGTCGCGGGCGCAGCGCGAGCGCTTGCAGGACACAAGAATTGAGGCGAACAGCGGCCGTGAGCAACATGTCGCCATTCGGGCAAAACGAATGGCTGGTCGAGGAGATGTACCGCAAGTTCCGCGACGACCCCTCTTCGGTCGACCCGAGCTGGCACGAATTCCTGGTCGACTACAACCCCGAACCCACCGCCGACGCGGGTGACGGGCAGGCCACGGAAGCAAAAGCCCCCGCCCGGGAGGCCAAGCCCGCCGCCACCGCTCCGGCACCTCCCAAGCCGGAGCCCGCCGAAGGCAACGGCGCCGCGGTGGCCGCCCCGGCGGCGCCCGCCAGGTCCGCCGCTCCCCCGCCGGCCGAGGGCGACGACGTGCAGGTGCTGCGTGGCGCGGCCGCGGCCGTCGTCAAGAACATGTCCGCTTCGCTGGAGGTGCCGACGGCGACGAGCGTCCGGGCGATCCCGGCCAAGCTGCTGATCGACAACCGGATCGTCATCAACAACCAGCTCAAGCGCACCCGCGGCGGCAAGATCTCCTTCACCCACCTGCTGGGCTACGCGCTGGTGCAGGCCATCAAGCAGTTCCCGAACATGAACCGCCACTACGCGGAGGTCGACGGCAAACCGACCGCGGTCACCCCGGCGCACACCAATCTAGGCCTGGCCATCGACCTGCAGGGCAAGGACGGCAGGCGGTCCCTGGTGGTGGCCGGCATCAAGCGCTGCGAGGAACTGCGGTTCGCGCAGTTCGTCACGGCCTACGAGGACATCGTCCGCCGCGCGCGCGACGGCAAACTGACCGCGGAAGACTTTGCGGGCGTGACGATTTCGCTCACCAACCCGGGCACCATCGGCACCGTGCACTCGGTGCCGCGGCTGATGGCCGGCCAGGGCGCGATCATCGGCGTCGGCGCGATGGAGTACCCCGCCGAGTTCCAGGGCGCCAGCGAGGAGCGCATCGCCGAGCTGGGCATCGGCAAGCTGATCACCCTGACCTCGACCTACGACCACCGCATCATCCAGGGCGCCGAATCCGGCGACTTCCTGCGCACCATCCACGAGATGCTGCTGTCGGACGGTTTCTGGGACGAGATCTTCCGCGAGCTGGGCAACCCGTACCTGCCGGTGCGCTGGAGCACCGACAACCCGGACTCGATCGTCGACAAGACCGCCCGGGTGATGGAGCTGATCGCGGCCTACCGCAACCGCGGGCACCTGATGGCCGACATCGATCCGCTGCGCCTGGACAGCGCCAGGTTTCGCAGCCACCCCGATCTCGAGATACTCAATCACGGCCTGACGCTGTGGGACCTCGATCGAGTCTTCAAGGTCAATGGCTTCGCCGGTTGCGAGTACAAGAAGCTGCGCGACGTGCTCGGCCTGCTGCGCGACGCGTATTGCCGCCACATCGGCGTCGAATACACCCACATCCTCGAGCCCGAACAACAGGCCTGGCTGCAGGAGCGGATCGAGACCAAGCACGTCAAACCGACTGTGGCCCAGCAGAAATACATCCTGAGCAAGCTCAACGCCGCCGAGGCCTTCGAAACCTTCCTGCAGACCAAATACGTTGGGCAGAAACGATTCTCGCTTGAAGGCGCCGAAAGCGTGATCCCGATGATGGACGCGGCGATCGACCAGTGCGCCGAGCACGGCCTCGACGAGGTGGTCATCGGGATGCCGCACCGCGGCCGGCTCAACGTGCTGGCCAACATCGTCGGCAAGCCGTACTCGCAGATCTTCAGCGAGTTCGAGGGCAACCTCAACCCGTCCCAGGCGCACGGCTCCGGCGACGTCAAGTACCACCTCGGCGCCACCGGCGTGTACCTACAGATGTTCGGCGACAACGACATTCAGGTGTCGCTGACCGCCAACCCGTCGCACCTGGAGGCCGTCGACCCGGTGCTCGAAGGCCTGGTGCGGGCCAAGCAGGACCTGCTGGATCGCGGATCCGACGATGACGGCGACGACAAAGCCTTCTCCGTGGTGCCGATGATGATGCACGGCGACGCCGCCTTCGCCGGCCAGGGCGTGGTGGCCGAGACGCTGAACCTGGCGAACCTGCCCGGCTACCGCGTCGGCGGCACCATCCACATCATCGTCAACAACCAGATCGGGTTCACCACCGCGCCGGAATACTCCAGGTCCAGCGAGTACTGCACCGACGTGGCGAAGATGATCGGCGCGCCCATCTTTCACGTCAACGGCGACGACCCGGAGGCCTGCGAGTGGGTGGCGCGGCTGGCCGTGGATTTCCGGCAACGGTTCAAAAAGGACGTCGTCATCGACATGCTCTGCTACCGGCGTCGCGGCCACAACGAGGGCGACGACCCGTCGATGACCAACCCCTACATGTACGACGTCGTCGACACCAAGCGCGGCGCCCGCAAGAGCTACACCGAGGCCCTGATCGGCCGCGGCGACATCTCGCTCAAGGAGGCCGAGGACGCGCTGCGCGACTACCAGGGCCAGCTGGAGCGGGTGTTCAACGAGGTCCGGGAGCTGGAGAAGCACGGCGTGCAGCCCAGCGCATCCGTCGAGGCCGACCAGCCCGTCCCCGCGGGGCTGGCCACCGCGGTGGACAAGGCGCTACTGGCCCGCATCGGCGACGCGTTTCTGGCCGTGCCCGACGGGTTCACCGCGCACCCGCGGGTGCAGCCGGTGCTGGAAAAGCGCCGGGAGATGGCGTACGAGGGGAAGATCGACTGGGCGTTCGGCGAGCTGCTGGCGCTGGGTTCGCTGGTGTCCGAGGGCAAACTGGTGCGGCTGTCCGGGCAGGACACCCGGCGCGGCACCTTCTCCCAGCGGCATTCGGTGATCATCGACCGCAACACCGGCCAGGAGTTCACGCCGCTGCAGCTGCTGGCGACGAACCCCGACGGCACCCCGACCGGCGGCAAGTTCCTGGTCTACGACTCACCGCTGTCGGAGTACGCGGCCGTCGGCTTCGAGTACGGCTACACCGTGGGCAACCCGGACGCGCTCGTGTTGTGGGAGGCGCAGTTCGGCGACTTCGTCAACGGCGCGCAGTCGATCATCGACGAGTTCATCAGCTCCGGTGAGGCCAAGTGGGGCCAGCTGTCCAACGTGGTGCTGCTGCTGCCGCACGGTCACGAAGGGCAGGGCCCCGACCACACGTCGGCGCGCATCGAACGCTTCCTGCAGCTGTGGGCGGAGGGGTCGATGACCATCGCGGTGCCCTCGACGCCGTCCAACTACTTCCACCTGTTGCGCCGGCACGCGCTCGACGGCATCCAGCGCCCGCTGATCGTGTTCACGCCGAAGTCGATGCTGCGCAACAAGGCCGCGGTCAGCGACATCAAGGACTTCACCGAGATCAAGTTCCGCTCGGTGCTCGAGGAGCCGACCTACGAGGACGGCATCGGCGACCGCAGCAAGGTCAGGCGAATCCTGTTGACCAGCGGCAAGATCTACTACGAGCTGGCGGCCCGCAAGGCCAAGGACAACCGTGACGACGTCGCGATCGTGCGCATCGAACAGCTCGCGCCGCTGCCGAAGCGCCGGCTGAACGAGACGCTCGACCGTTACCCGGCGGTCGAGGAGTTCTTCTGGGTGCAGGAGGAGCCTGCCAACCAGGGCGCCTGGCCGCGCTTCGGGCTCGAGCTGCCGGAGTTGTTGCCCGACAAGCTGATCGGGCTCAAGCGCATCTCGCGCCGCGCGATGTCGGCCCCGTCGTCGGGCTCGTCGAAGGTGCACGCCGTCGAGCAGCAGGAGATCCTCGACACGGCCTTCCGTTGAGCCGTCGAACGTCGACTTGTTGTGCAGAAAACCAATTTTGAGCCACAACAAGTCGACGTTCGCGCACTAATCGACTTCCGCTAGGCCGGATTCAGGCCCATCGCAACGAAATCGAGACGCCACAGCGCCTGGAAGAGCCTGCGGGCGAACTTCTCGCGGTCGTCCGCGCCGGCCCGCCGGGAGTCCCCGCCCTGCGCCACCAGCTCGGCGATCTCGCGCATCGTGCGGCAGCCGTCGACGCCCTGCACGAACGGCAACTGAGCCGAATTCAAGGTCAACCGCCAATCCGGCCGGAAGATCTCGTTGCCGGCCAGGCCGCAGCGGTAGCGCATCATCGGAACGTAATCGAGGGCGCCAGCGGTCGAAAAGTCAATCGCGTAGCTGTCTTTCGGGCGCTCGGGGCGACACGCCATGAAGACATGGCAACCGTTCAGCGTCTGGATGCGTTCCATCACCGACCAGTGCTTGCGCTCGGGCAACTCGTTGACGGCTCGATACAACTCGTTCGGCGCCGTGAACAACTCGTGCGCGTAGTACGGCGCCTTGAGGAACCATCCCTGAAACACGAGCCCGGCCGATTCGACGAGGTCGACACACTCGTCGACGGTATAGCTGCGCTGGCGACCGTGCAGGAACGTATCGACCAGGGCGGCATCGGAGGTCTGCAGATCATCCGCTATCCGGATGTAGGGCCGGACGGGATGGTCCTGCGGCAGCACGGAGATCGTCTCTTTGACGATGTGGACCGACGCATCATCTTGACGCAGCCCCAGGTCGCGAAAAACCGATTCCAGCAGCTCGACGCCGATCCGGCCGTACTTCGCGTACAGCATGAGAGCCAAGGCGCCGTCCGTGCGCAGGCACTGCGCGAGCGCTTTCGCGCCCGCCAGCGGATCCGCCATGTGATGCAAGACGCCGGTCGACACGATGAGGTCGAAGTCGAGGCCCAGCGACGACACCTCTTCGATCGGCAGCCGATGCAGCTCCAGGTTCCACAGCCCGTGCTTGTCTTTCAGGAACTCCTGATGGTCCAGCGACGGCTGGCTGATGTCGACCGCCACCACCCGCGCTGCCGGATTGCCGAACGCGAACGTTGCGGCCTGATTGGTGCCGCAACCCGCGATCAGAATGTCGAGATCGGGTTTGTAT
Organism: Mycobacterium sp. E2699; assembly: GCF_001666745.1. Classification (NCBI taxonomy): domain Bacteria; kingdom Bacillati; phylum Actinomycetota; class Actinomycetes; order Mycobacteriales; family Mycobacteriaceae; genus Mycobacterium; species Mycobacterium sp. E2699. The sequence continues at coordinate 18,644 of NZ_LZJH01000122.1, read as the reverse complement.
TCCCGGTCCGGCCACAACATCCGGTGCGCATGGGCGGGGTCGAACCACTGCCAGTTGCCGGCGGACCACACCTCGAGGTCCTGGATGGGGTGCGGGTACCGCCACCGCTCGTACTGCCGCGTGACAACATCGGAGCGCGGATCCTCGCCCACTTCAGCCGCCTCCTGTCCCTAAACAGCGGAGTTTGGTTTCAGGCCCATCGCCAGGAAATCCAGACGCCACAACGCCTCGAACAGCCTGCGGCCGAACCTCTCCACCTCGGCCGCGCCACCGCGGCGCGCTTCCGGGCCCTGTGCGACGTTCGCGGCGATCTCCCGAATGGTGCGGCGGCCGTCGACCTGCTGCACGAAGGGCAGCTGGGAGCCGTTGAGGGCCATGCCCCAATCCGGCCGGAAAATCTCGTTGCCCGACAAACCGCAGCGGTACCGCATCATCGGGACATAGTCGAGGGAGCCCTCGGTCGAAAAGTCAATGGTGTACGACTCTTTCGGCCGCTCGGGACGACACGCCATGAAGAAATGGCACCCGTTCAACGTCTGGATGCGTTCCATCACGGACCAGAGCTTTCGCTCGGGCAACTCGTTGACGGCACGATAGAACTCGCTCGGCGGTGAAAACAACTCGTGCGCGTAGTAGGGCGCCTTGAGGAACCATCCCTGGAACTCGAGACCTGCCGATTCGACGAGATCGACGCACCCGTCGACGGTGAAACTACGGTCCCGGCCATGCAGGAACGTGTCCACCAGACCGGTATCGAACTGCAAATCGTCCGCCGCTATCTTGAGGTAGCCCTGAACCGGGTGATCGGGCGACAGCACGGTGAGCGCCTCTTTTACCATCTGGACCGACGCCTCGTCCTGATCCAGCCCCATGTCGTGGAAGGCCGACTGCAACAATTCGACCCCGATTCGGCCGTACCTCGCGTACAGCATGACCCCCACCGCGCCGTCCGGCCGCACGCAGTGGGCGAGCGCCTTCATGCCCGCCAGTGGCTCGGCCATGATCATCAGAACGCCGGTCGATACGACGAGATCGAAGTCGAGATTCAGCGACGGCAGCTCCTCGATCGGCAGCCGGTGCAACTCGAGGTTCCACAGCCCGTGCTTGTCTTTCAGGTATTGCTGATGGTCCAGGGACGGCTGGCTGATGTCGACCGCCACCACCCGCGCGGCGGGATTGGTGTAGGCAAAGATTGCCGCCTGGTTGGTGCCGCAACCGGCGATCAGGATGTCGAGATCGGGTTTGTAGTCCCGGTCCGGCCACAACATCCGGTGCGCATGGACGGGGTCGAACCACTGCCAGTTGTTAACGGTCCAGGCGTCGAGGTCCTGGATGGGTTCGGGGTACCTCCACCGCTCGTACTGGCGGGAGACGACGTCGTCTCGCGGATCGACCTTCACTTCAGCTGCCCCCTTCTCGGCTCAGCCCGTCAAACGACGCGGTGGTGAGCTGTCTCACATCCGCCCCTTACCTCGCAGGATTATGGGCGGCGGCTCTCCACCGGCGCAAGGGGCCAAAGACCAACGCGCCGAAATCGCCTAAGGCGTCGGGCTCGCGGGCAGGGTCATCTGGACAAAGTCCAGACGCCACAGCGACTGAAAGAGCTTGCGGCCGAATTTCTCCAGCTCACCCACATCGGCCCGCCGCGATGTCCCCTGTGCCACGCGCGCGGCGATCTCCCGGATCGTGCGTCGACCGTCGACGTGCTCAACGAAGGGCAATTGGGCGGCGTTGAGGGTCATGCTGCCGCCGGGTCTGACGATGTCGGCCCCGGACAGGCCGCACTGCAAACGCATCATCGGGACGTAATCGAGATAGCCGGGCTCCGCGAAATCGATTCTGTAGCTCTGCTTGGGCCGGTCCGGACGGCACGCCATGAAAAAGTGGCAGGCGGAAAATATGTGCATGCGCTCCATGACCGACCAGAGCTCACGCTCGGGCAATGCGTTGAGCGCGTCATAGGTGGCGGTCCCCGGCGTGAACCAGTCATGCGAGTAATAGGGCGAATTCAGGAGCCAGCCCTGGAATTCGAGTCCGGCATTGGTGACCAGGTCGATGCAGCCGTCGACGTCGAAGCTGCGGTCGCGGCCATGCAGGAACGTGTCCACCACGGCGGCGTCGTACTGCAATTCCCAGTCGCCTTCCGCCCTGAAATAGGTTCGCAGGGGGTGCTCGGCCGGCAGCGCCGAGATCATCTCCTTGACGATGTGCACCGATTTGTCGTCTTGGCGCAGCCCCATGTCGCGGAAGACCGATTGCAGCATTTCGACACCGGTCCGGCCGTACTTCGCATACAGCGTGAGACCGATCGCGCCCTCCCGGCGCAGGCAGGCGCCGACCGCTTTCATGCCGACCAGCGGATCCGCCATGTGATGCAAAACGCCCGTCGAGACGATCAGATCGAAATCCCTGTTGAGCGTGGGCAGTTCCTCGATCGGCAGCAGGTGCACTTCCAGATTCGACAGCCCGTGCTTGTCTTTCAGATATTGCTGATGGTCCAGAGACGGTTGACTGATATCGACCCCCACCACCTTGGCGCCGGGATTGCGGTAGGCAAAAACCGCCGCCTGGTTGGTGCCGCAACCGGCGATCAAAATGTCGAGGTCGGGTTTGTAGTCCCGGTCGGGCCATAACATCCGGTGAAAGCGGGAAGGGTCGAACCAGTGCCAGGTGCCGTCGCCCAATGAGTCGAGGTCTTGGATGGGCCGCGGGTACCTCCACCGCTCGTACTGGCGCGAGACGACATCGGAGCGCGGATCGGCTGTCATGTCAGCGGTTCCCCCTTCGCGGTCGGTTCCACGCAGGATTATGGGCCGTCATGCCACCGCGCACCAGAGGCCAAAGACCACGCCGTGCCGCTTGGGCCCTGTGTAGGCCGTACCGCGGGTACCGGCTAGCCTCGACGCAGACTGAGTGACGGGAGAAGGCTCATGAAGGGATTCGCCGGCAAGGTCGCCGTGGTCACCGGCGCGGGTTCGGGCATCGGGCAGGCGCTGGCCATCGAGCTGGCCCGCTCCGGCGCCAAGGTGGCGATCAGCGACGTCGACACCGAAGGCCTGGCGCAGACCGAGGAGCGGGTGAAGGCGATCGGGGCGGAGGTCAAGGCCGACCGGCTCGACGTCACCGAGCGCGAGGCCTTCCTGGCGTACGCCGACGCCGTCGCCGAGCACTTCGGCAAGGTCAACCAGATCTACAACAACGCCGGCATCGCCTACACCGGCGACATCGAGGTCAGCCAGTTCAAGGACATCGAACGGGTGATGGACGTCGACTTCTGGGGCGTGGTGAACGGCACCAAGGCGTTCCTCCCGCACGTCATCGCCTCCGGGGACGGCCACATCATCAACATTTCGAGCGTGTTCGGGCTGTTCTCGGTGCCGGGGCAGGCGGCCTACAACTCGGCCAAGTTCGCGGTCCGGGGGTTCACGGAGGCGCTGCGGCAGGAAATGATCCTGGCCCGCCACCCGGTCGCGGTGACCACCGTTCACCCCGGCGGCATCAAGACCGGGATCGCCCGCAACGCCACCGTCGCCGAGGGACTCGACCGCGACCAGCTGGCCAAGATGTTCGACAAGCGGCTTGCCAAGACCAGCCCGGAACAAGCCGCCCGCGTCATCCTGGACGCGGTCCGCAAGAAGAGGGCCCGGGTGCTGGTCGGGATGGACGCCAAGGTCCTGGACGTGATGGTGAGGTTGGCCGGTCCGTACTACCAGCAGCTGTTCGGGCCCGTGATGGGCCGCTTGATGCCCAAGCCCTAACGCCTTCACCGCCGAGACTGCGCTCAGCGCGCCAGATCATGACCGAAGCACGCGCTGAGCGCAGGCTCGATGGTCGCGCAATCAAGCCCTAGCGGCCCAGCGGGTGTTCGGCCAGCCAGCCGCCGGCCACCGCCTGCGGGTCGGCGCCGCCGGCCACCTGCCGGCGCATGTCGGCCAGGGCCGCGGTGTCCAGCACCCCGGCCACCTCGTTGATCGCGAGCAGCTGCCGATCGCTCAGCGCGTTGCGCCGATACAGCGGCACCACGTTCTCGGCCCGGATGAGTGCGGGTTTGCCGTCGGCCAGCGCGACCAGGTCGGCGGGGCTGGCCGGGTCGGCGGCCGTCGTCCACCCCGCGGTCAGCTGACCGTTGCGCACCGCCGCGAAAAGCGCATCCTCCGAAGGGAATTGGCGCGCCGCGGCCAACCGGCAGGAACCGACCGCCAAGGGCGCCTGAAAGCCGTCGACGGCCCCGACGCTCAGCCCGTCGCAGTGCTTGGGCAGGCTGCTCAGGTCCGCGGTGAGGTCGTGGCCGCCCCAGGCCCGGGCGGTGGCCTGGGTGACCAGCAGCACCGGCTTGTCGTCGGCGGCGGTGGTGTAGTCGCCGGCCAGCACGCCCTCGGGCAACGCCGCGATCATCGCGCGGTAGACCTGCGCGTCGGACATCGCCGCCGCCCCGGGCTGTAACCGCTGCAACGTCTGGCCGGTGAACGCGGGTACGACGGTGAAGGCGCCCGAGTCCAGCTTCGCCATCGGGTCGGTGTCGGCTTCGGCCCGCGCCCCGAAACCGTATGACCGAAGCGCCGCAACGTAGATGGCGGCCAAGAGCGTCGACTCCGGCCTCGAGCCGACCACCAATTCCGGGGCGGGCCGGCGTTCGCCGCAGCCGGCCAGCGCAAGCAGCGCCGCCAGCAGCAGCGCGGCCAGCCTGGTCACACGAACGTGTCTGCGGCGATCGCGACGGCGGCGGCGACGGCTTCCCCGACGCGCGAGTCCAGCGGGCTCGGGACGATCCGGTCGACCGCGAGGTCGTCGCTCACGACGGAGAAGATCGCCTCGGCCGCGGCCACCATCATCTTCTCGGTGATCCGGCGCGCGCCGGCGTCCAGCGCGCCGCGGAACACCCCCGGGAATGCGAGCACGTTGTTGATCTGGTTGGGGAAGTCGCTGCGGCCGGTGGCCACCACCGTGGCGTACTTGGCCGCGATCTCGGGATGGATCTCCGGGTCCGGGTTGGACAGCGCGAACACGATCCCGCCGGGCGCCATCGTGGCGATCAGCTCCTCGGGCACCACGTCGCCCGACAGCCCGAGGAAGACGTCCGCGCCCTCGAGCGCCTCGACGAGCCCGCCGGACAGGCCGTCGGGGTTGGTCCGCCGCGCGAGGTCGACCTTTACGCTGTTCATGTCGTCGCGCCCGGTGTGCAGGATGCCGCGCGAGTCGAGGACGGTGATGTCCGAAAGACCCATCGTCAGAAGGAGATTCGTGCACGCCACCCCGGCGGCGCCGGCACCCGAGACCACCGCCCGCAACGACGACATGTCGCGGCCGAGCAGCTTGCTGGCGCCCATCATGGCCGCCAGCACGACGATCGCGGTGCCGTGCTGGTCGTCGTGCATCACCGGGCAGTCCAGCGCCTCGATCACCCGCCGTTCGATCTCGAAGCAGCGCGGGGCGGCGATGTCCTCGAGGTTGACGGCGCCGAACGTCGGCCGCAGCCGCACCAGGGTTTCGACGATCTCGTCGGGGTCCTTGGTGTCGAGCACGATCGGGATCGCGTTCAGCCCGCCGTAGGCCTTGAACAGCGCGCACTTGCCCTCCATCACCGGCAGCGAAGCCTCGGGGCCGATGTCACCCAGGCCCAGCACCGCGCTGCCGTCGCTGACGACCGCGACCAACCGGTTCGACCAGGTGTAGCGGGCGGCCAGGGTGCGGTTGGCGGCGATGGCGCGGCTGACCTGCGCGACGCCCGGGGTGTAGGCGATCGACAGGGCGCGCTGGGTGTCCAGTGGTGCGCTGAGGGCTACCGAAAGCTTCCCGCCCACATGCGCGTCGAAGATCTCGTCGTCTCCGATGGGCATCGGCGGATGCGCGGTTTCCGGCATCGCATCAGGGTAAGGGCTACCCATTAGTAGACCTAATTTCTGCTCGGGATCAGATCAGGCCCAGCTCCGTGACCGCGTTGCGCTCGTCGGCCAGCTCCGCGGTCGACTTGTCGATGCGGCCACGGGAGAAGTCGTCGATCTCCAGGCCCTGCACGATCGACCAGTCGCCGCCCTTGGTGGTCACCGGGAACGACGAGATCAGGCCCTCGGGCACGCCGTAGGAGCCGTCGGAGACGACCGCCATCGACACCCAGTTGCCCTCCGGGCTGCCGACCAGCCAGTCGCGCGCGGCGTCGATGGTCGCCGAGGCGGCGGACGCGGCCGACGACGCGCCGCGGGCGTCGATGATCGCGGCGCCGCGCTTGGCGACGGTCGGGATGAAGTCGTTCTCGATCCATGCCTGGTCGCCGACGACCTCGGCGGCGTTCTTGCCCTTGACCTCGGCGTGGAAGATGTCGGGGTACTGGGTGGCCGAGTGGTTGCCCCAGATCGTCATCTTCTTGATGTCGGTGACGGCGGCGCCGGTCTTGCGGGCCAGCTGGGTAATCGCGCGGTTGTGGTCGAGGCGGGTGAGCGCCGAGAACCGCTCCTTGGGAATGTCGGGGGCGTTGCTCATCGCGATCAGCGCGTTGGTGTTGGCGGGATTACCGGTCACGCCGATGCGCACGTCTTCCGCGGCGACCGAGTTGAGCGCCTTGCCCTGGGCGGTGAAGATCGCGCCGTTGGCCTCCAGCAGGTCGCCGCGCTCCATGCCCGGGCCGCGCGGCCGGGCGCCGACGAGCAGAGCCAGGTTCACGCCGTCGAAGATCTTGTTCGGGTCCGCGCCGATCTCGACGCCCGCAAGCAACGGGAAGGCGCAGTCGTCGAGCTCCATCACGACGCCCTCGAGCGCCTTGAGCGCGGGCTCGATCTCCAGCAGCCGCAGCTCGATCGGGCGGTCGGGCCCCAGCAGCGCGCCGCTGGCGAGGCGGAACAACAGGCTGTAGCCGATCTGGCCGGCGGCGCCGGTGACGGCGACCTTGACTGGACTTGCGCTCACGTCGAAGTGCTCCTTATGGAGAAGATCGGGATTGTGTGTCGTGCTCGAAACTAGCGCACCCCCGTCCGCGCGAAACCTCCGGTCCACGGCCGCCGCGGAGTTTTCACGTCGTGTTTCACCAGGACGCGTAGCATTGAGCACCGCTTATCGGCCATGCGCTGCGATCGGAGGTGGGGGTGTTTCCCGGACCTGACGCATTGCCCGAGGTGCTGCGACCGCTCGCGCGCGAGCCGCGCGAGCCGCAGGCCGAGCGCGTCGAGCAGCCGCCACACGAAACGCTGGTCGACTGCGCCGTCTACGCCGAAGGCCACCGGCTGCCGGGGAAGTTCAGCTACGCCGCCGCCGTCAACCGGGTGCGGCAGATCGAGATGCTCGGGCACCAGGCGTTCGTCTGGGTCGGCCTGCGCGAGCCCGACCTCACCGAGATGCAGGACGTGGCCGACGTGTTCGGGCTGCACGCGCTGGCCGTCGAGGACGCCGTCTGCGCGCACCAGCGGCCCAAGCTGGAGCGCTACGACGAGACGCTGTTCCTCGTGCTGAAGACGGTCAATTACGTGCCGCACGAATCGGTGACGCTGGCCCGCCAGATCGTCGAGACCGGCGAGGTGATGATCTTCGTCGGTAAGGACTTCCTGGTCACGGTCCGCCACGGCGAGCACGGCGGGCTCTCCGAGGTGCGCAAGCGGATGGAGGCCGACCCCGAGCAGCTGCGCCTGGGGCCGTACGCGGTGATGCACGCGATCGCCCACGAGGTGGTGAACCACTATCTCGAAGTGAGCCATTCCGTCGAAGCCGACATCGACAGCATCGAGGAGGTGGCGTTCGCCCCCGGCCGCAAGCTCGACGTCGAACCGATCTACCTGCTCAAGCGCGAGGTCGTCGAACTGCGCCGATGCGTCAACCCGCTGTCCGGGGCGTTCCTGCGGATCCAGCAGGAGAACAAGGACCTGATCGCCAAGGAGGTGCGCCGCTACCTGCGCGACCTCGCCGACCACCACTCCGAGGCCGCGGAGCACATCGCCAGCTACGACGACATGCTCAACTCGCTGATCCAGGCGGCGCTGGCCCGCGTCGGCATGCAGCAGAACAACGACATGCGCAAGATGGCCGCCTGGGCCGGCATCCTGGCTTTCCCGACGATGGTCGCCGCGATCTACGGCATGAACTTTCATTTCATGCCCGAGCTGAACTGGACGTGGGGCTACCCGGGCATCATGGCGCTGATGGTGGTCGTCTGCCTGGTGCTGTACTTCCAGTTCCGCCGCAACAATTGGCTATAGCTTTTTCCTCGCGAGCAGACACAAAAGCCCCCAATTCGTCGGCGTGTCGGGGGCTTTTGCGTCTGCTCGGCGCAATGGGCGGTCGTGGCTTTTCCACATTACGCAGCCAGCTGACTACTCGGGTAGCTTGCCGCGCAGCATCGTTAGGGGTGTGGACATCGAACGCGCGCTATTCGAGTGCGGCGGGCAGGCGACTACTTCCCAACTGTTGACTGTGATCTCGCGTAAGCGATTGGCCGGACTTGTCAAGTCCGGCAGGCTTATTCGGATATGCCATGGTGTTTATGCGACGAATGAGCCCGACGCAAGCGGCGCGCTGGCGGCGCTGCAACTAAAGGTCGGCCGACCGGTAGTCGCGTGTATGGGCACCGCGGCCGCGTTGTATGGCTTCGACACCGAGGGCACGTCCAGGCTCCACGTCCTTGATCCAGGGGTACGGATGCGCCCATTGCCGAGGATGATGGTGCATCAGCGAATTGGTGCTCCTCTGCGACGAGTCCAGGGTCGCCTGGCGACAGCGCCGGCATGGACCGCAATCGAATTGGCCCGGACGCTTCGGCGCCCGCGCGCCCTGGCGACGCTTGATGCCGCCTTGCACGTCGGCGCCTGCACCCGCGCGGAATTGGACTCGGCGATTCGCGAGCAGCGGGGTCGGCGCGGGATCGTCAAGGTCCGGGAACTGTCTGGCTATGCCGACGGCCGCGCCGAATCCCCGATGGAGAGTGAGGCGCGACTCGTTTTCATCGATCATGCACTGCCGAAGCCCGAGTTGCAGTACAGCGTCCTCGATCGCCACGGCAAACTCTGGCGGGTGGACTTCGCCTGGCCGGAAGCAATGGTCAGCGCGGAATACGACAGCGTGGAGTGGCATGTCGGTCGCGATGCCCTATTGCATGACCGACTGAAAACCGCTCGACTGCAGGAATGCGGTTGGACCACAATTCCGATGACGGTTGACGACATCCGGCGGGATCCACTCAGCCTGGTGGCGCGCATCAACGGCCACCTGACGAGGCCCCGCCTGGCCGGCTGACGGCCCTCACCTTCACCTCGCGAGCAGACACAAAAGCCCCCCATTCGTCGGCGTGTCGGGGGCTTTTGCGTCTGCTCGGCGATCCAGGCCCAGCACGCCGTCAACGCGGGTGCGCCGCAGGCCGTTTCGGGTCGAGCACGTCGACGCCGTCGCTGCGCCACGCCTGCCGCATCGCCTCGGCGCCCTTGAGCCGCACCCACGCGGCCTCGGTCGCGGTGATCGGAGTCGCCGACAGGAACTGCACCGGGTCGCGGGGCGCCTCCAACGGCAGCTGCGGAATGTCGCTGTGGCCCAGCAACACCGCGGTGAACGGCACCCGCCCCGACGGCCACGCCCACAGCGGAGAGCCGAGGTCGATCAGGGCGTCGGCGACCAGCACCACGCCGTCGACGGCCGGGGTGGCCGCCAGGACTGCCAGGCTGCGGGCGATGCCGGTGGCGGGCCCGGGATCCCGCAGGCTCAGCACGACCTCGGCCCGCGGGCCGCGCAACGGGTCCGCGACCATTTCGGTCGGGTCGGTCATCGGGTGGCGCGAGCACCCCAGCGACACGTAGTGCACCAATCCGCCGCCGCGAAACCGCAGCACCTCGATCGGCTCGGTGCCCAGGAACGTCACGCTCGCCGAGTCGGGCTCCACCCCCGCGAAGTGGCCGCACACGTGGGCGCGAACAAGGTCGGAAATCACTCAGCCGGCGGGATCGTCAGGTTCGCCCCGGACTCGGCGTCGAAGACGGCCACCTTCGAGGTGTCGAGTGCCAGCTCGATCGACTGTCCCACCGTCGCCTTCGACTCCGCGGAAACGCGTGCCACGAACTGGTTTTCGTGCATTTCGCCCTCGGCCTCCAACTCGTCGAGCTGGGCGGCGTGCACGGCCGGGCCCGCGGTGGTGAAGTACACGTACTTGTCGGCGCCCAGCGATTCGACCAGGTCGACCTTGACCTCGAAGGTCAGCGCCCGGATGCGCTGGTAGCCGTCGATCAGCGCGGCGTCGGCCAGGTGCTCCGGTCGCACCCCGACGATGACGTTGTCCGGCCGCCGGTGCCGCTCGATGACCTGCTGGACCTCCGGCGCCAGCATCACCTCGCCGAAAGCCAGCCTCAGGCCGGTTGGCGTGAGGCTCGCGGGAAAGAAGTTCATCGCCGGCGAGCCGATGAACCCCGCGACGAACAGGTTGGCGGGCCGCTCGTACAGCTCGTCGGGCGTGCCGATCTGCTGCGCGACCCCGCCGTGCATCACCACCACGCGGTCGCCCAGCGTCATGGCCTCGGTCTGGTCGTGGGTGACGTAGACGGTGGTGGTACCCAGTCTGCGCTGCAGCCGGGCGATCTCGCCGCGCATCTGCACCCGCAGCTTGGCGTCGAGGTTGGACAGGGGCTCGTCCATCAGAAACGCTTTGGGATGGCGCACGATCGCGCGTCCCATCGCGACCCGCTGACGTTGGCCGCCCGACAGCTGGGAGGGCTTGCGGTCCAGAAGTTCGGTCAGGTCAAGGGTTTTCGCGGTCTCCTCGACCTTCCGGGCGATCTCGGCCTTCTTCATCTTGGCCAGGGTCAAGGGGAAGGCGATGTTCTGCCGCACGGTCATGTGCGGGTAGAGCGCGTAGGACTGGAACACCATGGCGATGTCGCGGTCCTTGGGCGCCTTCTCGTTCATCCGTTGGCCGTCGATGCGCAGCTCGCCCGACGAGATATCCTCAAGCCCGGCAATCATGTTCAGCGTCGTCGTCTTGCCGCAGCCCGACGGCCCGACCAGGATCAGGAACTCGCCGTCGGCGATGGTGATGCTCAGGTCCTGCACCGCCGCTGCGCCGTCGGCGTAGCTCTTGTGGATGTGCTCCAACACGATCTCGGCCATCGCGCTATCCCTTCACAGCGCCAGAGGTCAACCCGGCGACAATCCGTCGTTGGAAAATTAGAACAAAAACGATGATCGGGACGGTAATCACCACCGCACCGGCCGCGATCGAGCCGGTCGGCTCCTCGAATTGCGAACTGCCGCTGAAGTTCGCGATCGCCACCGGCGCGGTGATCGCCGCCTCGGTGGCCGTCAGCGACAGCGCCAGCAGCAGGTCGTTCCAGGCGAAGATGAACACCAGGATCGCCGCGGTCACCAGGCCCGGCGCCGCCAGCGGCACGATCACCTTGCGGAAGGCCTGACCCGGCGTGGCGCCGTCCATCTTGGCCGCCTTCTCGAGATCCCACGGGATCTCGCGGAAGAAGGCCGACAGCGTGTAAATGGCAAGGGGCAGAGCGAAAGTGATGTAGGGCAGGATCAGGCCGGGCCAGGTGTCGAACAGGCCGATCCGCCGTTCGATGTTGAACAGCGGGGTGACCAGCGAGATCGCCGGGAACATGGTGATCAGCAGGGCGGCGCCGATCAGCAGCCGCTTGCCCGGAAAGTCCAGCCGGGCGACCGCGTAGGCCGCCATCGCGCCGAGCACCACCGCGATCGCCGTGGTGATCAGGCCGATCCCGATCGAATTGATCAGCGCGGAGGTGAAGAACTCGCCGCGGAAGATGCCCCGGTAGTTGTCCAGCGTCAGCGACGACGGAATCAGCCTGCCGTCCTTGACCATCGAGGTCGGCTTGAGCGACAGGGACAGGATCCACAGCACCGGGACGAGCGCATACAGCACGACCAGGGCGTCGATCACGGCCCACAAGGCGGCGCGCCGCGCCGGTTCAGCGGCCATCGGCGTCACCACCCGGCGCCGCGGCACCGAACACCTTGATGTAGACCAGCGCGATGATGCCGGCACACACGAAGATCAGCACGCTGATCGCCGAGCCCAGCCCGACGTTGAAGCCCTTGAACAGGTTGTCGTAGCCCAGGATTGACACCGAATCGGTGTTGTTCGCGCCGTCGGTCAGCACGAAGATGTTGTCGAAGATGCGAAAAGCGTCCAGCGTCCGGAACAGTAGCGCCACCACCACCGCCGGCTTGATGATCGGCAGGATGACCCCGGTCAGGCGCCGCCACGCGCCGGCCCCGTCGACCTGCGCGGCCCTCAGCAGGTCCTCGGGCACCAGCGCCAGCCCGGCCAGCAGCAGCAGCGACATGAACGGCGTCGTCTTCCACACCTCGGCCAGCACGACGATGCCCAGCGACGGGATCTGTTGCGTCAGTGGCGCGCTCCCCTGCGGCAGCAAGTTGGCCAGATACCCGGTCCCCGGCGTCCAGGCGTAGTACCAGCTGTACGACGCGACGACGGTGACGATGCCGTAGGGGATCAGCACCGCGGTGCGCACCAGGCCCCTGCCGACGAGCGTGCGGTGCATCACCAGCGCCAGCGCCAGCCCCAGCACGAACTCGACCGACACCGACACCACCGTGATTCCCAGGGTCACCGCCAGCGCGGTCCACCAATACCGGTCGGTCAGAACCGTCAGATAGTTGCCCAGCCCGATGAACGCGGTGTCGTTCGGGCTGGCGAGGTTGTTGCGCTGCAGGCTGAGCCACACGGCGTAGCCGATGGGGTACGCCGTCACGGTGAGCATCAGGATCGCCGCCGGCGCCACCAGCATCAGGCCGAGCCGCCGTTCGGAGGCGCTCACGGCAACAACCCCTTGCCGTCGAGGGCCAGCTGCGCCTGCGCGGCGAGCTCGTCGGCCGTGCGCTGCGGGTCGATCCGCGTGATCGGGCTCAGCCCCGTCGACAGCCGCAGCGACAACGCCTGGTAGACGGGCGTGGCCGGACGCACGGCGGCGTCGGTGAGCTGCCGGCGGATCACGGTGTACATCGGGTACTTGGCCTGGAATTGCGGATCGGAATACAGCGTGTCGCGCACCGCGGGGAGCCCGCCCTGAATCGACACGTATTTCTGGCTCTGCAGGCTGCGCAGGCAGCGCACGGCTGCGAACGCCTCCGCTCGGTGGCGGGTGGTGCTGGACACCGCCAGGTTCAGCCCGCCGATCGTCACCTTGGCGGGCATGGCCGGGGCCACCCGGGGATAGGGCGCGAAGCCGAACACCTTCTGGCTGGCCTCGTAGGCGATGCGGAATTGCTCGTCGTCGGGGACGAACGTCCCGACGTCGTTGACGCTGCCCGCCAGCGCCGGATCCCGGTTCAGCGGCAGGAAGGGCACGCCGCCCTTGACCGCGTTCTCCAGGAAAGACGCCAGCACGTAGGGCCAGTTGACCTCGAGCGCGGCCTTGCCCTGCTCGACCGCCAGCCGCGCGGTGCCCTCGTCGGTGCGGCTGATCGACGGGTCGGCCCCGGGCGCGGTGGCCACCGACTTGAGGACCCGCAGCGCGGCGACGGTCGCGGCCCGGTGCGCGGGGGTGTCGGTCAGCGTGACCCGCCGGCCGTCCTCGGAGAGCACCTGTCCGCCCGCGCTCACCAGCAGCGTGTTGAACCACACCACCAGGCCCTCGCCCTCGTTGGCCTGCACGGCGATCCACGCCGCCTGCCCGGCCGCCTGCAGCCGGGCGGCCTCGGCCACCATGGCGTCCCAGGTCATCGGCGCCCGGTTCACCAAATCCGTCCGGTACCAGAGCAATTGGGTGTTGGTCGTCACGGGTGCGCCGTACAGTTGATGCTTCCAGCGGGCCGTCGCGAGCGGGCCCGGCAGGGTGTCGACGGTCGCGTCCGACTCGGCCAGGCCCGCCGGGTCGTCGGAGAGCGGCAGGGCCCAACCGGCCTCGGCGAACTCCGCGGTCCAGACCACGTCCAGCGCCATCACGTCCAGCCCGCGGTCGTGCGCGCTCAGCCGCCGGGCCAGCTGCACACGCTGCTCCCCCGGCCCCCTGGGCAGGCTCACGTGCCGGACCGTGAACCCGAGACGCCTGGTGCAGTCCTGCGCGACCGCGGTGAAGGTGGCCGCATCGGTGGCGGGCGTGTAGAAGCTGATCACCAGCCCGCCGCCGGGCGTCCCGCAGGCCGACAGAGTTGATGCCGCGGTCAGCGCCGCCAGGACGATTGCGCCGAGTCGGCCCGCTCGACCACGACGCCCGCCCACCGATTCAGATCGCCAGGCGCGCCAGCAGATCCCGCGCCTTCTCTGCGTTTTGCGGATCGCAGAGCACGTCGTAGCGGCCGGCCACCAACTGCATGGTCGAGCTGAAATCCCTTGTGCCACGCGCCATTGCGTAGGGAACCGCGGAGGTGATGAGGCCGAAGAACACCCCGGCGACCAGGCCGGTGGCCAGCGCGGCCCACGGGTTGGGGCTGAAGAACCCGAGCACCAACCCGATGAACAGGCCAAGCCACGCCCCGCTGATGACGCCGCCGCCGAGCACTTTCGGCCAGGACAACCGGCCGGTGACGCGTTCGACCTGCATGAGGTCGACGCCGACGATGGTCACCTGCTGCACCGGGAACTGCTGGTCGGACAGGTAGTCGACCGCGCGTTGCGCCTCGGCGTAGGTCGGGTAGGAGCCGACCGGCCAGCCCTTGGGCGGGGTCGGGAGCGACGGCACGCCGCGCCGGGCCGCCGCCGCGCCGCCGGGTGTGGCGCCGGGTACCTGTCCGGGCTGGAAAGGATTGGTCATCGTCGCTCATTCTCCTCCGCCTCGGCCATCCTTTCATCCCGGGCCACGGGGTGCGCATGGGCTAGGTTGAACACCATGGCAGCTCCCGGCGGTGGCCACGGCGACCAGGCCGGCCCGCCGCCAACCGGCGGCCACGGGCCCGAGCAGCCCGCCTGGCAACCTCCCTGGGATCCGCCGGCCATCGAATATCCGCCCCCGGCGTTTTCGCCGCTCGGCTACCCGCCGATGCCGCCGCCCGGGTACGGCCCGCCGCCCGGGTACGGCCCGCCACCCGAGTACGGCCCGCCACCCGGGTACGGGCCCCCTCCCGGCTTCCTGCCGCCGCCGCCCGGCTTCGGGCCGCCGGCCTATCCGGGGTATCCCGCCGGCCACCACGCGGCGCCGGACTACCGGGCGCAGGCCGGGACCAACGGCCTGGCGATCGCCTCGCTCATCGCGTCGTTCACCGGTTTCTTCTGCTGCGTCATCGGCTCCGTCGCGGCGATCGTGCTGGGCGTGGTCGCCCTGAACCAGATCAAACAGACCCGCCAGGACGGCTATGGCCTGGCGGTCACGGGCATCGTGATCGGCGTCGGCACCCTGGTGGTGTTTCTGGTCATCGCGATGTTCAGCATCCATTCGCGTTAGCGGCGATTCATCGGCGGACACCGGCATGGCCGCCTGCCGTCCGCGGGGCGGCTGAATAGGCTTCCGTGCATGGCATCGGTCAACAGGGTCTACGTCGCGCGGCTCCCGCGGATGCTGGTGTTAGGTCCGCTCGGCGAAAACTTCGGCCGCGTCCGCGATGTGGTGATCAGCATCAGCATCGTCCGCCAACAGCCCCGCGTCCTGGGGCTGGTCGTCGACTTGGCCACGCGCCGAAGCATTTTCATCCCGATGCTGCGGGTCGCCGCGATCGAGCCCGACGCGGTCACGCTCAACACCGGCAGCGTGTCCCTGCGCCATTTCGAGCAACGGCCCGGCGAGGTGCTGGCGATGGGCCAGATCCTCGACACCCCGGTCAAGGTCAACGATCCCGAACTGCCCGAGCTGGCCGGCCTCGGCGTGGTGATCACCGACCTGGGCATCGAGCAGACCCGGACACGGGACTGGTTGGTCACCCGGGTCGCCGTGCGCACCCAGCGACGGCTGGGACGTCGCGGCCCCGTCCACGTGGTGGACTGGCAGAACGTGCAGGGGCTGACGCCGTCGGCGCTGGCGCTGCCGGGTCAGGGGGTCGCCCAGCTGCTCGCCCAGTTCGAGGGCCGCAAGGCCGTCGACGTCGCCGACGTCATCCGCGGGCTGCCGCCCAAGCGGCGCTACGAGGTGCTCAAGGCGCTCGACGACGACCGGCTGGCCGACGTCCTGCAGGAGCTGCCCGAGCTGGATCAGGCCGACGTGCTCTCGCAGCTGGGCACGGACCGATCGGCCGACGTGCTCGAGGAGATGGATCCCGACGACGCCGCCGACCTGCTCGGCGTGCTGAACCCGACGGACGCCGAGATGCTGCTGACCCGGATGGACCCCGACGAGTCCGAACCGGTGCGCCGGCTGCTCACCCACTCCCCCGACACCGCGGGCGGGCTGATGACCTCCGACCCGGTGGTGCTGACGCCGGACACGTCGGTCGCCGAGGCGCTGGCCCGCGTGCGCGACCCCGACCTGACCGCGGCGCTGTCGTCGATGGTGTTCGTGGCGCGACCGCCGACGGCCACCCCGACCGGGCGCTACCTGGGCTGCATCCCATTGCAGCGGCTGCTCCGCGAGGCGCCGGCCGAGCTGGTCGGCGGGATCGTCGACAGCGACCTGCTCACCCTGAGTCCGGAGACCCCGCTGGGCTCGGTGACCCGCTACCTCGCCGCCTACAACCTGGTGTGCGGCCCGGTGCTCGACGACCAGAACCACCTCTTGGGAGCGGTGACCGTGGACGACCTGCTCGATCACCTGCTACCGCACGACTGGCGCGTTGACGTGCAGGAGCTCGACACCACCGGCCGCATCGAACGACGACTGGGAGGCTCCGGGTGAGCAGATCCACGGCAACGCGACGGCTCTACACCCCCCGCACATCGCGCCGGTATTCGCCACGGGTGGACCCCGAGGCGGTCGGGCAGATCACCGAGTCCATCGCGCGTTTCTTCGGCACGGGCCGCTACCTGCTGATCCAGGCGGTCATCGTGATCGGCTGGATCCTGGTGAACGTGTTCGCGGCGGCACTGCGCTGGGACCCGTACCCCTTCATCCTGCTCAACCTGGCCTTCTCGACGCAGGCCGCCTACGCCGCGCCGTTGATCCTGCTGGCGCAGAACCGCCAGGAGAACCGGGACCGGGTCGCGCTCGACGAGGATCGCCGTCGGGCCGCGCAGACCAAGGCCGACACCGAGTACCTGGCCCGCGAGCTGGCGGCGCTGCGGCTGGCCGTGGGCGAGGTCACCACGCGCGAATACCTGCGCCACGAGCTGGAAGACCTGCGCTCGATGCTGACCGCGTTGCTGCCGGAAAGCGCCGACGAGGAAGCCGCAACGGCGAGTGACGACTGGGAGCGGACCGCTAAGAAATCCCGGTAATTATCAAATCCGCCATTGCGCCACTCCCGTCACGGGGGTTATGTATTGTGATCTGGTTCACGAAGCTAAGCAGGTAGTTTCCCGACCTTTGAGGACGGCCGAGTGCGCATTGGGGGACGTTGGGGTCCACGCCCGGCCGCCGCGGCCGTGCGACAGCGGGTACTTCGCGTGCCAAAGCTCCGGCTGACGAAAATCCGGGTGTCGAAAACGCCCGCGTTCGGCGTCGCCGTGATCACCCCCCTCGTCTTCGCCGGTGCGGTCGGCGGCGCGGCCCCGACGTATTCCGCTCACCCGGCACCGGTCCGCAACCAGCCCGCCCCGGTGCGCGCCGCCATCTACCCGGTGGCCGCGGTCTCGCCGAGCGTCCCCGACACCTCCGGGCCGGTCGTCATCGCCGCGGACCGCACACCCACCGCGTTCCACATCGCCGAGGCCGCGCCGTCCGCCCCGCCGCCGCCGATGATCGTGAATGCGCCCGGCGCGCTGGGCATCCCGTCGGTCGCCCTGGCCGCCTACCGCAGCGCCGAGCAGAAGATGGCCGTAGCCGCCCCCGGCTGCGGCGTCAGCTGGAACCTGCTCGCCGGGATCGGGCGCATCGAGTCGGGCCACGCGGGCGGTGGCGCGGTCGACGCGCGCGGCACCGCGGTCGTCCCCATCTACGGCCCCTCGCTGGACGGGTCGCTGCCCGGCAACGAGGTCATCGTGCAGAGCACGGCCGGCAATCGCCCCACGTACGCGCGCGCCATGGGCCCGATGCAGTTCCTGCCCGGCACCTGGGCGCGCTACGCCGCCGACGGCAAGGGCGACGGAACCGCCGATCCGCAAAACCTGTTCGACTCGGCGCTGGCCGCCGCCCGGTACCTGTGCAGCGGCGGGCTGAACCTGCGCGACCCCATGCAGGTGATGTCGGCGATCCTGCGCTACAACAACTCGGTGCCCTACGCGCAGAACGTGCTGGGCTGGGCCGCCGCGTACGCCACCGGCGTGGTGCCGGTCGACCTGCCGCCGATGACCGGGCCGCCGCCGCCGCTCGGCAACGCCCACGACGATCATCCGGAGGGGCTCGGACCCAACCTCCCGATGAACGTCATCGGCCTGCCGTCCGACGACCCGTTCTCGCGGACGCCGCTGATCGACTTGAGCGGGACGCCGCCCGTCGGCTCGCAGCCGATGTTCCCGTGGATGCAACCCACCCCGCAGCAGGCGCCCACGCAGCTGCCCGGCTGCACCGTGATCTGCATCGGACCGCAAAACCCGGCACCGCCGGCGCAATTCGGAGCGCCCCCGCCCTTCGGAGCGCCACAGCCGTTCGGCGCGCCACCCGCGCCGTTCGACGCCGACGCGACCTGACGCGTGGGCAGCCCGTCGCGAGCGTGCGCAGTTGTACGCCTGCGAC
>NZ_LZJH01000121.1:0-7764 GCF_001666745.1 Mycobacterium sp. E2699 | reverse complement strand
CCACCGCGCTGGCGGCGGCGATGGGCGACATCAAGGCGGGCAAAGCCGGGCTGGTGCCGCCGCACCTGCGCGACGGGCACTACTCCGGGGCCGCGGGGCTGGGCAACGCGCAGGGCTACCGGTACTCCCACGACGCTCCCGACGGCGTTGTGGCGCAACAATATCCGCCGAACGAGCTGGTGGGCGTGGACTACTATCGGCCCACCGGCCGCGGCGGCGAACGCGAGCTGGCCGGCCGGCTGGACCGGCTGCGCGCCATCATCCGCCAGAGGGGACGGGCCTGATGAAGACGTTTACCGACGAGGAGATGGGCGAGCTGCTGCCCACCACCAGGGAATACAGCGTCGTGATCCTCAAACGCGGCCCCAGGTTCGGCGACGACTCGTCGCCGGGCATCATCTGGGAGCACGGCCGGCGCAACTTCGGCCTGCGCGACGACGGCGTGCTGGCGGTGGTGCTGCCGGTCACCGACGAGTCGGACGTGTGCGGCATCGGGGTGTTCACCGCGACCGTCGACGAGACCGCCGCCCTCATGCGCGAGGACCCCGGGGTGGCGGCGGGGGTCTTCACCTACCAGGTGCACCCCTGCCGCGGGTTCCCCGGGGACGCGCTGCCTTAGACGAGCTCGGGCACCCGCAGCTGGGCGATCGCCAGCTCGAACTCGGCCACGTCGACCACCTCGGCGCCCAGGTCGCGGACCCGCCGGCTGCGCAACTCGGTGGCCCGGTCGCGGTTGCGGGCCATCGCGTCCATGCTGTCGAACGTCGAGCAGGACACGGCCCGGCGGCACGCCGGGTGGTCGACCATCAGGCTGGCGCTGCAGAATCCGTCCAGCTTCTCCATCTCCGGCAGCACCGAGTGCCGGTAGAAGTCCAGCGAACGGCTCAGCTGATCCGGCACCACCTTGAGCCAGGTGGCCCGCACGCACGCCCCGTCGGCGGAGTGGTGGTCGCGGTGCAGCAAAGCGATGTCCCACTCCTCGATCTTGGCGCTGCCGTCGAACATCAGCGCGGCGCGATCGCGGATCGGGGCGACCCGCTCCGCGCTGGCGCGCATCGCCTCCATCGTGTGCCACGCGCTGGTCGCGATGCATCTGCCGGACTGGCGGTCCACCAGCAGCGACAACCCGACATACCCGTTCATCTCCTGGAGGGCGGGCATGACGACATCGCGGACGTGGGCGATGCCGATGTCGACGGACAGGGGTTGCGCCTGGATGGTGGTGGAACGTGCGTACACGATGGACCCCTCCCTGTGTCGGGGCGGCGCCCCGGTGGCGCCACCGGTCCCACCAGATACCTTCCTCCTCCCGCCGATCCGCCGCAATGGCCCTCGCGCGGGCTCGCGCCGTAGGCTTGAGCAGGTGCATACGGATGTGCTGGAGGTGGACACCGCCCGGCGCCGCGTCGTCGACCTGACCGATGCGGTGCGCAGGTTCTGCTTCAGCTACGGCGACGGCCTGTGCAACGTGTTCGTGCCGCACGCGACGGCCGGGGTCGCGATCATCGAGACCGGCGCCGGCTCCGACGACGACCTGGTCGACACCCTGGAACGTTTGTTGCCGCGCGACGACCGCTACCGGCACGCTCACGGCTCGGCCGGCCACGGCGCCGACCACGTGCTCCCGGCCATCGTCGCGCCGTCGGTCACGGTGCCGGTCGCCAGCGGCGACCCCCAGCTGGGCACCTGGCAGAGCATCGTGCTGGTCGACCTCAACCGGGACAACCCGCGGCGGTCGGTGCGGTTGAGCTTCCTGGAGGGCTGACTGTCTAGGCTGGGAATCCCCGATCAAGACAAGTCGAAGCGACAGGAAGAAGCGGACCAACAGTGCAGACACACGAGATCAGGAAGCGATTCCTCGATCATTTCGTGGCGGCGGGCCACACCGAGGTGCCGAGCGCGTCGGTGATCCTCGACGACCCCAACCTGCTGTTCGTCAACGCCGGGATGGTCCAGTTCGTGCCGTTCTTCCTCGGGCAGCGCACCCCGCCGTACGCGACGGCCACCAGCATCCAGAAGTGCATCCGCACGCCCGACATCGACGAGGTGGGCATCACCACAAGGCACAACACCTTCTTCCAGATGGCCGGCAACTTCTCGTTCGGCGACTACTTCAAGCGCCGGGCGATCGAGCTGGCCTGGTCGCTGCTGACCAACCCCGTCGCCGACGGCGGCTACGGTCTGGACCCGGACCGGCTGTGGGCCACCGTGTTTCACGACGACGACGAGGCCGTGGAAATCTGGCAGGAGGTCGCCGGTTTGCCGGCGGAGCGGATCCAGCGCCGTGGCATGGCCGACAACTACTGGTCGATGGGCATCCCCGGGCCGTGCGGCCCGTCGTCGGAGATCTACTACGACCGCGGGCCCGAGTTCGGCCCCGAGGGCGGTCCCGTCGCCAACGAGGACCGCTACCTCGAGGTCTGGAACCTGGTGTTCATGCAGAACGAGCGCGGCGAGGGCAGCACCAAGGACGACTACGCCATCCTCGGGCCGTTGCCGCGCAAGAACATCGACACCGGCATGGGCGTCGAGCGGATGGCGCTGGTCCTGCAGGACGTGCACAACGTCTACGAAACCGACCTGCTGCGGCCGATCATCGATGCCGTGGCGGCGCGGGGCCCACGGCCTTACGACGCGGGTAACCACGAGGACGACGTGCGCTACCGCGTCATCGCCGACCACAGCCGCACCGCGGCGATCCTGATCGGCGACGGCGTCAGCCCCGGCAACGACGGGCGCGGCTACGTGCTGCGCCGGCTGCTGCGCCGGGTGATCCGGTCGGCCAAGCTGCTGGGCATCGAGGACCCCGTCGTCGGCGACCTGATGGCCACCGTGCGCGACTCGATGGGGCCGTCGTATCCCGAGCTCGTCACCGACTTCGACCGGATCCGGCGGATCGCCGTCGCCGAGGAGACCGCCTTCAACCGGACGCTGTCGTCGGGCTCGCGGTTGTTCGACGAGGTGGTCAGCGCGACGAAATCGTCGGGCGCCAAAGTGGTTTCGGGCTCGGATGCCTTCACCCTGCACGACACCTACGGCTTCCCGATCGAGCTCACCCTCGAGATGGCGTCGGAGGCCGGCCTGCAGGTGGACCAGGCCGGCTTTCACGAGCTGATGCTGCAGCAACGCCAGCGCGCCAAGGCCGACGCCGCCGCGCGCAAGCACGCGCACGCCGACCTGAGCGCATACCGCGAGCTGGTCGACGCCGGACCCACCGAATTCACCGGGTTCGACGAGTTGGCTTCCGAGGCAAGGATTTTGGGCATCTTCGTCGACGGCAGGCGGGTGCCGGTCGTCGCGCACGGCGCAGAGGGTGCCGATCGTATCGAGCTGGTGCTCGACCGCACCCCGCTGTACGCCGAGTCGGGCGGCCAGATCGCCGACGAGGGCTCGATCAGCGGAACCGGCGCGGGCGAGAGCGCCCGCGCGGCCGTCACCGACGTGCAGAAGATCGCGAAAACCCTGTGGGTGCATCGGGTCAACGTGGAGTCCGGGGAATTCGTGGAGGGCGACACCGTCGTCGCGGCGGTCGACCCCGGCTGGCGCCGGGGCGCCACCCAGGGGCACTCCGGCACCCACATGGTGCACGCCGCGCTGCGACAGGTGCTGGGGCCCAACGCCGTTCAGGCCGGATCGCTGAACCGGCCGGGCTACCTGCGGTTCGACTTCAACTGGCAGGGCCCGCTGACCGAGGACCAGCGCACCCAGATCGAAGAGGTCACCAACGAGGCCGTGCAGGCCGACTTCGAGGTGCACACGTTCACCGAGAAGCTCGAGAAGGCCAAGGCGATGGGGGCGATGGCGCTGTTCGGCGAGGCCTACCCCGAGGAGGTGCGGGTGGTGGAGATCGGCGGGCCGTTCTCGCTGGAGCTGTGCGGCGGCACGCACGTGCACAACTCCGCGCAGATCGGCCCGGTGACCATCCTGGGCGAGTCGTCGATCGGCTCCGGGATCCGCCGGGTCGAGGCCTACGTCGGGTTGGACTCGTTCCGCCACCTGTCCAGGGAGCGCGCGCTGATGGCCGGGCTGGCGTCGTCGCTGAAGGTGCCCTCCGACGAGGTGCCGGCCCGGGTGGCCAACCTGGTCGACCGGCTCAAGGCGGCCGAGAAGGAGCTCGAACGGGCCCGGCAGGCGGGCGCCAAGGCCGCCGCGACCAACGCCGCGGCCGGCGCCGAGCGGATCGGTAACGTGCGTGTGGTGGCGCAGCGGATGTCCGGCGGGATGACGGCCGCCGACCTGCGATCCCTCGTCGGCGACATCCGGGGCAGGCTCGGCAGCGATCCGGCCGTGGTGGCGCTGATCGCAGAGGGCGAAGGCGGCACCGTGCCCTACACGGTCGCGGTCAATGCGGCCGCCCAGGATCTCGGCATCAGCGCCAATGACCTGGTCAAGCGGCTCGCCGAGGCCGTCGACGGCCGCGGCGGCGGCAAGGCGGACCTGGCGCAGGGCTCCGGCAAGGACCCGACCGGCATCGACGCCGCGCTCGAGGCGGTACGCGCCGAGATAGCGCGGGTCGGTTGAGTGGCCTTGACACAGCACCGCCTCCCCGACCGGCCGGGCGATCCTGATCAGGACCCCGGGCGGGGGCGGCGGTTGGGCGTCGACGTCGGCAGCGTGCGCATCGGCGTGGCCGTGAGCGACCCCGACGGCATCCTGGCCACCCCGGTGGAGACGGTGCGCCGCGACCGGTCGGGCCGGCATCTGCGCCGGCTGGCCGAGCTCGCCGCGGAGCTGGAGGCGGTCGAGGTGGTCGTCGGGCTGCCGCGGACGCTGGCCGACCGCACCGGACCGTCGGCGCAGGACGCGATCGAGGTCGCCAGCAAACTGGCGGAAGTGCTGGGCCGGCGAGTTCCTCCTATCCCGGTGCGGCTCGCCGACGAGCGGCTGACCACGGTGAGCGCCCAGCGGTCGCTGCGCGCGGCGGGAATCAAGGCCCGCCAACAGCGGTCGGTGATCGACCAGGCCGCGGCGGTGGCGATCCTGCAGAGCTGGCTCGACCAGCGCAGGGGGGCCGCTCGTGGTTGACAGCGCGCGGCGACAGCGGGCCGAGCCCAGCGCGGTCGGGCCGCCCCGGCGCAGGATGAGCCGCGTCGACCGCAACCGGGCCGAGCGTGGGAAGAAGCGCCGCCGCGCCGTTGGGCGGGCTGTCTTTTTGGTGTTCGTCGTGATCGCGGTGGTCGCCGTCTTCGTCGGCACCCGGCTGTGGAACACGGTGTTCGGCTCCGGCGACGACTACACCGGAAACGGCAAGCGCGACATCGTGATTCAGATCCAATCGGGTGACTCGACGACGATGGTCGGGGAGACGCTGCACAACCAGGGCGTGGTCGCCACGGTGCGGGCGTTCGTCAACGCCGCGCACGGCAACGCCGCGATCAACTCGATCCAGCCGGGCTACTACCGGATGCGCACCGAAATCCCGGCGGCCAACGCCGTGGCGCGGCTGGCCGACCCGAACAGCCGGGTGGGGCGGCTGGTCATCCCGGAGGGCCGTCAGCTCGACGACACCACCGACATGAAGACGAACAAGGTGAACCCCGGCATCTTCTCGCTGATCTCGCGGGCCACCTGCGTGGACCTGGACGGCAACAAGCGCTGCGTCTCGGTGGATGACCTGCGCGCGGCGGCCTCCAACAGCACGCCGACGGCGCTGGCGGTGCCGCCGTGGGCCGTCGAGCCGGTCACCGAGCTGGGCAAGGACCACCGCCGGATCGAGGGCCTGATCGCGCCGGGAACCTTCAATGTCGATCCCTCGGCGCCGGCCGACAGCATCCTGACGAGCCTGATCGGCGCGGGCGCCGTCGAGTACGCCAAGTCGGGGTTGGTGGACTCGGCGCAGGCCATGGGCCTGTCGCCGTACGACATCCTGGTGGTCGCGTCGCTGGTGCAGCAGGAATCCAACACGCAGGACTTCCCCAAGGTCGCCCAGGTCATCTACAACCGGCTGCACGCGCACCACACGCTGGAGTTCGACTCGACCGTGAACTACCCGCTGGACCGCCGCGAGGTCGCCACCACCGACGCCGACCGCGGCCAGAAGACCCCTTGGAACACGTACGTGTCCCAGGGCCTGCCGGCCACCGCGATCTGCTCGCCCGGCGTCGACGCGCTGCGCGCGGCCGAGCATCCCGAGCCGGGGGACTGGCTGTACTTCGTCACCATCGATGCCCAGGGCACGACGCTGTTCACGAAGGATTATCAGCAGCATTTGGCCAATATCGAGCTGGCTAAGCGCAACGGTGTCCTCGATTCAGCGCGGTAGGAAGGCCGGGGTCCTCGGCCGGCCCATCGCCCATTCGCGCTCCCCGGACCTGCACCTGGCCGCCTACCGCGCGCTGGGCCTGCACGACTGGACCTACGAGCGCATCGAGTGCGGCGCCGAGGAGCTGCCGGGCGTGGTCGGCGGGTTCGGGCCCGAGTGGGTCGGCGTGTCGGTCACCGCGCCGGGCAAGTTCGCCGCGCTGCGCTTCGCCGGTGAGCGCACCGAGCGCGCGGCCCTGGTCGGCTCGGCCAACACCCTGGTGCGCACGCCGACGGGCTGGCGGGCCGACAACACCGACGTCGACGGGGTCAGCGGCGCGATCGGGTCGGCTTCGGGACGCGCGTTGGTGTGCGGATCGGGCGGCACCGCCCCGGCCGCCGTCGTGGGCCTGGCCGAGCTCGGCGTCACGGCCATCACGGTCGTGGCGCGCGACCCGCGGAAGGCGTCGCGGCTGGTGGACCTCGGCGCGCGGCTGGGCGTTCCCACGCGGTTCTGTGAGCTGGGCAGCGAGGGGCTGGCCGGCGAGGTGGCCGGCGCGCAGCTGCTGGTCAGCACCCTGCCCGCCGACGTGGCCGAGCGGTACGCCGGCGCGTTCGCCCCGATCCCGGTGCTGCTGGACGCCGTCTACGACCCGTGGCCCACCCCGCTGGCCGCCGCGGTGGCCGCCGCGGGCGGACGGGTCATCAACGGCCTGCAGATGCTGTTGCACCAGGCCTTCGCCCAGGTCGAGCAATTCACAGGGCTGCCCGCTCCGCGAGAGGCCATGGAGGCGGCACTGCGCTAGCCTGCCGCGCATCGATGCCTAGGTCAATCGCCGAGCGTGGGGCTTATGTACGAATTCGCCACGGTTTGCGTACGTAGCCCCCACACTCGTCCGGCGCACAGGAGGACCCATGCGGCTTGGAGCGGCTGTGGCAGTACTCGCCTGGCTGGTGCTGCTGAGTGCCTACGACGTCCGGTCACGCCGACTGCCCAACGCGCTGACGCTGCCCGGGGCAGCCGCCATCCTGGTGGCCGCCGCCCTGGCCGGCCGCGGGCTGGCCGCGCTGGCCGGCGCGGCCGCGCTGAGCGGGACGTACCTGCTGGTCCACCTGTTGGCGCCGGCGGCGATGGGAGCCGGTGACGTCAAGCTGGCGATCGGGCTGGGCGGTCTGGCCGGCTGTTTCGGGCCCGATGTGTGGTTCCTCGCGGCGCTGGGCGCGCCGCTGTCGACGGCGCTGTGGGGGCTGCTGCGGGGACCGGGTGCGGTTCCGCACGGGCCCTCGATGTGCCTGGCCACGGCCGGGGCCGTAGGCCTGGCCGTTCTGGGCTCCTAACTTTCGAAATCGACGCCAGCGCGGAAAAGTGCGACCCGTTGTCAAGTGGTTAGTGCAACATTTAGGCGGCTTGGCTAATTAGGTTGGCGAGGCGTTGGGCGGGTGTGTAGAGGTTCAGGGTCGGCCGGGGCCGGCTGTTGAGCTTGTCTTGGATGTGTTTGAGATCGGCTTTGGTGTGGCCGCTGA
>NZ_LZJH01000120.1:0-1058 GCF_001666745.1 Mycobacterium sp. E2699 | reverse complement strand
GATCAACGTCGGGAGCCCGGCGCGCAGGCTGGCCGCCGTGGTGCCCGCGCCGCCGTGGTGGACGGCCGCGCGGCAGGCGGGCAGGATCGTCGAGTAGTTGACGTGGCCGACCAGCTTGACGTCGGGACGCGGCTCGAAATCCTCGCCGCCGGAATAGATCAGGGCCCGTTCGCCCAACTCGGCACAGGCGTCGGCGATCATGGCCACCGTCTCCGTGGGGGACTGGACCGGCGTGCTGCCGAAACCGAAGTAAATCGGCGGTTTTCCCGCGGCGATCCACGAGGCGACCTCGTCGTCGGCGTCGGTGGGCGACTCCATGGTGAGCGCCCCGACGAAGGGCCGCCGAGCGCCCCACTCCGCTGACAGCCCGGGGAAGCACAACTCGTCGTAGGCCTGGATCTCCAGCGCCTCGCGCTCGGACATCCGTTGCGGCGCAGGACAAGTGGCCTTGGACAGTCCCAAGTCCCGGCGCTGCGCCTCCTCGGCGCTCCGGGTGAACCGCCAGTACATCCAGTCGAGGGTTTTCATCGTCGAGCGCACCAGCGGCGCGGGCAGGCGCGCCGGGAACGCGATGTGTCCGTTGGGCCGCATCGGGTAGAAATGCAAGGCGGCCAACCGAATGTCGTAGTACTCCGCGACGTTGGCGGCGATTTCCTGATAGAGCTGGCCGGTCAGCAGCAGGTCGACCCCGTCCGCGAGCGGCTTGAGCGCGGCGCCCAGCTCGTCGAAGCCCGCCCGGACCGGCTCCATGGCCTCGCGCGCCAGCTTGACCGGGTTGGTGAACTTCCACGAGTTGTGCAGGAAGTCCTCGTCCAGCTGCTGCTGAGAATCCCGCTGCCCGTACGCGACCGCGGGCAGCCCGGCCGACTCCACGAAGCCGATCAGGTTGGGCGGCACGCCCACCCGCACCTCGTGCCCGCGGCGCTGCAGTTCGCGACCGACGGCCGCGAGGGGCTCGATGTCGCCGCGGGTTCCGTAGCTCGCCAAGGCAAACTTCATGACGGAGTCCGGCCCTTCGCTTCCGGTGCGCGCTGGACCCGCATCAATCCTTGACCCCG
>NZ_LZJH01000119.1:0-583 GCF_001666745.1 Mycobacterium sp. E2699 | reverse complement strand
AACTCGGCACAGGCGTCGGCGATCATGGCCACCGTCTCCGTGGGGGACTGGACCGGCGTGCTGCCGAAACCGAAGTAAATCGGCGGTTTTCCCGCGGCGATCCAGGACGCGACCTCGTCATCGGTGTCCGCGCCCAACTCCAGCGTCAGCGCACCCACGAAGGGCCGCTTGCCATTCCATTCCGCCGCGAGCCCCGGGAAAACCGCCTCGTCGTAGGCCTGCAGCTCCAGCGTTCCGGCTTCGGCCATCCGTTGCCACGCCGAAACCGTCGTCGGCGGGAGACCCAGTTCCCGGCGTTGCGCGTCCTCCTCCGCCTTGGTGATGCGCGAGTACAGCCACCAGCCGGCCGTCAGTGTCGTGCGGACCACGGGCGCCGGTGACGGCAGGAAGGGGACACCGAGCTGACCGTTGACCCGCACCGGGAAGTGATGCAGCCCTGCGACCGGAATGTCGTAGTACTCGGCGACATTCGCGACCACCCCGTGGTAGGTCTGGCCCGTCACCAACAGGTCGACCCCGTCCGCGAGCGGCTTGAGCGCGGCGCCCAGCTCGTCGAAGCCCGCCCGGACCGGCTCCATGGCCT
>NZ_LZJH01000118.1:0-809 GCF_001666745.1 Mycobacterium sp. E2699 | reverse complement strand
ATCCTGCTGGCCGGCACCGCGATCGTCTCCTACTTTCTCGGCGACAGCATGCAGGCGATCATCATCGGCGTGATCCTGGCGGCCAGCATCGGCTTGGGGTTCGTCAACGAGTATCGGGCCGAGCGGGCCGCCGCCGACCTGCACGCGGCCGTGCACCACAACGCCGTGGTGCGCCGCGACTCGAAGTTCGTCACGATCGGCGTCACCGACCTGGTGCCCGGTGACGTGGTCCGCCTGTCGCTGGGCGAGGCCGTGCCCGCCGACGTCCGGCTGATCGACGTCACCGGCCTGGAATGCGACGAGAGCATCCTGACCGGCGAGTCGACGGGCTCGGAGAAATCGCCGCAGCCTGTGCCGGCCGGCGCCGAGCTGGCCGAATCGACCGACCTCGCTTTCATGGGCACCATCGTGAGCGCCGGGGAGGGCACCGGGGTGGTGTACGCCACCGGCAGGGATGCCGAATTCGGCCGCATCGCAGCGGGTTTGGACAAGCGCCAACCCGAGACCGATTTCCAGGTGGGGCTGCGCCGGTTCTCCTACCTGCTGCTGCAGGTCGCGATCGCGCTGATGGTGGTCATCCTGGTCAGCAACCTGCTGCTGCACAAGCCGATCATCGATTCGGTGCTGTTCTCGCTGGCGATCGCGGTCGGCATCACGCCGCAGCTGCTGCCCGCCGTGGTGAGCACCAGCCTGGCGACGGGATCGCGACAGCTGGCCAAGGCCAAGGTGCTCGTCAAACGCCTGGTGTGCATCGAAGACTTCGGCGACATCGACATCCTGATCACCGACAAGACCGGCACCCTGACCGA
>NZ_LZJH01000117.1:0-18584 GCF_001666745.1 Mycobacterium sp. E2699 | reverse complement strand
ACACCATCACGCCCATCGTGAACAGCACCAGGAACTGCCAGCCGCGCACGGTGAGCCGTTCCAGGCGCAGCGGGTGCGCAGGAGGCTTTGTCGATCGCCGAGTCGCTGCCCAAACGGTAGCCGGCCGCCCGCGAATCGGCGTGAAAGAAATTGTTTTACAAATGTAAAGCGGGCGACGTCCCGAAATATTCGGTCCGCCGCCCGCTAGCACGGAACTCGGTTACCAAGCGTGCATTTTCTGGGCTGCGTGGGTTGGCCTCGGCGATCTTGCGATGCTTTCGGCTGCAGCCCCACCCAAAGGGCCGTCGACGCCTTCCGCTTTTCGCAATTACGCAGGCCCGCAACACTTCTGCCATTATCGCGGCTATGACTCCGCGTGGGTGCCGGGTTCCATGCTGGGCGCCCGACTCGGGAGAACGATCCTTCTCCTCCGGATCGACCTTGGCCTCACCGGGCTTCCGTGGTTCCTTTGTACTACTAGACCACCATCACATCAAGGTCTAATTGCGAAGCAAAAAAGCAATGCGCGAATGGCTTGTCAGCTGCCGTGGCTAAAAGGCGTAGCGGCGCAGCAGCGAGTAGGTGACCGCGCCGGCGGCGAGCGCGGTGACGCCCACCGCAGCGGTGGTCGCGATCGCGGCGCCCGACGGCGCGGGGATCCGGTCCCGCAGCGACACCGGGCGGGAGAACGTCAGCACGGGCCAGCCGCGCTCGACGGCCTCTCTGCGCAAACCGCGGTCCGGATTCACCACGCTGGGGTGGCCGACGGCCTCGAGCATGGGCAGATCGGTGATCGAGTCCGAGTAGGCATAGCAGTGTTCGAGCGGATAACCCTCACGCGCGGCCAGTTCGCGGATCGCCTGCACCTTGCCTTCGCCGTAGCAGTAGAAGGCGATCTCGCCGGTGTACTTGCCGTCGTCGACGACCATCCGGGTCGCCATCGCGTGCGTCGCGCCGAGCGCCCGGGCGATGGGGGCCACGATCTCCTCACCGGAGGCCGAGACCACGACGACGTCGCGGCCGCACAGCTTGTGGGCGGCGATGAGGTCCGCGGCTTCGGCGAACACCAGCGGGGTCACGATGTCATGCAGCGTTTCGTTGACGATCGACTTGACCTGTTCGACGTCCCAACCCGCGACCATGTTGGTCATGTGGATGCGCATCCGGTCCATCTGGTCATGATCAGCGCCGGAGAGCAGATAGATGAATTGGGCGTAGCTCGACTTGAGCACGGCGCGGCGGTTGAGCAGTCCCTGGTTGAAGAACGGTTTGCTGAAAGCCAGGGTGCTGGACTTGGCGATGATGGTCTTGTCGAGGTCGAAGAAGGCGGCGGTACGGGCGCGGGAAGCGGTAGTCGCAGCTGTTTCCGGTGGGGTTTGCTGCCGCGCGGCCGAGTCGGATACGGTCACCAACCCAGCATAGGTCGGCCGTCCGGAGACACCGCGGCGTCGGGACGAAAACGGCCGCTCATCGCCACCGCAAGAACATACCGTCGGTATTTTTGCGGCTCAACGCACCTTTCGCCGGAACAACTACTTGCGTTAGTGCGGACTGTCATGTGTATAGTAAGCATTACTCGGCCTGAGCCGAGGGTGCATCAGCCCGACCCCCCGGGGCTGATACACGACGACCCTCGCCTCCTCCCCCCCTGGCGGGGGTCGTCCCTTTTCTAGGGTAAATTTTCCGCTCCGGCCGGGCCTCTGGCCGCCGGCTCTCGCGCGTTGCGGGAGAGGGCGCCGCCGAGCGGCCGATGAGTCCGCCGGCGAGGCGTTTGTACACACTCGCGTCTCTATCCACAAATCCGGCTTTGGGACTGGTGTGCCAAGGTCACGGCCCCGCAGGGTGGATGGATGACCAGCACCACGGGCACGAATGCGGCGGGGTCGTCGGCCGTGTTGGCGATGTTGACCGACCTGAAATTGCGCGACGAGACCGACCGGGTGGCCGCGGCGGTCGGTCTGCGGGTGGTTCACGCTGGCGCGCCGGCGGTGAGCCGGAAGGCGTGGTCGGCGGCAGCGGCGGTGGTGCTGGACGAGGTGGCCGCGGACCGATGCGGGCAAGCGGCGCTGCCGCGGCGCGCCCACGTCAGCGTCGTGACGCTCGTGCACCCCGCGTCGGCGGCGCGGGCGGCGGCCGTCGCCGTCGGCGCCCAACACGTGCTAAGGCTGCCCGAGCAAGAGCGCGAATTGGTCCGCGAGCTCGCCGAGGCCGGCGAATCCGCGCGAGACGACGGCTCGCGCGGCGCGGTGTTAGCCGTAGTCGGCGGCTGCGGCGGGGCCGGCGCGTCGTCGCTCGCGGTCGCCGTCGCCCAGGCCGCCGGCGACGCGCTCCTCGTCGACCTCGACCCGTGGGGCGGGGGCATCGATCTGCTGGTGGGCGGGGAAAGTGCGCCCGGTTTGCGGTGGCCCGACCTGGCGTTGGAAGGCGGGCGGCTCAACTGGTCGGCGGTGCGGGAGGCGCTGCCGCGACACCGCGGCATCAGCGTGCTGTCCGGCACCCGCCACGGCTACGAGTTGGGCGGCGCGCCGGTGGGCGCCGTGGTCGACGCCGGGCGCCGCGGTGGGGTCGCCGTCGTGTGCGACCTGCCGCGCCGTCTCACCGATGCGACGCAAGCCGCGCTGGACGCCGCCGATCTCGTCGTGGTGGTCAGTCGCTGCGACGTGCGGGCGTGCGCGGCGACCGCGGCGATGGTTCCCGTGTTGGCCGCCGCCAATCCCAATCTCGGGCTGGTCGTGCGGGGCCCGTCGCCCGGGGGGTTGCGGGCGCGCGAGATCGCCGACATCGCCGGCCTGCCGCTGCTCGCGTCCGTCAGGGCCCAGCCGCAACTAGCCGGGCAGTTGGAACGCGGTGGCCTGCGGCTGGGCCGGCGCTGTCCCCTGGCGCTGGCGGCCCGCCGGGTGCTGGCCGTGCTGCCGTCGGCCGGATCGATGCGCAACGGCCGCGCGGCGTGAGCGGCTCGCTGATCGAACGGGTGCGCGAGCGGCTGGCGGCCGAATCCGTCCCGCTGCGACCCGGTGTGGTGGCCGCCGCGATCCGGGCCGAGTCCGGCGGGATGCTCGGCGATACCGAGGTCCTCGCCAATCTCCGCGTGCTGGAAACCGAGCTCACCGGTGCCGGCATCCTCGAACCGTTGTTGTGCGCGGACGGCACCACCGACGTCTTGGTCACCGCGCCCGACGCGGTGTGGGTTGATGACGGAAACGGACTGCGGCGCAGCGGGATTCGGTTCGCCGACGAGGCGGCGGTGCGGCGGTTGGCGCAGCGGCTGGCGTTGGCCGCCGGTCGGCGCCTGGACGATGCGCAGCCCTGGGTCGACGGCCAGTTGACCGGCATCGGTTCCGGTGGGTTCGCGGTGCGGCTGCACGCCGTGCTGCCGCCCATCGCGGCCGGCGGCACCTGCCTCTCGTTGCGCGTATTGCGGCCGGCCACACAGGATTTGGCGGCGCTGACCGCGGCCGGCGCGATCGATCCCGCGGCCGGCGCGCTGATCACCGACGTCATCGCCGCCCGGCTGGCCTTCCTCGTGTGCGGCGGTACCGGGGCCGGCAAGACCACCTTGCTGGCCGCCATGCTGGGCGCCGTGGCGCCCACCGAACGGATCGTGTGCGTCGAGGACGCGGCCGAGTTGGCGCCCCGCCATCCGCACCTGGTCAAGCTGGTCGCACGCTGCGCCAACGTCGAAGGGGTCGGCGAGGTCCCGCTGCGGGAGCTCGTCCGGCAGGCGTTGCGGATGCGACCCGACCGCATCGTGGTCGGCGAGGTCAGGGGCGCCGAAGTCGTCGATCTGCTCGCGGCGCTGAACACCGGTCACGACGGGGGCGCGGGCACGGTGCACGCCAACAGTCCCGGGGAGGTACCCGCCCGGCTGGAGGCGCTCGGCGCGCTCGGCGGCCTCGGCCGGTCGGCGCTGCACAGTCAGCTCGCCGCGGCGGTGCAGGTGCTGCTGCACGTCGCTCGGGACCGGGCCGGCCGGCGTCGGCTCGGCGAAATAGCCGTGTTGCGCCGCGCTGACGGACAGGTCCGGGCGGTCACCGCCTGGCATGCGGACCGAGGCCTCACCGACGATGCGGCCGACCTGCATCGGCTGCTGCGCAGCCGGACACCGGCATGAATCACTTCGCGACGGCCGCCCTGCTGTCAGCCCTTGCGCTGCTGGCACTTCCGCCGTCGCCGCGGCACCGGTTGCCGCGCCCGGCGCGTAATCCCCGGTGGCCCGCCGCCGGCCGCCCCGGGGTGGCCTGCGTCGCCGCCGGCGCCCTGGTGGCCGCGGCCGCACTGTTGCCCGCGACGGCGGTCCTCGCGGCCGCGGTGGTGGGTGCTACCGCGGGCCTGCGCTACGGGCGGCGCCGCCGGATCCGGCGCGCCGCGGACGAAGGCCGAACGCTGGAAGCCGCCCTCGACCTCCTGGTCGGCGAATTGCGCGTGGGCTCCGATCCGGTGCGCGCGTTCCGCGTCGCAGCCGAGGAAACCGCTGGAGCGGTGGCGGTGGCACTGCGCGCGGTCGCGGCGCGCGCCAGGTTGGGCGCCGACGTCACCGCCGGCCTGCGCGCCGCGGCGCGCTCGTCGGCGCTGCCCGCGCAGTGGGATCGGCTCGCGGTGTGCTGGCAACTGGCCGGCGAACACGGGCTGGCGATAGCCACGCTGATGCGCGCCGCACAGCGCGATATCGCTGAGCGGCAACGCTTTTCGGCGCGCATGTCCTCGAGCATGGCCGGGGCGCGCGCCACCGCGACGATATTGGCGGGCCTGCCGGTGCTCGGCGTGCTGCTGGGTCAACTGATCGGGGCCCGGCCGCTGAGTTTTCTGCTGGCCGGACACGCCGGCGGTTGCCTGCTGGTCGTGGGGTCGACGCTGGCGTGCGCCGGGCTGCTGTGGGCGGACCGGATCATCGACGGGGCCGGCGCATGAGCGCGGCGGCAGTGCTGCTGGCGGTGGCGTTGTGGATCGGCCCGGCCCCGTCGGTGGTGCGGACGCGCGCGGGGATGCGGTGCGGCACCGACCGGAACGCGCGGTGGTCAAGGCCGCGGCGCGCCGGAGACCCGCTGGCGGTCGCGTCCAGCCTCGACGTGCTGGCGGTGTGCCTGCGGGCGGGCATGGCGGTGTCGACGGCCGCGGCGGCCACGGCCCCGTCCGCTCCGCCACAGCTGGCCGGGGTGTTGCGGCGCGCCGCGGATCTGCTCGCCCTGGGCGCCGATCCCGCTGTCGCATGGTCGATCCCGCCGGAACCGCCCGGCGGCCCGGCCGGCGCGCAGATCGATGCGCTGCTGCGGCTGGCGCGGCGTTCGGCGTCCTCCGGCGCGGCGCTGGCCGGCGGGGTCGCCGAATTGGCCGACCAGTCGCGCCACGACGCCGAGCACGCCGCCGCGGCGGCCGCCGAGCGGGCCGGGGTTCTGATCGCCGGACCGCTCGGTCTGTGCTTCTTGCCGGCGTTCGTGTGCCTGGGCATCGTGCCGGTGGTGGCGGGGTTGGCCGGTGATGTCTTGCAGTCGGGCCTGCTGTGAAACGGAAGGAAGGTATTGATGGGCAACAGGTTTCGTGTGCTGCTGGCGCGCCTGGCCGTGCTGGCGAGCGACGAGTCGGGCATGTCGACGGTCGAGTATGCGATCGGCACGATAGCCGCGGCCGCGTTCGGGGCGATCCTCTACACCGTCGTCACCGGCGATTCCATCGTCTCGGCGCTGACCAACATCATCGGTCGCGCGCTCAACACCAAGGTCTGACGGGTTGTGCGGGCGCGAGCACGGTCGAGGCCGCGCTGGCGGTCGCGACGCTGGTCGTGGTGCTGGTGGTGTGCCTGGCCGGTGTCAGCGTGGTGTCGATGCAGGTGCGCTGCGTCGACGCCGCCCGCGAGGCGGCCCGGTTGGCGGCGCGCGGTGACGAGCGGTCGGCGGTCGACGCCGCGCGCCGCGTCGCTCCTGCGGGAGCGCGGATCGAGGTGCGTCATGACGGCGAATTCGTGGTCGCCGCGGTCGTCGTCCACTCAACGGTGTTGCCGTCCTTGGATATTGCGGCCAGGGCGGTGGCGGCGGCCGAGCCCCGGGGATGATCGGGGTTCGGCGACGGTGCTGGCGGCCGCGATGGTGGCGGCACTGCTGTGGCTCACCGGTGCGGGCGCCTATGTCGGTTCGGCGGTGGTGGCGCGGCATCGTGCGCAGGCCGCGGCCGACCTGGCCGCGCTGGCCGCCGCGGGCCGGCTGCCGGCCGGAGTCGCGGCGGCCTGCGCGCGCGCGACGGCCGTGACGCGGGCGATGCGAGTGGACGAGGCGCGATGCGCGGTGGATGACCTCGACGTCGTCGTCACCGTCCAGGTGGCCGTGGCCTTCGGCGGTGCCGCGCGGGCCGCCGCGCGAGCGGGACCCGCCGACCGCCGCGGCTAGGCCGTGTCGTGCGATGCTGTCGGCAGTCCCGCGGCGGAGACTTCGTCGTCCGTCGGCAATCGCAACGAGACCAGTCCGGCGAAGGTGTCCGGTTCGAGTTCCACCTTGTTGACGGTGACGTGCACCGGCACCCAATCGTCGTCGTGGCCCCGCATGCGCAGCACCCGACTGGTCGGGCCGTCGGCGAATTCCGTTGTCATGGAGGCCTTCAGGTGTTCGTCGTCGGGGTGGACCCTCGGCCTGTCCGTCTTGCTGCCGCGCCAATCGTAGAAGGTGCAGGGCTCGTCGAGCCATTTCAGCAGCGTCCAGCCGTCAAGATCGACGAGCGCCCGGTGCACCCCGGCCTGGGCCAGTCCGTTCAGGATCCGTTGCGCCAGATCGTCGGTGGACACGACCGGGCCCTTGAGCACCGAGCGCCAGTTCATGGCCCGGGCGATCAGGTGGTCCCGGCCGTCCGGTCCCGGCTCCAAAGCCGTCCGCGCGACGAAGCCGATCCGGATGGGATTTCCCTGCCAGTCGGTGAGATCCCAAGTGCTGCAGATCGTTTGGCCGGGTTTGGCCCGGACCGCCATGGCGAGCACCTTGGCTTCGTTCGGATTGAGCTGGCGCGACGGGAGGTCTTCGGCGAAGGCCCTGCCCAAGGTGACCTCGACGTCGGGATTCTTGCCGCTGTTTGACAGGGATTGCCGGGTGTCGGTGGCCACGCCGAGGGTCAGGTCCCACTTCAGCGGCCCGGGGACGGGCCGTTCGGCGGGCTCGGCGTCGGCGGGGCCGGTCCAGACATGGACGCCGTGAATGTGACCGTCGGACATGACCACCGGCTCGGTGCGGATGACGCGGTCGCGCTTGGTGGTGATGCTGGTCAGGCTCTGCCCCGTCTGCACCGATTCGGCGATCGCTGTCCGCACGGCCGCGAGATGGGGGCTGCGGCGCAGGAACGTCGTGATCGGGACGAGGTTTTTGAGTTGCCGTCCCTGCGCGACTACGGCGGGCTCGCCCCCTAACGTCTCCACGAGCAACCAGTCGTGGGCCATGCGGGCGATTTTACGGCCGCGACTCGTCGCGCCGACATCCCGGGAGGCGGCCGTGCGAGCCGAGCGCCACCGCGTCGGTGGTTGCGTCGACCCGGTCGTCCCGTTCTGGCCGAGCAGGCCGGCGATGGCCTTGCCGCCGTTTCCGCCGTTGCCGACCAGCCGGGCGCTCCCACCATGACCGCCGGGGCACCGGCGCGCTCACCGCCGGACCAACAGCGATCGGCGGGCGGAGACACGGGAATGTTTGTAGGTTCGCCCGCGTGATCCGGCTGTCTGCCGCGCGAGGTGGTGGTACGTTGAGATTTCTTCGGCAGTGAGGAACAGCGCGTTCTTGCGGCGTCTGTCACGACGCTGATTTGTGGGGGTCGACCGTTGAGGGGTCGGTCGCCATCCCGAGACGTCAGCGTGCGTCGTGACCCAGCTCCGCCAGCACCAACCGCAGCACCCTTATTGCCCCGGACTTGTCCAGCGGGTCGTTGCCGTTGCCGCATTTGGGCGACTGCACGCACGACGGGCATCCGCTCGGGCATTCACACGCTTCGATCGCCGCGGCCGTGGCGCCCAGCCAGGTGCGCGCCTGGCGGAAGCCCCGTTCGGCGAACCCCGCCCCGCCCGGGTAGCCGTCGTAGACGAAGACGCTGGGCAGCCCGTCGGGACCGATCGCGGTGGACAGGCCACCGATGTCGCCGCGGTCGCAGCTGGCCACCAGCGGCAGCAGTCCGATGGCGGCGTGCTCGGCGGCGTGTAACGAGCCGGGAACCCGGGGCGCCTCAATGCCGTTGTGCAGCAAGGCATCCGGAGCGATCGTGTACAGGGCGGCGGTGGTGGGCAGCACGTGTTCCGGCATGTCCAGCTCGATGAAGTCGATGACCTCGCCCGACAGCCGGCGCCGCAGGTAGCCCACCACGCGATGAGTGACCCGGACCGGCACCAATCCCAGGCTGACGGCCCCGAACTCGCAACGTTCACCGGCCCCGGTGACGACGATGTCGGTCAGCTCGCGCGCGAACGTCGCGTAGCCCGGATCCTCGGCGTGGACGAACGCGATCCCGTCCTCGACGTCCAGGGAGTCGACGACGTAGGTCTCGCCCTGATGCAGGTAGACCGCTCCCGGGTGCACCGACGCCGGTGCCTGATCGACGCCGGCGCTGCCCAGCAGCCGCCCGGTGTCCGCCTCGACGATGACGATCTGGCCGCCCGCCGAGCCCCGAATGTCCACGGCGGAATGGGGTTGGATGCCGGCCGCGGGAAAGTACTTGTCGTTGCGCCGCCGCAGCAGGCCGTCGTCGACCAGGCCCTGCGCGACCTCCGTGGCCCCGAAATCCCGGACCTCGGCCTCATCGAGGGGCATCTCGGTCGCCGCGCAGAGCAGCTGCGGGCCGAGGATGTAGGGGTTGGCGGGATCGATCACCACCCGCTCGACGGGCTTGCCCAGCAGCGCCGCGGGATGGTGCACCAGGTAGGTGTCCAGCGGGTCGTCGCGGGCGATCAGCACGACGAGCGCCCCCTGGCCGCGCCGACCCGACCGGCCGGCCTGCTGCCAGAACGAGGCGACCGTCCCGGGGAACCCGGCGAGCACCACCGCGTCGAGGCCCGCGATGTCGACGCCCAGCTCCAGCGCGTTGGTGGTGGCCAGGCCGCGCAGCCGGCCCTCGGCCAGGGCGCGCTCCAACGCGGTGCGGTCCTCGGCGAGATAGCCGGCCCGGTACGACGCCACCTTCGCCGACAGGTCCGGGGCGATGTCGTCGAGCCGTGCCCGCGTTCCCAGCGCCGTCAATTCCGCGGCGCGCCGCGACCGAACGAACGTCAGGGTCTGCGCCCCCTCGGCGATCAGGTCGGCCATCACGCGCGCGGCCTCGGCGCCGGCGGAGCGCCGCACCGGCGCCCCGTTCTCGCCGGTCAGGTCTGCCCGCAACGCGGGCTCCCACAACGCGACCGTCCGGGCCCCCTGCGGCGAGCCGTCCTCGGTGACCTCCGACACGGGACGGCCGATCAGCTCGGCCGCCGTCGCGCCGGGCGAATCCGTCGTCGCGCTGGCGAAAATGACGGTCGGCTCACAGCCGGGGCGAGCGGAATAGCGCTCGCACAGCCGCAGCAGCCGACGGAGCACCATCGCCACGTTCGAGCCGAAAACGCCTCGATAGTAGTGGCATTCGTCGACGATCACGTAGCGGAGCCCGCGCAGCAGCACCGCCCAGCGGGCGTGGTTGCGCAGGATCGACAGGTGGATCATGTCCGGGTTGGAAAACAACCAGCGGGAGCGCTCCCGGGCGAAGCGGCGCACCTCGGCGGGGCTGTCGCCGTCATAGGCGGTGGGAGCGACGTCATGCAGCCGCGCGACCGCCGCGGTCAGTGCGTGCGCCGTGCGCAGCTGGTCGTGACCGAGCGCCTTGGTCGGCGACAGGTACAGCACCCTGGCCCGCGGGTCCGTCGCGAGCGCGTTGAGGACGGGAAGCTGATAGGCCAGTGACTTGCCCGACGCGGTGCCGGTGCTGATCACCACATGCCGGCCGGCGTGGGCCAGCTCGGCCGCCTCGAACTGGTGCGACCACGGCACTTCGATGCCCCGCGCGGCGAACGCGCCAACGACGTCGGGCTCGGCCCACTCCGGCCAGCTGTGCGGCCGGCCGCTGCGCGCGGGCAGCTCGGCGACATGGCGCAGCGGACGCTCGCCCGCCGCCGTACCGGCGAGCGCGACGGTGAGCAGGTCGGCGCCGAAACTCGCCACCTCACACCCTCCAAGAATCCGTCCAGCACACAAGTCTGTCGCCGACGCCATGAACATGGTTGACTATTTGCGGTCGCAGCTTCTGTGTTCGTGTCAAACTTTCGCAGGAACAACGTTGCGGCCGCGGTTCCTGCGAGGTTAATCGGTCGGGTGAAGTTCCGGCGACTCAGCGAGGTATGGCGGTCGTGCTCGGCCCGGGGCACCGAAAGGCGGTGCCCCGCATCCAAAAGAAAAGGAAAGATCGAGAGATGCCACAGGGAACTGTGAAGTGGTTCAACGCGGAGAAGGGTTTCGGGTTCATTGCTCCCGAAGACGGTTCCGCGGATGTTTTTGTCCACTACACGGAGATCCAGGGTTCGGGCTTCCGCACCCTCGAAGAAAACCAGAAGGTCGAGTTCGAGATCGGCCACAGCCCTAAGGGCCCCCAGGCCACCGGAGTCCGCTCCGTCTAAGACGCGAGCAGACACAAAAGCCCCCACTTCGGCACCGATTTGGGGGCTTTTCCGTCTGCTCGGCGGGCGCTCGTGCCGCCGCGCCGAAAACCTGAAGGCGCGGGCGGGCCAGCTGGCCTACTGTCGGTGGCGTGAGCCAGCTTTCCTTCTTCACTGCGGAGTCGGTGCCGCCCGCGGCCGCCGATCTGTCCGGGGTGCTGGCGGCCCCCGGCCAGATCGTCCTGGTCGGCGCCCCGTCGCAAAGCCAGGCTCAGGGCGCCCGGCTCTCGGTGGTCGTGGATCGCATGTGGCGGGCCTCGGCGCTGGCCGTGATGATCCGCGATGCCGGTCTGGTGCCCGAGATCGGCCGCACCGACGAGGACAGCCCCTTGGTGCGCACGGCGGTGACCCCGTCGTTGGTGACGCTCGCCGCCGAATGGACCCGCGGTGCCGTCAAGACGGTGCCCCCGCGATGGCTGCCCGGACCGCGGGAGCTGCGGGCGTGGACGCTGGCGGCCGGCAACCCCGAGAACGACCACTATCTGCTCGGTCTTGATCCCCACGCACCCGACACCCATTCCCCGCTCGCGTCGGCGTTGATGCGGGTCGGAATCGCGCCCACCCTGATCGGCACCCGCGGTGGCCGGCCGGCGCTTCGGATCAGCGGCCGTCGAAGGCTATCGCGCCTGGTAGAGAACGTGGGGGAACCCCCCGACGGCGACGAGGCGTTGTCGCTGTGGCCCCGCGTCTAGCCGGGCGCTAGGCCCTGGAATTTCGGCGGCCGGTTTGCGCAGGCCCGCCCGAGGGTGCGAAATTGTCAGGTGCCCTGAAGGGCGAAGGAACGCTGGCGTACCTGATTTCACCGGAATTTCGGACGCCGGCCTGTCATTCTTCCTGCAGGGCGGTCTCGCAAGGGGGGCCGGTATAAGAGATGGAGCGTAAGCGCAGTTGGCTGACCCGAAGCTAAAAGACCGCGTCAGCGGCGGAAATGGCAGCCGTCGGCGGCTCGTGATCGTCGAGTCGCCTACCAAGGCGCGCAAGCTGGCCGGCTACCTGGGCTCCAGCTACATCGTCGAGTCCTCGCGCGGCCACATCCGTGATCTGCCCCGCGCCGCGGCCGACGTCCCGGCGAAATTCAAGTCCGAGCCGTGGGCCAGGTTGGGAGTCAACGTCGACGCCGACTTCGAGCCGCTCTACATCATCAGCCCCGAGAAGAAGAGCACCGTCAGCGAGCTGAAGGGCCTGCTGAAGGACGTCGACGAGCTCTACCTGGCGACGGATGGTGACCGTGAGGGCGAAGCCATCGCCTGGCACCTGCTGGAAACCCTCAAACCGAACATTCCGGTCAAGCGCATGGTGTTCCACGAGATCACAGAACCGGCAATCCTGGAGGCCGCCGAAAACCCCCGCGACCTGGACATCGACCTGGTCGACGCGCAGGAGACCCGCCGCATCCTGGACCGGCTGTACGGCTACGAGGTCAGCCCGGTGCTGTGGAAGAAGGTCGCGCCCAAGCTGTCGGCGGGCCGGGTCCAGTCGGTGG
The DNA here is from genome assembly GCF_001666745.1 of Mycobacterium sp. E2699. NCBI lineage: Bacteria > Bacillati > Actinomycetota > Actinomycetes > Mycobacteriales > Mycobacteriaceae > Mycobacterium > Mycobacterium sp. E2699. The sequence goes on along the minus strand of NZ_LZJH01000117.1, from coordinate 6,471 downwards.
CCACCCGGATCATCGTGCAGCGCGAGCGCGACCGGATGGCCTTCCGCAGCGCGTCGTACTGGGACGTCATCGCCCAGCTGGACGCCAGCGTGTCGGACCCGCAGGCTCAACCGCCCACCTTCACGGCCCGGCTGACCAATGTGAACGGCCTGCGCGTCGCCACCGGACGCGACTTCGACTCACTGGGTCAGCTCCGCAAGGCCGACGAGGTGGTGATCCTCGACGAGGCCGGCGCGACCGAGCTGGCGGCCGGATTGCGGGGCGCTCAGCTGTCGGTGGCGTCGGTCGAGGAGAAGCCCTACACCCGGCGCCCCTATGCGCCGTTCATGACGTCGACGCTGCAGCAGGAGGCCGGGCGCAAGTTGCGGTTCTCCTCGGAACGCACGATGAGCATCGCGCAGCGCCTCTACGAGAACGGCTACATCACTTATATGCGTACCGACTCCACGACGCTGTCGGAGTCGGCGATCAACGCGGCGCGCACCCAGGCGCGCCAGCTGTACGGCGAGGAGTACGTCTCGCCGTCGCCGCGCCAGTACACCCGCAAGGTGAAGAACGCCCAGGAGGCGCACGAGGCGATCCGGCCGGCCGGTGAGACGTTCGCGACCCCGGACGCGGTGCGCCGCGAGCTCGACGGCGACGAATTCCGGCTGTACGAGCTGATCTGGCAGCGGACCGTCGCCTCCCAGATGGCCGACGCGCGCGGCACCACGCTGAGCCTGCGGATCGCTGGCAGGTCGGGCGAACGGGACGTGACGTTCTCCGCGACCGGACGCACCATCACCTTCGCCGGCTTCCTCAAGGCCTACGTGGAGACCGTGGACGAGCTGGCGGGCGGGGAGGCCGACGACGCCGAGCGTCGGCTGCCGCACCTGACCGAGGGGCAGCGGCTGGAGGCCCTCGAGCTCACGCCCGACGGCCACGCCACCAACCCGCCGGCGCGCTATACGGAGGCCTCGCTCGTGAAGGCCCTGGAGGAACTGGGCATCGGCCGCCCGTCGACGTACTCGTCGATCATCAAGACCATTCAGGATCGCGGCTACGTGTACAAGAAGGGCAGCGCGCTGGTGCCCTCGTGGGTCGCGTTCGCCGTCACCGGGTTGCTGGAACAGCATTTCGGCCGGCTCGTCGACTACGGTTTCACCGCGGCGATGGAGGACGAGCTCGACGCGATCGCGTCGGGCACCGAGCGACGCACCAACTGGCTCAACAACTTCTACTTCGGCGGCGATCACGGCGTGCCCGACTCGGTGGCCCGCTCCGGTGGCCTGAAGAAGCTGGTCGGCGTCAACCTCGAAGGCATCGACGCGCGAGAAGTCAACTCCATCAAGGTGTTTGACGACGCGCAGGGCAGGCCGGTCTACGTCCGGGTGGGCAAGAACGGCCCCTACCTGGAACGCATCGTGACGGGTGACGACGGCGAGCCCACCCCGCAGCGGGCCAACCTCAACGACTCGCTGACCCCCGACGAGCTGACCCTCGAGGTGGCCGAGGAGCTCTTCGCCACGCCGCAGGAGGGACGGGTCTTGGGCGTCGACCCGGAAACCGGTCACGAGGTCGTCGCCAAGGACGGCCGGTACGGGCCGTACGTGACCGAGGTCCTGCCGCCGCAGCCCGACGAGGATGACGGTGGGGCCGGGACCCCGGCGAAGAAGGGCAAGAAGCCCACCGGGCCCAAGCCGCGGACCGGTTCGCTGCTGCGCAGCATGGACCTGCAGACGGTGACCCTCGAGGACGCGCTCAAGCTGCTCTCGCTACCCCGGGTGGTCGGCGTGGATCCCGAATCCGGTGAGGAGATCACCGCGCAGAACGGGCGTTATGGCCCATATTTGAAGCGCGGCAACGATTCTCGTTCGCTGGCCACCGAGGATCAGATTTTCGACATCACCCTCGAAGAGGCGCTGAAGATCTACGCCGAGCCCAAACGCCGTGGCAGGCAGAGCGCTTCGGCACCGCCGCTGCGCGAGCTGGGCGCCGATCCGGCGTCCGGCAAGCCGATGGTGATCAAGGACGGCCGGTTCGGGCCGTACGTCACCGACGGCGAGACCAACGCCAGCCTGCGCAAGGGCGACGACGTGATGTCGATCACCGACGAGCGCGCCGCCGAGCTGCTGGCCGACCGGCGAGCCCGGGGTCCCGCCAAGCGCCCGGCGAAGAAGTCCACCCGCAGGGCGCCGGCGAAGAAGGCCACCAAGCGCGCCTAGCTGCGCACCTCGCTGGAAACCTGTTCCGCGGCAACGTCTTCGGGGGTGGCCAGTCTCACCGGCCGGGCCAGCTGGGTCGGTGCCGCGCGCCCGCGCAGCTCGACCACCTCGCCGACATCCCAGCACAGCGCCTCGGCGTCCAGGGCGCCGCTGACCGCGATCGCCGACGCGAGCACGTGCCCGGGTTCGAGCTTGGCCAGCTCGGTGAGCCGCGCGGCCTCGTTGACCGGGTCGCCGATGACGGTGTACTCGAAGCGGGCCTGCGCGCCGATGTGGCCGGCGATGGCGCGGCCTGAAGAGACCCCGATGCCGAACTCCGCCGAGCCGATCACGGGCAATATCTCGTCGTGCAGCTCGCGGGCGGCGGCCAGCGCGCCGCCGGACGCGTCGGGGTGTTCGATCGGCGCGCCGAAGATGGCCAGTGCCGCGTCGCCCTGGAACTTGTTGACGAACCCACCGTGCTTGCCGACGGTGTCGACCACGACGCGGAAGAACTCGTTGAGCAGGTGGACGACCTCGGCGGGCGGACGCGTCGCGGCCAGCTGCGTGGAGCCGACCAGGTCCACGAACAGCACGGCGACGTCGCGCTCCTGGCCGCCCAGCTCGGTGCCGCGCTCGAGGGCGCGGCGGGCCACGTCCTCGCCGACGTAGCGGCCGAACAGGTCGCGCAGGCGCTGCCGCTCGGACAGGTCACGGACCATGTCGTTGAAGCCGGCCTGCAGCAGGCCCAGCTCGCTGGCGTCGTAGATCTGCATGTGCGCGTTGTAGTTACCGCGTTGCACCTCGGACAGGGCCCAGCGCAGCTGCCGCAGCGGGTCGGCGATGGACATCGCCACCAACAGGGTGCTGACCAGCCCGACGCCCAGCGCGGCCAGGGCCAGCAGCAGGATGGGGTTGAAGAGCTTTTCGGGCGTGGCGTGCAGCAGGGAGGCCTTGTCGGCCACCACTGCCAACACGATCGCCAGCAGCGGCACCGCGGTGGACAGCATCCAACTCAGCATCTGCCGGAGGATGACGCCGGGGGCCTTGACGTTCTCCGGGACCCCGCTGCGCAGGGCCGCGACGGCCACGGGCCGCAGCACCCGCTCGGACTGCAGGTAACCGATGATCGCGGTCGCGGCGGCGCCCAGCGCGGTGGCGACCGCCACGACCGGCGCGGTGTATTTGGCCACCGACCAGCTGGCGATGATGAACACCACACCACCGATGCACCAGGCGACGCCGCTGGTGAGGGTCCGGTAGAACGGCATGCGCAGCGCGCGGCTGCGGGCCAGTTCGGTGCCGGCCGGATCGTCGTCGGCGAGCAGATTGTCGCGGCGCTGCCAGCGGAACACCGGCAGCATCAGCCTGAGGTTGAACACGATGCCGGCCAGGAACAGGAAGATCACGACGCTGACGAAGACGGCCAGGTTGACCGGCGGCAGGTCCTGCAGCTGGATGCGGTCCTGCGGCGGCAGGCCGTAGCGCAGGAAGCCCAGCACGAAAAGACCGCCGATGATGTCGGCCTGCAGCATGCTCAGCGCGAACAGCGGCCACGGGGTGCGCACCACCCACCGGACGAACGCGTTGATTCGCCCGGGCAGTGCTACCGCGGTTGCCACCAATCCACCGTATCGGGCAGGGCGGACTTGGCGGAAAACAATAAGTATCTCGGCAAGTCGCCGGCACCTGCCGAAACGCGCAGGAAGTAACGGAATCGTCGCGATACGGTGGCCGATCGGTATCTGTCGGCCGGTGTCACTAATGTTGCCGTGATGTCCGGAGTGTTTACGCGGCTGGTAGGCCAAGAGGCCGTGGTGGCCGGGTTGCTCGCCGCGGCGCGCGCCGCCCGCGGTGATCCGGCTCACAGCGATGCGGCCGACGGGACTATGACACATGCGTGGCTGATCACCGGGCCGCCGGGTTCCGGGCGCTCGGTGGCGGCGTTGTGTTTCGCCGCCGCGCTGCAATGCACCAGCGTCGGCGAGCCCGGGTGCGGGCGTTGCCGCGCGTGCACGACGACGATGGCCGGCACGCACGCCGACGTGCGCCGGGTGATCCCCGAGGGGCTGTCCATCGGGGTGGACGAGATGCGCTCCATCGTGCAGATCGCGTCGCGCCGGCCCACCACCGGGCACCGGCAGATCGTGGTGATCGAGGACGCCGACCGGCTGACCGAGGGCGCGGCGAACGCGCTGCTGAAGGTCGTCGAGGAGCCGCCACCGTCGACGGTCTTCCTGCTGTGCGCGCCGTCGGTGGATCCCGAGGACATCGCGGTTACCCTGCGCTCCCGGTGCCGGCACGTCGCGCTGGTCACCCCGCGGACCGAGGCCATCGCGCAGGTGCTCATCGACAGCGACGGCCTGGACGCCGCCGCGGCGAACTGGGCGGCCTCGGTCAGCGGCGGGCACGTGGGGCGGGCGCGCCGGCTGGCCACCGACCCCGAGGCCCGGCAGCGGAGGGAGCGGGCGCTGGGGCTCGTGCGCGACGCCGCGACGCCCTCCAAGGCCTACGCCGCCGCCGAGGAGCTGGTGGCGGCGGCCGAGGCGGAGGCCTTGGTGTTGACCGCGGACCGCGCCGAGGCCGAGACCGAAGAGCTGCGGACGGCGCTGGGCGCCGGTGGGACGGGCAAGGGCACCGCGGGTGCGCTGCGGGGTGCCGCCGGCGCGATGAAGGACCTCGAGCGACGGCAGAAGTCGCGGCAGACACGGGCGTCGCGCGATGCCCTGGACCGCGCGCTGATCGACCTGGCGACCTACTTCCGGGATGCGCTGGTGGCGTCGGCGCACGCCGGTGGCGTGCGGGCCAACCACCCCGACATGGCCGAGCGGGTGGCCGCGCTGGCCGACCATGCCTCACCCGAGAGGCTGCTGCGCTGCATCGAGGCGGTGCTTCAGTGCCGCGAGGCGCTGGCCATCAATGTCAAACCGAAGTTCGCCGTCGACGCGATGGTGGCGACCATCGGCCAGGAACTTGGGTGACTCGGCCGGGCTGCCGTAGACTCGTGCCGCCCGGCAGGGCACGCCACCTTAGCTCAGTCGGTAGAGCGGCTCACTCGTAATGAGCAGGTCAGGAGTTCGATTCTCCTAGGTGGCTCCATTCGCTGGCGGATATGTGCCGCAGTCGATCACCTGGCTCCCGCGAAATGGTCCGTTCACATTTTCCCGAGTGCCCCAACGTTGGGGCAAGCACGGAGCGCAGGTCCGCGCGACCTGCGCCCGTCTGCTGTTCGTAACACCCTTGTGGACGTTGGACGTTCGCGCCATACTTTTGGCCATCCCGGGGGTCGATGGCGCGGGAGGGCAGCAATGTCCAATTTGATCGCAGCCCCGGACACGATGGCTGCGGCGGCAACGGATGTCTCCACGATCGGTTCGACGCTTAGCGCGGCCAATGCGGCCGCGGCGACCAAGACGACAAGGGTGTTGGCCGCCGCCGAGGATGAGGTGTCGGCGGCCGTTGCGGCGTTATTTTCCGCGCACGGTCGGGGCTTCGTGGCAGTCGGTGCGCGGGCGGCGGCGTTTCACCAACAGTTTGCCCAGGCGTTGAGCGCGGGTGCGGGAGCCTACGCCGACGCGGAGGCCGCCAATGTAGCGGCGTTTGCGGCCAATCCGGCGCAGACGGTACAGCAGGATCTGCTCAACCTGATCAATACGCCCTTCCTGACGCTGACGGGGCGCCCGCTGATCGGCAACGGCGCCAACGGGACTCCGGGGACCGGGGCACCGGGCGCGCCCGGCGGGTGGCTACTCGGCAACGGCGGGGCCGGCGGGGCGGGCGGAACCGGCCAAAACGGCGGGGCCGGCGGCGCCGCCGGGCTGTTCGGCGCCGGCGGCGCCGGCGGCGCGGGCGGGTTCGGCACCACCACCGGTGGCAACGGCGGACAGGGCGGAGCCGGCGGGCTACTGGTCGGCCATGGCGGGGCCGGCGGCCCAGGCGGGATCGGTGACCCCGGCACCGGCGCTGCGGGCGGTGCCGGCGGCCGCGCCGGTGGGTTATTCGGTGCCGGCGGGGTAGGCGGCCCCGGCGGGGTCGGCCTGCTGACCGGCGGTGTCGGAGGCGCCGGCGGCACGGGCGGTCTGCTGTTCGGTGCCGGCGGTGGCGGCGGCGTCGGCGGGCTCGGCGACACCGGGACGGGTGGGGCCGGCGGACACGGCGGCAACGCCGGCATGCTCATCGGCGCCGGCGGGGTCGGCGGAACCGGCGGAAGCGCCGACGACGGGCAGGCCGGGGCCGGAGGGGCCGGTGGCAACGCCGGCCTGCTCTCCGGTACCGGCGGGGCCGGGGG
>NZ_LZJH01000116.1:0-952 GCF_001666745.1 Mycobacterium sp. E2699 | reverse complement strand
CGGGCTGGGGACCAGGGAGCTGACCGGCGGCGCGGGCAGGGGCGCGACGGTGGGCGCCGGCGGTGCCTGGCGGTTTTCGATGCCCGTCAGGGTGTAGGCCACGCCGCCGATCGCGGTCATCGCGACCACGGCGCACATTCCGATGACCAGCTGGGACAGCCGAAGGCGCCGCCAGGGGCTCTCCCTGGGCGGCTCCATCACGTTCAGCCGCATGGACCAGCCGGCCGGACCATCTTCGTCAAAGGCGGCGGGGCTGTACGGCACCCGGATGTCTGCGCCGTATTCCGTTTGTGACCACGCCAATTCGCGATCCGTGAGCGCATCGTGGTCGATCACCAACACGTCGCCGGCGGGCAGGTCGAGCACGTCGGCGGCGGCGGACGCGGTGAGCAGGCCGATAGACGTGCGGGTGCGCAGATCCAGCTCCTCACCGCGAGACGCCAGCTGCAGGGCGCCGAGGGCGGCCGCCAGCGCCGGCTCCGACGGGCTCACGACGGGCCGGCGGCCGTGCACCGAAAGCCGTTCGGTGACAAGCGGAATGCTGGCGCCGCCGCCGACGGCGACCACCGCCGACAGGTCCGCCCAGCTGCGCTTGTGGCGGGCCAGCATGTCGTCGAACGCATAGATGAAGCCCGACAACCGGTCCTGGATCAGGTCGCCCAGCTCGTCGCGCGTCAACCGCATGGTGCACCTGCGCCCGCCGAGCTCGGCGGCGAACTCGACCGCCGTTTCCGTGGACAGTTGCTCCTTGGCCGTGCGGCACTGCTCGCGAAGCAGTCCGAGCTGGCCGACCCCGGCGGTGCTGGCCGGGTCGATGCCGCTGCCGTGCCCGAGCTCCTCGAAGACCTTGAGCAGCACGGCCTGGTCGATCTCGTCGCCGGAGAAGGCCGTGTAACGCATTGTGGGGCTCTTGAGTTCGAGGTCGCCGGCGAGGCTGACCAGGGTGGCCGAT
>NZ_LZJH01000115.1:0-66575 GCF_001666745.1 Mycobacterium sp. E2699 | reverse complement strand
ACCGCGGCCAGCTCGGCATAGTGCGCATCGGAGCCCGCCCCGGCGCGCGCGGCGATCACCCCGACCTGATCCAGCGAGAGCCGGCCCTGGCGCAGCGCTTGGGTGCAGCGCGGAAACTCTTCCAGTCGGCGTGCCACGGTGGTGATGGTGTGGGCGTGGGCCGACGACGCGCCCAGCTTCCAGGCCAGCAGCGCCGCCACCGAGCGGGCCCCGGTGTTCCCCCACAGCGCGTCGCGCTCGATCTCGGCGGCGATGTCCACGATGCGCCCATCAATGGCGTTGCGCTGCCCGGCCAACTCCGCCAACTCCTCAAACAACACCGCCAACCGCTCTTTATGGTTCACCCCCAACCGAGGCGGTGCCGTCGACAACATGACCCCATCATCACAGCCGGGTACGACAAAAACCCGCGCGCGGGGAGGACGGCCAGAATCGGCAGGGCGTGATATCAGCCGCTTGAACTAGCCGTCGTCACGTTTGGCTCTGTCTTCCAGCTGCGAGGTCAGGCCGAACTTGTCAACGAGCGCCAACCAATCCGCTCCCGAGACCACATAGGCAGGACGTTCGTTCGGCCAAGACGAATCGCCGCGCCACGAAAAGCGAAATCCCGCTCCCGCCAAGTCGAGGCATCCGATCGTAAGCGGTTGCGCGCCAAGAAGACTCACCGCCAGGCCGGGGATGGCGGGGTAGTCGTACGTGGTGCCGTCACCGCTCGTGACACTGTCGGGCTGGAAGGTTGCCGGCGTCGCGGTGGCGTCCGCACGTGAAGCCGAGGCGCGAAGCGCATCGCCATTCGGGTCGAGCACCCGCAATTCGTCGTTGTCCACGTCAAGCACCAGGCTCGGCTCCGAGAGCGATCGCTGCAGCCGAAGTTGTTTTCGGAACGCGAATGACCCCAACTCCTCGGCCAGATACGGGTTCGGAAACAGCAAACACCGAGTCGGTTCACCCAGCGCGGGACCGCTCAGGTCCAGCCCACTCTGGCGGCCCGCCACGGCGAGAAGCTCATCGAACTCCGAGACCCACAGCCAGGCGTCGACGGCCTGCACGGGCGGCGCGTCGAGCCGTGTCGCCGGACCGATGCGACGATCTCGTCCGCCGAGAACAAAGCGCCGAGAACCGCTTTGCAGATGGAGGGCCACGCCCATGTTCACCCAGGGGCCCAGCTTTGCATCAACGAATGGGAAAACATCGCGCCGCTGATCGACGGTCAAGCCATCGCTCGTGACGCCGATGACCACGTTTCGGCGCGAACGCCACCACACGTAGGCGGTGCCCACCACGCCGAAAAGGCCAACCGCCACGAGCCCCATGATCGCGATCGCGAAACCCTCGCTCCGCCGGGTGACGACCGCCCCGACCATCACGAAGATCAACGCGAACATCGCCGCCTGAACAAGGTACCGGCCCTTCCCCGTGGCGAACGCGTTCATCTGGGTGGACATGGTCGGGGAGGATGCCACGAACCGGCGTGACGCAGCGGGTTGATCGTTGACGCTCATCACAGAAGTATCGGCCCACGGGCGCGATACCGATCCCAATTCGGCGGTGCGCCATCAGCCGCCGGCCGCATGGTGCGCGCGTCAGGGTTTGGCGAAGCCGTACTGGGACAGGATGTGTTGGCCGGTGCCGCCGGTCACCATGGCCACGAACTTCTGCGCCGGCGCGGGTTGCGGGGCGTGCTTCAGCACCGCGATCGGATAAACGTTCACCGCGGCGGCGGCTTCGGGAAAGTTCACGGTCGCCACCGTGTCACCGGCGTTGCGGGCGTCGGTGACGTAGACGAGCCCGGCGTCCGCCTGTCCGGTGGTGACCTTGTTGAGGACGTCGGTCACGCTGAGCTCCTCGCTGACCGGGCTGAGGCGCACCCCCGTGCTGTCCTCGATGCGCCGGGTCGCCGCCCCGCACGGCACCGGCTGCTGGCAGATCACCACGCCCAGCCCGGGCCTGGCGAGGTCGGCGAAGGATCCGAGCTTCTTCGGGTTGCCCGGCGCGGTGACGATGACCAGCGTGTTGGACGCGAAATTGGTCGGGTCCCCCGCCAACAGTCCCGCCTTGGCCACGGCGTCCATCTGCGCGGTGTCGGCCGACGCGAACACGTCGGCCGTCGCACCCTGCGTCAGCTGGGTGGCGAGCTCGGAAGACCCCGCGAACTCGAAATCGACTGTGCTACCGGGATTTTCGCTGCTGAACTGCTGGCTGATGCGGGTGAACGCCGGCTTCAGCGAGGCCGCGCCGAACACCACGACCTTTCCCGACGCCCGCGACGGCGACGTCGGACCGCACCCGACGAGCATCGCGACCAACACCGTCGAAACCGCACCGGCCAGGATCCCGATCCGCCGCATTGCTGCACCCTATCCCGCCGAGGATGCGGTCGGATTGCGGGCCCAAGCGTCGCAAAAAAGTGACGACCGAACCGTTACGCAATTTATCCGCGCGTCGCGGCGTGCGGAATTTCGCCGACTAGCTACCGTCCAGTAACATGAACCGCGGTCGATGCCATAACGGGCCGAGACGAGGAGGTCATGGCAGTGGAGGTGCTGGTCACTGGCGGGGACACGGAGCTGGGGCGCACGGTAGCCGAGGGTTTTCGCGACGACGGTCACAAGGTGACTTTGGTGGGGGCGCGCCGCGACGATCTCGAGATCGCCGCCAAGGAGCTCGAGGCGGACGCGATCGTCTGCGACACCACCGACCCGGCCAGCCTGGAATCGGTTCGCGGTTTGTTCCCGCATCACCTGGACACCATCGTCAACGTGCCGGCGCCCAGCCGGGAAGCGGGCGACCCGCGCACGTACTCCCTGTCCGACGCGGCCGCGGCATGGCGCCAAGCCCTGGACGCGACGGTGCTGTCGGCTGTGCTGACCGTGCAGGCCGTCGGCGACCATCTGCGCTCCGGTGGCTCCATCATCAGCGTGGTCGCCGAGAACCCGCCCGCCGGAAGCGTCGACGCGGCGATCAAGGCGACGTTGTCGAATTGGGTCACCGGACAGGCGGGCCTCTTCGGCACCCGCGGGATCACCGTCAACGCCGTGGCCAGCGGCCGCAGCGTCCAGCCGGGATACGACGGCCTGTCCCGCACGGCGCCGCCCGTCGCCGCGGAAGTGGCGCGCCTGGCGCTGTTCCTCACCACCCCGGCGGCCCGCCACATCACCGGCCAGACGCTGCACGTGAGCCACGGCGCGCTCGCACATTTCGCCTGAGGCTGAATCGAATCGGTTTCCCGCCCTGGTTCGGACCCCGGGACGGTGGCTACGGTAACTAGCGTGGCTATTCGACTCGGTTTGCAGATTCCTAATTTTTCCTACGGCACCGGGGTGGACAAGCTCTTCCCCACCGTTCTGGCCCAGGCCCGCGAGGCCGAAGCGGCCGGATTCGATTCGGTCTTCGTGATGGACCACTTCTACCAACTGCCCATGCTGGGCGACCCCGACCAGCCGATGCTGGAGGCCTACACCGCGCTGGGCGCGCTGGCCACCGGAACCGAACGGGTGCAGCTGGGCACCCTGGTCACCGGCAACACCTACCGCAACCCGACCCTGCTGGCCAAGATCATCACCACGCTGGACGTGGTGAGCCAGGGCCGGGCGATCCTGGGCATCGGGACCGGCTGGTTCGAGCTCGAGCACGACCAGCTGGGTTTCGAGTTCGGCACCTTCACCGACAGGTTCAACCGGCTCGAGGAGGCGCTGCAGATCATCCTGCCGATGATCAAGGGTGAGCGGCCCACCTTCTCCGGCGAGTGGTACCACGTCGACCAGGCGGTGGCCAATCCCCGCTTCCGCGACCACATTCCGTTGATGATCGGCGGCAGCGGCGAGAAGAAGACCATCCCGCTGGCCGCGCGCCACTTCGATCACCTCAACGTCATCGCCGGGTTCGACGAGTTGCCGGCGAAGCTGAAGGTCGTGCGGGAGCGGTGCGAGGAGATCGGCCGCGACCCCGCCACGCTCGAGACCAGCACGCTGACCACGGCGGTCGTCGACGAGAATTTCAAGGCCGACCAGATCCCCGCCGAGATGGCCCAGCGCTCGGTGGTCGGCAGCGCCGAATCCGTCGCCGACCAACTCAAGACCAAGGTGCTGGACGCCGGGATCGACGGGGTGATCATCAACATGCCCTTCTACACGCCCGGCACCATCGCCGCGGTCGGCGAAGCCTTGCGCCCGTTGGTCGGGCTGTAACGCACAACGCATTTGGGCATCGGGCATGACGAGTATCACCTCCTACTCGACCAGGCCCGATGCGCAATGTGCTTGATTACACATGCTTACGACTTTGGTGTCGGGGTATCGCCTTGACTAGCGTGGTAGCTAACTGAATTCGCGCGTCCAGGAGCCCCCGATCAGGAGCAGCCCGAACATGAGCACGCAGGCAGAAACCACTGCCGCACCCGAGCGTCGTCATCAGGTCGTCATCATCGGTTCGGGATTCGGCGGGCTGAACGCGGCAAAGAAGCTCAAGCACGCGAACGTCGACATCAAGCTGATTGCCCGCACCACCCACCACCTGTTCCAGCCGCTGCTGTACCAGGTGGCCACCGGCATCGTGTCCGAGGGCGACATCGCCCCGCCCACCCGGGTCGTCCTGCGCAGGCAGCGCAATGTCCAGGTGCTGCTCGGCGACGTCACGCACATCGATCTGGAGGGCCAATTCGTCGTCTCGGACCTGCTCGGCCACACCTACGAAACCCCGTATGACAGCCTGATCGTCGCGGCCGGCGCCGGCCAGTCCTACTTCGGCAACGACCATTTCGCCGAGTTCGCGCCGGGCATGAAATCCATCGACGACGCGCTGGAGGTGCGGGGACGGATCCTGAGCGCCTTCGAACAGGCCGAGCGGTCCCGCGACCCGGAACGACGGGCCAAGCTGCTGACGTTCACGGTCATCGGTGCCGGCCCCACCGGAGTCGAAATGGCCGGGCAGATAGCGGAATTGGCGTCCCACACTCTGAAGGGCTCGTTCCGCCACATCGACTCCACCAAGGCGCGGGTGATCCTGCTCGACGCCGCGCCGGCGGTGTTGCCGCCGTTCGGCGAGAAGCTCGGTGAGCGGGCGGCCGCGCGGCTGGAGAAGATGGGCGTGGAGATCCAGCTGGGCGCGATGGTCACCGACGTCGACCGCAACGGCATCACGGTCAAGGATTCCGACGGCACCACCCGGCGCATCGAGTCGGCGTGCAAGGTGTGGTCCGCCGGGGTTCAGGCCAGCGGGCTGGGCAGGGACCTCGCCGAGCAGTCATCGGTCGAAATCGACCGGGCCGGACGGGTCAAGGTGCTGCCCGACCTGTCCATCCCCGGGCATCCGAACGTGTTCGTCATCGGCGACATGGCCGCCGTCGAGGGCGTGCCGGGAGTGGCGCAGGGCGCCATCCAGGGCGCCAAGTACGCCGCCGCCGCGATCAAGGCCGAACTCGGCGGCGCCGACCCGGCCGAACGCGAGCCTTTCCAGTACTTCGACAAGGGCTCGATGGCCACGGTGTCGCGATTTTCCGCGGTGGCCAAGATCGGCCCGCTGGAGTTCAGCGGCTTCATCGCCTGGCTGATGTGGCTGGTGCTGCACCTGGTCTACCTGGTCGGCTTCAAGACCAAGGTCAGCACGCTGCTGTCGTGGACGGTGACCTTCTTGAGCACCCGCCGCGGCCAGCTCACCATCACCGAACAACAGGCGTTTGCCCGCACCCGGCTCGAACAGCTGGCGGTGGCGGCCGCCGAGGCGAAGCGTCCGGCGGCCAGGCGGGCCAGCTGACCGCCAGCCGGTCGGCCTGCCACGTGCTCAGTGTCCCGCCGCCGGCCAACGCCAACACGGTGGCACCAGCGTCGGTGGCGGTGGATTCGAAACCCGTTTCCGGATAACGCAATTCGTTGATGGCGGCGCGCGGCGCCGAGATGGGGTCGTCGGCCAGCGAGCCCGCGCCCAATTCCACCCGGTGACGCAGCAGCGGGAGGCCGCTGCGGTCGGCGTGCAGCGAGCCGGACCAAAACCCCTCGCCCTCGCCGCATCTGCCGATCTGCACGCGCTCCCGAAACCGGATCAGCCCGTCGTCGTGCAGGTACAGCTGCACGCTGGACAGGTGCCGGGCGACGCCGGCTACGACGGTCGGCTCGAGATCGACGTCGAGGCTGCCGCTCACCTCCAAGTTCCAGTGGGCGTGCGACGTGGGGGTCCGCGGGCCGGGCAGCGCCACGGTGGCGGCGGCGCTGCGCAACCTGAGCCGTGCACCGCGTTCGACGACGACCCGGATGTCGACGGTGTCGCCGCCCAGCGGCATGGCGGCCGCCGACACCAGGTGCACAGTGTCGGCCGACGTGCTACGCGCCTGCATGCCACCGCCGCGGAACTGGATGCGCGGCGCCCGGTCGGCCGACGCGATCAGCACAACCTCGGAACGCATCAGGGTGACGCGGCCAACTGGGCGCGCACCCAGGCCAGCACCCCGGTGGCCGCCGGGTCCGCGGTCAACGACTGCATGATGGTGGGCCGGCCGCCGCGCACGGCGTCGGCGTCGCGGGCCATCACCCGCAGGTCGGCGCCGACCAACGGCGCAAGGTCGATCTTGTTGACCACCAACAGATCCGAGTAGGTCACCCCGGGGCCGCCCTTGCGCGGCACCTTGTCGCCGCCGGCCACGTCGATGACGAAGATCTGCACGTCCACCAGGCCCGACGAGAAGGTGGCCGTCAGGTTGTCGCCGCCGGACTCGACCAGGATCAGGTCCAGCGCGTCGTGGGCGGCGATCAGGTCGTCGATGGCGTCCAGGTTCGCGGTGATGTCGTCGCGGATCGCGGTGTGCGGGCAGCCCCCGGTCTGTACGGCCGCGATCCGGTCGTCGGGCAGCACCGCGTTTCTGCGCAGGAAGTCGGCGTCCTCGGTGGTGTATATGTCGTTGGTCAGCACCGCCAAGGACAACTCGCCGCGCAATTGCCGGCACAGCGCCGCGACCAGTGCGGTCTTGCCGGAGCCGACGGGACCGCCGACACCGATGCGCAGCGGCTCCCCCGGCCGCCTGACCCGTCTCGGCCGGTCGTGGTGGACGTGCGGGTGGGCGTGCAGATGCGTTGACATGATTGGCCTTTCAGGAAACGAAAAGGGGCCGCTCGCGTTCGGCGTGGCGTTGCGCCAGTGTGTCGAGCAAGGGGTCGGACAGGTCGGCCAGCCCGGCGCCGGCCTCCGTGGCGGTGCGCTCGCACAGGGCGGACAGCTCGAAGGTGACGGCGGCGACGGCGGCGGGATCCAGCGCCAGCAACCGCTGGGCCGCGGTGGCCGACCCGGTCATCGTGGTGTACACGAGGTGCAGCGCGGTGTGTTCGGGATCCAGCCCGCTGATCGCCCCGACGCGCCCGGCGGCCACCGCGAGGTGCGGGCGCGGGCCCAGGTCGTCCCAGTCGGCCTCCGGCCAGACCCGGCGCGCCAGCCGCGCCAGCCCCCGGCCCTGGCCGCGGGAGGCCTGCCGGGCCGCGGGCGCCGGGGTGCGCGCGTCGGTTTCGCGGTCCGCGTCGTCGATGCGGATGTCACCGCGGTGCACCGCGGCCGCCACCGAGGCGGCGACCAGCCCGTGGGTGCGAATCCTGCGCACCAGGAACGCTTTCAGCGTCACCAGGTCGATCACCATGCCGCCGGCGACGGCCTCTTCGACGCCGCCGGAGTGCACGTGCGCGCCGGTGGGCAGTCGCGAATCGGCCAGCGCGAGCAGGGTGGTCAGTGCCGTCTGAACCATCGGCGCGCCATCAGAACAGGAAATATCGTTGGGCCATGGGAAGTTCCGTCGCCGGTTGCTCCTGCCAGACCTCGCCGTCGATGCGCACCGTGAAGGTGTCGGGATCGATCTCGATGCGCGGCATGGCGTCGTTGAGCGGCAGGTCGGCCTTGCCGACGGCGCCGACATCCTTGACCGGCACCAATCGCCTTCGGACCGAGACCTTTTCGGCCAGGCCCGCCTCGACGGCCTGCGGGGCCACGAAGTGCAGCGAGGTAGCGGGAGCCGTCGCGGCGCCGAACATCGGCCGCGGCAGCACCGGTTGCGGGGTGGGGATCGACGCGTTGGCGTCGCCCATCGCCGCCCACGCGATCATGCCGCCCTTGAGCACCGCGTGCGGGCGCACCCCGAAAAACGCCGGCTCCCACAGCACCAGGTCGGCGAGCTTACCCACCTCCACCGACCCGATCTCGTGGTCGAGGCCGTGCGTGATGGCCGGGCAGATGGTGTATTTGGCGACGTAACGCCGCGCCCGATTGTTGTCCGCTTCGCCGTCGCCCGGCAGCGCGCCGCGGCGGCGCTTCATCACGTGCGCGGTCTGCCAGGTGCGGATCAACACCTCGCCGATGCGGCCCATCGCCTGCGAGTCGCTGCCGATCATCGAGATCGCGCCCATGTCGTGCAGCAGGTCCTCGGCGGCCATCGTCGACGGCCGGATCCGGCTCTCGGCGAACGCGAGGTCCTCGGGCACCGCGGGATTGAGGTGATGGCAGACCATCAGCATGTCCAGGTGCTCGTCGAGCGTGTTGACCGTGTGCGGCCGCGTCGGGTTGGTGGAACTGGGCAGCACGTTCGGCTCGGCGGCCACCCGCATGATGTCGGGCGCGTGCCCGCCGCCGGCGCCCTCGGTGTGATAGGTGTGGATCGAGCGGCCGGCGATGGCGCCGAGGGTGGTCTCGACGAACCCCATCTCGTTGAGGGTGTCGGTGTGCAGCGCCACCTGCACCCCGGCGGCGTCGGCCACGGTCAGGCAGGTGTCGATGGCCGCGGGTGTCGATCCCCAGTCCTCGTGCAGCTTGAAACCCGAAGCGCCGCCGCGCAATTGCTCCCAGAGGCCCTCGGCGTTGACGGTGTTGCCCTTGCCGAGCAGCGCGAAGTTCACCGGCCAGCAATCCAGCGCCTCCAGCATCCGGGCCAGGTGCCACTCGCCGGGGGTGACGGTGGTGGCCTTGGTGCCCTCGGCGGGCCCGGTGCCGCCGCCGATGATGGTGGTGATGCCCGACCCCAGCGCCTCGGGCATCAGCTGCGGGCAGATCAGGTGCACGTGGCAATCGATGCCGCCGGCGGTGACGATTTTCCCGTTGCCGCCGATGATTTCGGTGGACGGTCCGACCACCAGGTCCGGGTGCACGCCCGACATGATGTCGGGGTTTCCCGCCTTGCCGATCGCGACGATGCGGCCGTCGCGAATCCCGATGTCGGCCTTGATGATTCCCCAGTAGTCGAGGATCACCGCGCCGGTGATCACGGTGTCCGGCGCGCCGTCGGCCCGGCTGGCGCGCCCCTGGCCCATCGATTCGCGCAGCACCTTGCCGCCGCCGAAGACCGCCTCGTCACCCGCCAAACCCGGTCCGCCGCTGCGGTCTTCGGTGATCTCCACCAGCAGGTCGGTGTCGGCCAGCCTGATCCGATCCCCGGTGGTGGGGCCGAACAGGTCGGCGTAGCGCTCCCTGGACAGCCGCGTCATGACGGGTCGAGCCGTCCGGGCGGGTCCAGGCTCAGTCCGTGCACCTCGCGCCGGCCGCGCAGCGGGACCAGCCGGACCGTCTGGGCGATGCCGGGTTCGAAGCGGACCGCGGTAGCCGCCGGAACGTCGAGCCGGTGGCCATGAGCCGCGGCACGGTCGAACGACAGCGCCGGGTTGGCCTGCGGCAGGTGGACGTGGCTGCCGACCTGCACCGGGCGGTCGCCGGTGTTGACGATCCGCATCTCGAGCCGTTGCGCGCCGGCATTGATCTCGATATCGCCCGCGCCATAGAGGATTTCGCCGGGAATCATGCGATCGGGTGATGGACGGTGACCAGCTTGGTGCCGTCCGGGAACGTCGCTTCCACGTGCACCTCGTCGATCATCTCCGGTACCCCCTCCATCACGTCGTCGCGACCCAACACCGCACACCCGCTGGACATCAGCTCGGCCACGCTGCGGCCGTCCCGCGCGCCCTCGAGGATGTGGTCGGTGATGACCGCGGTGGCCTCGGGGACATTCAGCCGCAACCCGCGCGCCCTGCGCCGACGAGCCAGCTCGGCGGCGTAGGACAACAGCAGGCGCTCTTGCTCGTGCGGCGTGAGAAGCATGTCCTCCCGATCCTGCCATCCCGCTGCGGCGGGTCTTACCCCGACTCAGGCCCGCCGCGGAATGGCGTCGGCGTAGGGGGCGTCGCTCTTGGCGTACGCCCGGGCCGACGCCATGTACAGCAGGCCCACGCCGATGATGACCCCCGCCATCAGCAGCACGACATAGTTGTCGTACCAGGGCGCGTCGGGGGTGCGCGGCCAGCAGATGTTGACGATCGCCGCGACGCCGTAGATCAGTGCGCTGACATTGACCAGCATGCCCCACCTGCCCAGCTGATACTTGCCCGACGGCCGCCAGCCCTTCAGCCTCGCCCGCAGCGCGGCCAGCACCACCATCTGGAAGCCGAGGTACACGCCGACCGTGCCGAAGCTGACGAGCTTGTTGAGCGGGTGCTCGGAGACGATGGTCCCGGCGATCAGCGCGCCCGGGACGATGACCGCGGCCAGCAGGGCGAACGGCGGCACGTGCCGCTTGTGATCGAATCGCGCCAACAGCCGCGAACCGAAGATCATCCCGTCGCGGCCGTAGGAGAAGATGAGCCGGCTGGCGGCGGCCTGCAGGCTCAGGGCGCACGACACGAACGAGATCAGCACGATGCCCAGCACCACCCGGGAGCCCAGGTCTCCGAAGGCGCTCTGCAGGACGGTCGAGATGGGATTGGTGTCCTCGCCGCGGATCACCGCGCCGAAGTCGGTCACCGACAGGATCAGGCTCAGGCACACGAACGTCGACGCCGCCCCGCCGACGTAGATGGTGCGCCGCATCGCCTTGGGGATCTGGATGCCGGGGTTGCGGACCTCCTCGGCCACGTCGCCGCACGCCTCGAAGCCGAAGAACTGATAGAAGCCGATCAGGCTGGCGGCCAGGAACGCATACAGGAAGCTGTGGCCGCCCTGGGCGTTGAAGCTGTGGAACAACACACCCAGGCCGTGGGCGCGGTGGGTGATCAGCAGCCAGATGCCGACCACCAGGGCGCCGATGAGCTCGGCGCTGAAGCCGAAGATCGCGAAGTAGCCCAGGATCTTGGTGCCGGTGAGGTTGATGAGCGTGGCCACCGCCAAAACCGCCAGCGCGCAAAAGATCTTGGCCAGCGCGGTCGGGCGGAAGCCGACCATGGCGGCCAGGTAGGGACCCGCGCCGAAGGCCGCGTCCGCGATGAGGGCCAACAGGCAGAACATGTAGACCCAGCCGGTCATCCACGCCCACTTGCGCCCCCACAGCCGTCGCGCCCAGGGGTAGACGCCGCCGGCCACCGGGAACTGCGCGACCACCTCGCTGAACACCAGCGCCACCAGCATCTGCCCCGCGCCGACGATCAGCAGGCTCCAGATCATCGGCGGGCCCGCGGTGGCCAGCGCGAACGCGAACACCGTGTAGATGCCGACCACCGGCGACAGATATGTGAAGCCCAGCGAGAAATTGGCCCACGGGCTCATGTCCCGTTTGAACTCCGAGGAGAACCCCAGCGCCTTGAGCTGGGCGAGGTCCTCGTCCTCGGGCGCGGCCTCGGTGGGCGTCGTCGCGCGAGGTTGAGCCTGGTGTGCGGGCGTGGGTAGCACGTCGACGGCCGGGTCGCTCTCTACGCTTTGGTCAGACCCGGCGAACTTCATGAAAAACAATTGAACCGACCCCAATCATCGAAACCTGTTGTCACAATCCGGTTTTCGTCGCCTATTTCTGCGTGCCCTCCTTAATCAGCGTCGCGGCCGTGCGCTTGAGAACATCGCGCTGCCTGGTCACGTCGGCGATCGCCTTGCGGAGCTGGTTGAGTTCGTCGCGCTCGCTGACCGCGCCGTCCCCGTCCGCGGGTGCGCCGGGCTTGACCCAGGGCGCCGCGGGATCCTCCTGCTCTCCGGGCAGCGCCGCGACCACCTTGTGGCGCAACCGGCCGCGCGGCTGGTCGCCGCGCGGCGCGTTGACGACGCTGGCCACCGGGCCCATCGCCGGTAGGCCGCCGTAGAAGGTGCCCGGGCCGCCGAGCCCGGCCGGCGGCGAGCCGTCCAGGGCGGTGGCCGGCAGCGCCGTCGCGGCCAGCCGGATCGCCGGGGAGCTGCCCCACGACGGCGGCACCGACAGGTTGCCGACCGTGGCCGCCCCGCCCAGGCCCGCCGAGGCGCCCGCGCCGGACGGGCCCGCCACGTTGGACGCGAGGCCGGCGCCGGCCGCCGCCCCGGCCGCCGGTGCGGCGGCCGCCGGCGGCGTCAGCGCACTCACCACCGGGTTCCAGGCCGCGGCCACCGGCGGGGCGAGGGTCAGCAAGGAACCGGAGGCGTCGAAGTTGAGACCCTCGGAGAGGATCTGATAACCGACCGTTCCGGCGCTGAGCGTGTGGAACGTCTGCAACGGATAGCTGTTCAGCACGTCCAGGATCGGATTCGGCCCGTTCAGGTAGTCGATGATCGGGTTGCCCGCGGGAGCCGAGGCCGCCGGTGCCGACATGCCCTGCAGCAGATTCGGCACGTTCGCGAGCGCCGACTGGGTGCTCGAGCCGGTGGCGGTGGCCGCCGCGTTGCTGACCGCGGGGCCCTGGGCCGTTGTTCCGGCCTGGTTGGTCGTCGGCGGCGGTGTGGCGAACGCCGTCAGCCTCGTCGCGGCCGCCGAGGCCCCGGCGTAGCCGTACATCGCCGCGGCGTCCTGCGCCCACATCTCGGCGTACTGCGCCTCGGTGGTCGCGATCGCCGGGGTGTTCTGCCCAAAGGTGTTGGTGGCCACCAGCGATGCCAGCAAGGCCCGGTTCACCTCGATCTCCGCCGGGGGCACCGTGGCCGCAAACGCCGCCTCGTAGGCCGCGGCCGCCGAGCCGAGCTGACCGGCGGTCTGCGAGGCCTGGGCGGCGGTCGCGGTCATCCACGACAGGTAGGGGGTCACCGCCGCGGCCATCGCCCCCGACGACGGGCCCACCCACGGCCCGTCGGCGAGCCCGGACACCACTTCGCGATAGCAGCTCGCGGTCGAATTCAGCTCCGCCGCAAGCGCTTCCCAGGCCGCCGCGGCCGCCGTCAGCGACCCCGCGCCGGGACCCGCGTACATCCGGGCGGAGTTGACCTCCGGCGGCAATCCCGCGAAATCCAGGCCGATCACAGCATCGCCTCCTTGATCAGGCGCGCCGCCGCGTCGCGCTCCATCGCGGCTTCGGCGATCTCCTTGCGCAGCTTGCCGAGCTCTTCGCGCTCCCGGTCGCTCAACGCGCTGGCGACGTGCTGCCGAGCCGGTTGCGCCGGCGCGGGCCGCCCGGCCGCCTCGTCGGCGCCCTGCTCGCCCGGCATCGTCGGGACCACCTTCTGGCCCGACCCGGTTCGTGCCCGCGTCTCCTCGCCGCGGGGCGCGTTGACCAGGCTGCCCACGGGCGGGACGCCGCCGAAGAAGCCCCCCGGCCCGGCCTGCGGCGCGCCGCCCGGGCCGGCCGCCGGCACCGCCGCCGCGGTGGCCGCCAGCCGGATCCCCGGGGTGGCCGACGCCCACGACTGCGGCACCGACAACTTGCCGACGGAGCCCGCCCCACCCGCGCTCGCGGCGACGGACCCGCCCACCCCCGGGTTGACCGAACCCGCCAGCGAACCGAGCCCCGCGGCGGGCGCCACGTCGCCGGCCACGCCCGCGGCCTGCGGAACCGCCAGCCCGTACAGGCCGCCCAGCAGAGGTGTGATGCCCGACGCCGTGAACAACGGCCCACTGATGACCAGGGCCCAGTTGCCGGTGTCGGTGGTGAAGGTGTTGAGCGCCTGGCCGGTGGTGGTGCCCAGCACGTCCTCCACGAACGAGATCGGGTCCCACGATCCCCCGGACCCGAGGCCCTGCAGCGCGGCCGGCACCAGGTTCATCGCCTGCGTCAGGCCGGACTGCGCGCCGGGACCCGTCGCGGCCGCGGCGGCCTGGCTGACCGCGGCGGCCTGGGCGGCCGTCCCGCCCTGGTTGGTGGTCTGCGGCGGCATGCCGAAGGGGATCAGCTTCGTGGCCGCCGCCGACGCGCCCGCGTAGCCGTACATCGCCGCGGCGTCCTGGGCCCACATCTCGGCGTACTGCGCCTCGGTGGCCATGATCGCGGGGGTGTTCTGCCCCAGGAAGTTGGTGGCCACCAACGCCGCCAGCAGCGCCCGGTTCACCTCGATTTCCGGTGGCGGCACGGTCGCCACGAACGCGGCCTCGTACGCCGCGATCGCCGACTTGAGCTGACCGGCCGTCTGCTCGGCCTGCGCGGCCGTTGCGCTCATCCAGGACAGGTACGGGGTCACCGCGGCGACCATCGTGGCCGACGACGGGCCCACCCACGGGCCGCCGGTGAGTTCGGAAATCGCCGAGCGATACGAACGTGCCGCGATGGTGAGCTCCGCGGCCAACCCGTCCCAGGCCGCGGCGGCGGCGACCATCGGCCCCGGGCCCGGCCCCGCGTACATGCGTCCGGAGTTGACCTCCGGCGGCAATGCCGCAAAATCCAGCGTCACAACTCCCCCTGACAAGCCCACCCGGCGCGGGCGCACACATTCCCGGCAGCCGTGCCTGCGCGAACGATGGTTGGACGCTGGCTTCTCAACGCCCGGCAATGCGCGCGGTGCGGTCTCGGCAGAGACGTGGCCGGCAGCGCACCGGCGCGCACTTCGCCATGCCAGCGTCTGGATCGGCGCGCAATGACTACATGGTGGCGCAGCAGGCTGAAACCAGCCTGGTTAACTCCTGATAATTAGCTGAAGGTACGCCCAGACGCTCTGGGCATGCTGGCGGCGGCGCCCCCGCAGCTAACGGCCATCCGGCCGTGGCCGGAGCCACGCGGGGCGCCGCTCGATCGACCTGGACGGGCCGCGGACTACGCCGACGCGAGATGAAAATGCTTATACAACAAGGCGTGTCGCCGGTCCGGACGCGCGCGCCGCCGGGACCTCAAGGGCGGCGTTCAGGGCCGCTCGGGGACCCCACACTCGTGGCCCCCGCAACCCGAACGCGCGGCCGGTCGATCATGCCGCCGCAGACGTCCGTCCGTCCGGATGGCATTGCCATTGCCATACTCGGCAAGCAATGGCCGCCATCCGGGCGGAGGGTCCGTCGGAACCCGCGGGGCGGGGCTAGTCGCTATAGGGTCCCCACGCGTGTCGCTTCATGGCGGCCGGTTTCTTGCCGAGTTTTCCGGCGCGCACCATCACGGCCAGGCTGTCCAGGATGACCCGGCTGCTCATCAGCGCGGTCTGCTCGGCCCAGTCGTAGGGCGGCGAGCATTCCACCACCTCGATCCCGTTCAGCCCGGGTTCGGAGATCAGCCGGATGAGGTTGAGCGCTTCGCGCGGCAACAGCCCGCCGGGCTCGGGCCAACCGGTGCCCGGCACGAAGCCGGCGTCGATGACGTCGATGTCGAACGACAGGTAGACCGCCTTGGCGTCCTTCCACGCCGTTTCGAGGGCGATCTCGGCGACCTTCTCGATCCCGACGCGCTCGACGTCCCCGACCGTGATCACGGTGCTACCCCGCTGCCGGCCCACCTGAACCCCGGCGCGCGGCGCCTGCCACCCGCCGATGCCGATCTGCACCAGGTTGGTGGCCGGCGCGTTCTTGATGTTGGTGGCGTGAAACCACGGGGTGGTGTGCATGCGCTCGTCGAGGTCGGTTTCCTGGGTGTCGACGTGGCGGTCGAAGTGGATGATGCCCACGTTGCCGTCCATGTGCGGGGCCAGGCCCCGCACGGTCGGGAATCCGATCGAGTGGTCGCCGCCGAGGATCACCGGGAACACGCCCTGGGAGACAACGTGGGACATGGCCTGGCTGATCTGGTCGAAGGACTTCTCGATGTTGGCCGGGATCGTCAGCACGTCGCCGATGTCGACGATGTTGAGTTGCTCCCGCAGGTCGACCCCCAGCTCGTAGCAGTAGGTGCCGAACAGGTTGGTCGAGCGGCGGATCCCCATCGGGCCGAACCGGGTGCCCGGCCGGTAGGTGGTGCCGGCATCCAGGGGCGCCCCGAAGACCGCCACCTCGGCGTCGCCCACGTCGTGCACGTCCTCCAGGAACGGGCACTTGAGGAACGTTCCGCGCTCCCCGGCGAAGTGCGGCAGCTCACCGCGGGAGAAGGTGGACAGCGTGCGGTCGTTGATCGTCGGGGCGGCCTCGAGGCCGTGGGCGAGGCACCGCTCGATCTCTTCGCGATGCCGCCGGGTGGGCAGTTCCGCCTCGGCCTGCTGTGCCCAGCTGCCTTCCCGGTTGGGAATGTCGGCCTGACCGGCGAACGGGTTTGTCATCAATGTGTCCTCTCGTCGCGAACCAATTCACGGCGGAGGATGCCCCGACGACCGGCGTCTAAGCGGAAGACAGGTCCAGGGACCAGTTTTGGGTGAACCGGCGCGTCAGGCATCCCGCGGTCGCCGTCTTGTCGCTTTCCGGGTACGGCGAACTCGTCCGGGCGGCCCCTGCGGCGCGCCGCTATTGAAGGTACCGGCTCGTTCGGCGGGGGCAACTTTCGGCGGCGGCCGTGTCGCACCGCGGCGATCGGCTCCGTCCCACCCGCCGGTCCCGGGCTTCGCCGCATTCATGCGCTGGGTGAAAGGCGTTGCACAGCAATGCGTTTCACGCAGACGCTGCCGCGCATCCGGCCCCCGCGAAGCCGAGACGTTGGCGAGGCGTCGGCCGAACGCAACGAAGAACCGCTCCGGGGCGGCGCGCAGAACCGGCCACCGCGGGTCGTGATTTCCGTTGCGGAGCAGGCATTTTCGCAGCCCGGCCGCCGCGCCGCCGGCAGCCTACGTGACGACTGGTCGAGCGCTGGGAACTTGCTGGGAATTACGCCTCGAGGTTCTGCAGGCGCACCTGGCCGCGGGCCACCACCCGATCGGCGGCGTCGGTGATCGTGACGAGCCAGAGCTGCTGGCGCCGGCCACGGTGGATCGGCTCCGCGCTGCCGTGCACGGTTCCCGAGCCGATCGAGCGCAGGAAGTCCGTGTTGTTGTTGACGCCCACCACGTTGCCGCCGTCGCCGTTGGCGTTGAGCCAGGTGTAGGCGGCAACGCTGGCCATGCTCTCGACCATGGAGCAGTAGACACCGCCGTGCACCAGGCCCATCGGCTGTAGCAGTTTCGGGGTGACCTCGAGCTGGGCGCGGGCGCCGTCTGGTCCGAGTTCGGTGAACCGCAGCCCCAGCTCGGTGTCGAACGGCGCGGTGAAATTCGGCGGCAGGATCGCGTCGGGCGGCGGTGGCACGTTATGTGTCTACACCATTGCCGACCGGCGGCCGGCGGGGCGGAACGGCCGCCCGAAAACGGGCGAGCCCCGCGCTGGGCGCGGGGCTCGCCGATCGAGTAGACCGGGGGTCGCTGCAGCCCTCAGGACTCTGCCGCGGTCATTGTCGCTCGACCGCCATTAATATAGGCAAGGCTGCCCTAATTTCGCAAGAGCTTCCCGGCGAAACGCGACGCGACGTGACCGCGTTGGTACGACCGGCAGTAGTAAGCGGAGTACGCTGGTTTCGACGCTCAGGAGATGAACGCACTATGGCCAAGCTGACCCGGTTGGGCGATCTGGAACGCGCCGTGATGGACCATCTGTGGTCCACGGCCGAACCGCAAACCGTTCGCCAAGTCCACGAGGCGTTGTCGGCGCGGCGCGACCTCGCATACACGACGATCATGACCGTCCTGCAACGGCTGGCCAAGAAGAACCTGGTCTCCCAGATCCGCGACGACCGCGCCCACCGGTACGCGCCGGTGCACGGCCGCGACGAGCTGGTCGCCGGGCTCATGGTCGACGCGCTGGCGCAGGCGGAGGACTCCGGGGACCGGCAAGCCGCGCTCGTGCACTTCGTCGAGCGGGTCGGCGCCGACGAGGCCGAGGCGCTTCGGCGCGCCCTCGATGAGCTGGAAGCCAATCAACGCGACGACACGCCGTCGGCTGGCGCAGCGGCGGAGGACTGAGGGAGACTGGCAGCGTGGCAGCGCTGGCCTTCACCATCCTCGCGGTGCTGTTGGTCGGCCCCGCGCCGGCCTTGTTGGCACGCGCGACGTGGCCCCTGCGCGCACCCCGCGCCGCGATGGTGCTCTGGCAGGCCGTCGCGCTGGCCGCGGTGCTGTCTGCGTTCAGCGCCGGGATCGCGATCGCCAGCAGGCTGCTCGTGCCCGGGCCCGACGGGCGGCCCACCGCCGGCATCGTCGGCGCCGCGGGCCGGCTCGGCTGGCCGCTGTGGACGGCATACATCGCCGTCTTCGCGTTGACCGTGGTGGTCGGCGCCCGGTTGATGGTCGCCGTCCTGCGGGTGGCCATCGCCAATCGGCGCCGGCGGGCCCATCACCGCATGGTCGTCGACCTGGTCGGGGTCGGGCATGGCGCGGCCGCCGCCCAGCCGTGTGCCCGCACGCGCGACCTTCGCATCCTGGACGTCCGGCAGCCGCTCGCCTACTGCCTGCCCGGCGTCCGGAGCCGGGTCGTGGTCAGCGAGGGCGCGCTGCAAACGCTCGCCGACGAGGAAGTCGCGGCGATCCTCACCCACGAGCGGGCCCACCTGCGGGCCCGCCACGATCTGGTGTTGGAGGCGTTCACCGCGGTGCACGCCGCCTTCCCGCGGCTCGTCCGCAGCACCAACGCGCTGCGCGCGGTGCAACTGCTGGTCGAACTTTTGGCCGACGACGCGGCGGTGCGCGCAACCGGCCGCACCCCCCTGGCCCGCGCGCTGGTGGCGTGCGCGTCGGGGCGGGCGCCGTCGGGCGCCCTGGCCGTCGGTGGCCCGAGCACGGTGGTGCGGGTGCGCCGGCTGTCCGGGCGCGGCAACAGCCTGAAGCTCTCGGCGGCGGCGTATCTGGCCGCGGCCGCCGTCATGGTGGTGCCCACGGTGGCGCTGGTAGTCCCGTGGCTCACCGAGCTGCGCCGGCTGTTCAACCTCTGATGCACCGCCCCGGGCGAACGCGCGCCCGCTGTGCCACAGTGTGACCGAAGGAATTTCGGAACAGCTCCCAACGAAAGAGGCGCAGCAATGAGTTCGTCGGACGCGAAGACCGGGACCGCGCAGATCGGCGTCACCGGCCTGGCGGTCATGGGATCGAACATCGCCCGCAATTTCGCCCACCACGGTTATACGGTCGCGCTGCACAACCGGTCCGTCGCCAAGACCGACGCGCTGCTCCGGGAGCACGGCTCGGATCTTGGAGAGGGCAACTTCGTGCGCTCTGAAAGCATCGAGGAGTTTCTCGGCGCTCTCGAGAAGCCGCGGCGGGTGCTCATCATGGTCAAGGCCGGCGACCCCACCGACGCCGTCATCAACGAGCTCGCCGACGCCATGGAGGAAGGCGACATCATCATCGACGGCGGCAACGCGCTCTACACCGACACCATCCGCCGCGAGAAGGCGATGCGCGAGCGCGGGCTGCATTTCGTCGGCGCCGGCATCTCCGGCGGCGAGGAGGGCGCGCTCAACGGGCCTTCGATCATGCCTGGCGGTCCGGCCGAGTCGTACAAGTCGCTGGGCCCGCTGCTCGAGGAGATCTCCGCACACGTCGACGGGGTGCCGTGCTGCACCCACATCGGGCCCGACGGCGCCGGACATTTCGTCAAGATGGTGCACAACGGCATCGAATACTCCGACATGCAGCTGATCGGCGAGGCCTACCAGCTGCTGCGCGACGGGCTCGGCAAGACCGCCGACGAGATCGCCGACGTGTTCGACGAGTGGAACTCGGGCGATCTGGACAGCTTCCTGGTCGAGATCACCGCGCAGGTGCTGCGGCAGAAGGACGCCAAGACGGGCAAGCCGCTCGTCGACGTCATCCTCGACGAGGCCGAGCAGAAGGGCACCGGCCGCTGGACCGTCAAGTCCGCCCTCGACCTGGGTGTGCCGGTGACCGGCATCGCCGAGGCCGTGTTCGCCCGGGCCCTGTCGGGCTCGGTGACCCAGCGCAAGGCCACCACCGGGCTGGCTTCGGGCGAGTTGGGTGAAAAGCCAAGCGATGCAAAGCAATTCGTCGAGGATGTCCGCCAGGCCCTGTACGCGTCGAAGATCATCGCCTACGCCCAGGGGTTCAACCAGATTCAGGCCGGCAGCGCCGAATACGACTGGGGCATCACGCCGGGCGACCTGGCCACCATCTGGCGCGGCGGTTGCATCATCCGGGCGAAGTTCCTCAACCGGATCAAGGACGCTTTCGACGAGGACCCCGACCTGCCGACGCTGATCGTCGCGCCGTACTTCCGCAGCGCGATCGAGGCCGCGATCGACGGCTGGCGTCGCGTCGTGGTGACCGCCACCCGGCTGGGCATCCCGATCCCGGGTTTCTCCTCGGCGCTGTCCTACTACGACGCGCTGCGCACCGAGCGGCTGCCCGCGGCGTTGACCCAGGGGCTGCGCGACTTCTTCGGCGCGCACACCTACGGCCGCACCGACGCCGATCCGGACAAGCGCTTCCACACGCTCTGGAGCGGTGACCGCAGCGAAGTGCCCGCCTGAGCGCGGCTCGCGTGTAAGAGGGCGCAAAGGGGGCAGTCGACTGTCATGAGGTTCTTGGACGGGCACCGGCCGGGGTATGACCTGACCTACAACGACGTGTTCATCGTGCCCAACCGGTCCGAGATCGCGTCGCGCTTCGACGTCGATCTGTCCAGCGCAGACGGCTCGGGCACCACGATTCCCGTGGTGGTCGCCAACATGACCGCGGTGGCCGGGCGGCGGATGGCGGAGACGGTCTCGCGGCGGGGCGGCATCGTGATCCTGCCCCAGGACCTGCCGATCACCGCGGTGCAGCAGACGGTGCAGTTCGTCAAGAGCCGCGACCTGGTGCTCGACACCCCGGTGGTGCTGGAGCCCGACGACTCGGTGTCCGACGCGATGGCGCTGATCCACAAGCGCGCGCACGGCGTGGCCGTCGTGTTGTTCGAGGGCCGCCCCATCGGCGTGGTCAGCGAATCCTCCTGCCAGGGCGTGGACCGCTTCACCCGGGTGCGCGACGTGGTCGCGACCGACGTCGTCACCGCTCCGCTGGGCACCGAACCGCGCAAGATCTTCGACCTGCTCGAGCACGCCCCCATCGGCGTCGCGGTGGTGACCAACGGCGACGGCACCCTGGCCGGGGTGCTCACCCGGACCGGGGCCGTGCGCGCCGGCCTGTACACGCCTGCCACCGACGCCCGGGGGCGGTTGCGGATCGGCGCGGCCGTCGGCATCAGCGGCGACGTCGGCGCCAAGGCCCGGTCGCTGGCCGAGGCCGGCGTCGACGTGCTGGTGATCGACACCGCGCACGGGCATCAGGTCAAGACGCTGGACGCGATCAAGGTGGTCGCCGGGCTGGACCTGGGCTTGCCGCTGGCGGCGGGGAACGTGGTGTCGGCGGAGGGCACCCGTGATCTGCTGGGCGCCGGGGCGACCATCGTCAAGGTGGGCGTCGGGCCGGGCGCGATGTGCACCACCCGGATGATGACCGGGGTCGGTCGCCCGCAGTTCTCGGCCGTGCTCGAATGCGCCTCGGCGGCAAGGGAAATGGGCGGCCACGTGTGGGCCGACGGCGGCATCCGGCACCCGCGGGACGTGGCTTTGGCGCTGGCCGCCGGGGCGTCGAATGTGATGATCGGCTCCTGGTTCGCCGGCACGTACGAGTCGCCCGGCGACCTGATGCGCGACCGCGACGACCAGCCGTACAAGGAGAGCTACGGCATGGCGTCCAAACGGGCGGTGGTCGCCCGCGCCGGCGAGGAGACCGCGTTCGACCGCGCCCGCAAGGCGCTGTTCGAGGAAGGCATCTCGACGGCGCGGATGGGGCTGGACCCCGACCGCGGCGGCGTCGAGGACCTGATCGACCACATCACCTCGGGCGTGCGCAGCACCTGCACCTACGTCGGCGCGGCCACCCTGGCCGAGCTGCACGAGCGCGCCGTCGTGGGGGTGCAGTCGGCCGCCGGGTTCGCCGAGGGCCACCCGCTGCCGCTGGGCTGGTGAGCGCTGAGCCGCCGACGGTCGATCTGCCCGGTACGTGTTGGCTAACATGTGAATTCACGTGAGTTTTCTCCCTGGCAGCAAAGCGCTGCGCCGCACCGAGGAAAGGGATGACGTGCCGCAGGCACGCGCCGACGCCCCACCACCGGCCCGGGCCGTCCGCAGGAAGCGGCCGTGAACGTCGCCCTCACCGCGGTCAGCCTGCTGGCCATAGCGCTGCTCATCTTCGCCAACGGGGTCTTCGTGGCGGCCGAGTTCTCGCTGACCGCGCTGGACCGCAGCGTGGTGGACGCCAACGTTCGCGCCGGCAGCCGCCGCGACCGCCTCATCCAGCGCGCCCAGCAGCGGCTGTCTTTTCAGCTGTCGGGCGCCCAGTTGGGCATCTCCACCACCACGCTCGCCACCGGCTACCTGACCGAGCCGTTGGTGGCGGACCTGCCGCATCCGGCGCTGAGCTCCCTCGGCATTCCCAACGGGCTGGCCGACGGGATCATCGCGTTCCTGGCGCTGGTGATCGTGACGTCGGTGTCGATGGTGTTCGGTGAGCTCGTCCCGAAGTACCTCGCCGTGGCGCGCCCGCTGTCGAGCGCCCGCGCCGTCGCGGGTTTCCAGTTGCTGTTCTCGCTGCTGTTCACCCCGGCCATCCGGTTGACGAACGGCGCGGCCAACTGGATCGTCCGCCAGCTGGGCATCGAGCCGGCCGAGGAGCTGCGCTCGGCCCGGTCGGCGCAGGAGCTGGCGTCACTGGTGCGCAGCTCGGCCCGCAGCGGCACCATGGACGCGGCCACGGCCGTGCTGCTGCGGCGATCGCTGGAGTTCGGCGAGCTGACCGCCGAGGAACTGATGACGCCGAGGTCGAAGATCGTGGCACTGCAGACCGACGACACCGTCGCCGACCTGGTCGCGGCGGCCGCCGAGTCGGGGTTCTCCCGGTTCCCCATCGTCGACGGCGACCTCGACGAGACCGTCGGCATCGTGCACGTCAAGCAGGTGTTCGCGGTGCCGCCCGGCGAGCGTCCGCGCACCTTGCTGACCACCCTCGCGCAACACGTTCCGGTGGTGCCCTCGACGCTGGACGGCGACGCGGTGATGGCCGAGATCCGCGCCAACCCACTGCAAACCGCGATGGTCGTCGACGAGTACGGCGGCACGGCCGGCATGGTGACGGTCGAGGACCTGATCGAAGAGATCGTGGGCGACGTCCGCGACGAACACGACGACGCCACCCCCGACGTCGTCCCGGCCGGCGCCGGCTGGCGGGTGAACGGGTTGCTGCGCATCGACGAGGTGGCCGCCGCCACCGGATTCCGGGCCCCCGAAGGGCCGTACGAGACGATCGGCGGGCTGGTGCTGCGCGAGATCGGCCACATCCCGGCGGCCGGGGAAACCGTGGAGTTGACCGCCCTGGACGCCGACGGCCTGCTGGACTCCTTGATGCGCTGGCAGGCGACGGTGGTCCGGATGGACGGTCGGCGGATCGACGTGCTCGAGCTGCAGCGGCTGGACCGCCGCGCCGAAACCGCCGCCGGACGGGCCCCCCGATGAACGACCTGCTCGCGGTGCTGGTGGCGGTCCTGCTGATCGGGGTGAACGCGTTCTTCGTCGCAGCCGAATTCGCGTTGATCTCGGCCCGCCGCGACCGCCTCGAAACCCTGGCCGAGCAGGGTAAGGCGCGCGCCGTCACGGTGATCCGCGCGAGCCAGAACCTCCCGGCCATGCTGGCCGGCGTGCAGCTGGGGGTGACGGTCGCCTCGCTGCTGCTCGGACGGGTCGGCGAGGCCGCGGTCGCCAACCTGCTGCGCAGGGCGATCGGGCTCACCGGCATGCACCCGGCGCTGCTGCACACGGTGTCGCTGGTGATCGCGCTGGGAATCGTGGTGACGCTGCACGTGCTGCTGGGTGAGATGGTGCCGAAGAACATCGCGTTGGCCGGCCCGGAGCGCACGGCGATGCTGCTGGTCCCGCCCTACCTGGTGTATGTGCGGTTCGCGCGGCCGTTCATCACCTTCTACGACAACTGCGCCAACGTGGTGCTGCGCGCGCTGCGCGTCGAGCCCAAGTCGCAGCTCGACATCGCCGTCTCCACCACGGAACTGCGGGTGATGATCAGCGAGTCGGTGTCCGAGGGCCTGTTGGACGCCGAGGAGCACGGCAGGCTGACGCGGGCGCTGCAGCTTCGCACCCGTGTGGTCGGCGACGTCGCGCGGCCGCTCGCCGCGATCCGCGCGGTGCGGGTGGCCGCGCCCGGCTCCGGGCCGACCGTCGGCGCGGTCCAGGAGGCCTTGGCGCAAACCGGCTACTCCCGGTTCCCCGTCGCGGATCTCGACGGCAAGTTCGTCGGCTACCTGCACATTAAGGACGTGCTGACGCTCGACGACGACCCGAAGACGGTGATCGACCAGGCGCTGGTGCGACCGCTGCCGCGGGTTCCCCGATCGCTGCCGCTGGCCGACGCGCTGTCGCGGATGCGCCGCAGCAACAGCCACCTGGCGTTGGTGACGGCCGACAACGGGGTCACCGGCGACGTGGTGGCGATGGTGGCCATGGAGGATCTGGTGGAAGACCTCGTCGGGGCCATGCGCGACGCATAGCCGCCCGCCGGGCCCGGCGGATGGGTGGGCCCGCGCGCAGGCCGTATGATCTGCAACGGCTACCAGTCAAGGAAATGCTGGAGAGCAGAGGGTCCCGGCCCGCGGAACATGCGTTGCCAGAAGCGACCCTCGGGACCCGCCGCGGCGCCATCGTTGTGGCTGGAGCCCGGGCGTGACCTGCTGTTGCGGGTCGCCCGGGTAACTGTCGTCGGGCTGCCGGTCGGTAGGCTGACGACGATGCCTGTTGTGGCCGGTGAGGTTCCGCTTGGCCCCTGAGGAGCCCATTTATGGAGGAGAAACATGACTGACCGCGTGTCGGTGGGGAACTTGCGCGTCGCCAAGGTGCTCTACGACTTCGTGAACAACGAGGCCCTGCCCGGCACCGGAATCGACCCGGACAGCTTCTGGGCCGGTGTCGACAAGGTCGTCACCGACCTCACGCCGCAGAACCAGGATTTGCTGAACCGCCGCGACGAGCTGCAGGCGCAGATCGACAAGTGGCACCGGCAGCGGGTCATCGAGCCGATCGACACCGAGGCCTACCGGGAGTTCCTGACCGAGATCGGTTATCTGCTGCCCGAGCCCGACGACTTCAGCATCACCACGTCCGGCGTCGACCCCGAGATCACCACCACCGCGGGCCCCCAGCTGGTGGTGCCGGTGACCAACGCCCGCTTCGCGCTCAACGCCGCCAACGCCCGCTGGGGCTCGCTGTACGACGCCCTCTACGGCACGGACGTGATCCCCGAAACCGACGGCGCCGAACAGGGCACCAGCTACAACAGGGTGCGCGGCGACAAGGTGATCGCCTATGCCCGCCAGTTCCTCGACGGGGCCGTGCCGCTGTCGTCGGGTTCCTGGGCGGACGCGACGGGCCTGAGCATCGCCGACGGCCGGCTCGAAGTCACCCTCGGCGACGAATCCGTCGGGCTCGCCCAGCCCGAGAAGTTCGTCGGATACAGCGGCGAGCTCGGCTCCCCCAGCTGGTCGGTGCTGCTGATCAACAACGGCCTGCACATCGAGATCCTGATCGACCCCGAGTCGCCCGTCGGCCGGACCGACCGCGCCGGCATCAAGGACGTCGTCCTGGAGTCGGCGGTGACCACGATCATCGACTTCGAGGACGCGGTGGCCGCCGTCGACGCCGACGACAAGACCGCGGCCTACCGCAACTGGCTCGGCCTGATGCGGGGCGACCTGGCCGCCGAGGTGGACAAGGACGGCAAGACGTTCACGCGGGTGCCCAACCAGGACCGCAACTACACCACCCCCGACGGCGGTGAGCTGGTGCTGCCCGGGCGCGCGCTGCTTTTCGTGCGCAACGTCGGGCACCTGATGACCAACGACGCAATCGTTCTGAGCACCGACGGCGGCGAAGAAACGGAGATCTTCGAGGGCATCCAGGACGCGCTGTTCACCGGCCTGTGCGCGGTCCACGGCCTCAAGGCCACCGACGCCAACGGGCCGCTGGTCAACAGCCGCACCGGCTCCATCTACATCGTCAAGCCCAAGATGCACGGCCCCGACGAGGTGGCATTCACCACCGAACTGTTCAGCCGGGTCGAGGACGTGCTCGGACTGCCGCAGACCACGCTGAAGGTCGGCGTCATGGACGAGGAGCGGCGCACCACCGTCAACCTGAAGGCGTGCATCAAGGCCGCCGCCGACCGCATCGTGTTCATCAACACCGGGTTCCTGGACCGCACCGGCGACGAGATCCACACCTCGATGGAGGCCGGCCCGATGGTGCGCAAGGGCACGATGAAGAGCCAACCGTGGATCCTGGCCTACGAGGACAACAACGTCGACACCGGCCTGGCCGCGGGCTTCGCCGGTCACGCCCAGATCGGCAAGGGCATGTGGACCATGACCGAGCTGATGGCCGACATGGTCGAGCAGAAGATCGGCCAGCCCAAGCAGGGTGCCAGCACCGCCTGGGTGCCGTCGCCGACGGCGGCCACCCTGCACGCGTTGCACTACCACCAGGTCGACGTCATCGCGGTGCAGCGGGAACTGGCGGGCAAGAAGCGGGCGAGCATCGAGCAGCTGTTGACCATCCCGCTGGCCAAGGAGCTGGCGTGGGCCTCCGAGGAGATCCGCGAGGAGGTCGACAACAACTGCCAATCCATCCTTGGCTACGTGGTGCGCTGGATCGACCAGGGCGTCGGGTCGTCGAAGGTGCCGGACATCCACAACGTCGCGCTGATGGAGGACCGCGCCACGCTGCGGATCTCCAGCCAGCTGCTGGCCAACTGGCTGAAGCACGGCGTGATCACCAGCGAGGACGTCCGCGCGAGCCTGGAGCGGATGGCCCCGATGGTCGATCAGCAAAACGCCGGTGATCCCAAGTACCTGCCGATGGCGCCGAATTTCGACGACAGCATCGCCTTCCTGGCCGCCCAGGAGCTGATCCTGTCCGGAGCACAGCAGCCCAACGGCTACACCGAGCCGATCCTGCATCGGCGCCGGCGCGAATTCAAAGCCCGCGCCGCCGGTGGGTGAAACCGGCTCGACAATGCGGTGAGCAGTGCCTCTGATGACTAGAATCTGCGCCGAGTCCATGACGAGTCGACGGAAAGGCGGCGGGCACCGGTATGGGTAGGCACAGCATGCCCGACCCGGAGGACTCCGTCGACCGGCCGGCCGACGAATACGTCGCCGGTGATCAGGACGCCGCCGAGGACACCGGTCACCACTACCGCGACGCCGCGGCCGACGACCGTTATTGGCACGACGACTTCGCCGACGAGAACTTTCCCGCGCGCGGCGAGGCGGCCCATCCCGCCGACGACACGTTCGCGGACGGCACCGCCGACGACTATCCGGAATTCCCGCCGCGCAGGCAGGGCCCGGCGGGCGACGAGCCGCCGGCCTCCCCGCCGTCGCTGTCATCCCGGTTACGGGGCGGGCACCGGGGGCTCGGCGAGCGGCTCGGCGGCCACCGCAGCGAGGGCGGGCGCCGCGGCGTCAGCATCGGGGTGATCGTCGCGCTCGTCGCCGTGGTCGTCGTGGTGGGCACCGTGATCCTGTGGAGCTTCTTCGGCGACGCGTTGTCCCACCGGTCGCACAACGCCGCCGCCCGCTGCGTCGGGGGTCAGGAGTCGGTCGCCGTCATCGCCGACCCGTCGATTTCCGATCCCGTGCAGCAGCTGGCCCAGAGCTACAACTCCACGGCCGGCCCGGTCGGCGACCACTGCATGGTGGTGAACGTCAAACCGGCCGGTTCCGACGCGGTGCTCAACGGGTTCGCCGGCAAGTGGCCCGCAGATCTGGGCGGGCAGCCGGCGTTGTGGATCCCGGGCAGCTCGGTGTCCGCCGCGCGGCTCGCCGCCACCGCGGGCCAGAAAACGATCACCGAAAGCCATTCGCTGGTGACGTCGCCGGTCATGCTCGCCGTCCGGCCCGAGCTCGGGCAGGCCCTCGGCAACCAGAACTGGGCGGCGCTGCCGGGCCTGCAAACCAACCCGAACGGGCTGGCCGCGGTGAACCTGCCGACGTGGGGGTCGCTGCGGCTGGCGCTGCCGACGAACGGCAACGGCGACGCGTCGTATCTGGCCGGCGAGGCCGTCGCGGCCGCGTCGGTTCCGGCGGGCGCGCCGCCCACCCAGGGCACGGGCGCCGTCCGCGCCTTGTTGAGCGCCCAACCCAAGCTGGCCGACAACTCCCTGACCGAGGCGTTCAACGCCCTGCTCAAGCCCGGCGACGCGGCGGCCGCGCCGGTGCACGCGGTGCTGACCACCGAGCAGCAACTGTTCCAGCGCGGCCAATCGCTGTCCGATGCCAAGAGCACGCTGGCGTCGTGGCTGCCGGGCGGCCCCGCGCCGGTCGCCGACTACCCCACGGTGCTGCTCAGCGGCCCCTGGCTGACGCCGGAGCAGACCTCCGCCGCCAGCGGGTTCGACCGCTACCTGCGCAAGCCCGAGCAACTCGCGAAGCTGGCCAAGGCCGGTTTCCGGGTCAACGGGGTCAACCCGCCGAGCAGCCCGGTGACCAGTTTCCCGGCGTTGCCCGCGACGCTGTCGGTGGGTGACGACGCGATGCGCGCGACGCTGGCCGAAGCCATGGCCGCCCCGGCGAGCGGACTGGCCGCGACCATCATGCTCGACCAGTCGATGCCGGTCGACGAGGGCGGGAAGACCCGGCTCGCCAACGTGATCGCTGCGCTTCGGGACAAGATCAAGTCGATGCCGCCCAGCGCCAGCGTGGGCCTGTGGACCTTCGACGGCCACGAGGGCCGCTCGGAGGTGCCGGGCGGACCGCTGGGCGACCCCGTCGGCGCCGCCGGAGGCCAACCGCGCTCGGCGGCGCTGGCGGCCGCGCTGGACAAGCAGTATTCGTCGGCCGGCGGCGCGGTTTCGTTCACCACCCTGCGCATGATCTACCAGGAGCTGCAGACCAATTATCATGCGGGCCAGGCGAATTCGATCTTGGTGATCACGTCCGGACCGCACACCGACCAAACCCTGGACGGCGCCGGACTGCAGGATTTCATCCGCAAGAGCGCTGACGCGGCCAAGCCGATCGCGGTCAACGTCATCGACTTCGGCAGTGACCCGGACCGCTCCACCTGGGAAGCCGTCGCGCAACTCAGCGGCGGCGGATACCAGAACCTGTCCACGTCGGCGTCCCCGGACCTGGCCGCCGCCATCAACACTTTCTTGAGCTGAGGGCGTCGGGGCGAGCACAGCTGACGCGGCGCTGTCACCCCTTCCGCATACGATCGTGGGCGTTGCCGAAGGGAGCGTCATGCAGGTCGATTTCACCCCGGATCCCCAGCTCTATCCGTTCGAGTCGCGGTGGTTCGACAGCTCGCGCGGGCGTCTGCACTACGTCGACGAGGGCGACGGCCCGCCCCTGCTGCTGTGCCACGGCAATCCGACGTGGAGCTTCCTGTACCGGAACATCATCGTCGCGCTGCGCGACCGGTTCCGTTGCATCGCACCGGATTACCTCGGGTTCGGGCTGTCCGAGCGACCCGCGGGATACGGCTACAAGATCGATGAGCACGCGCGGGTGGTCGGCGAATTCGTCGATCACCTCGGGCTCGACGGCTACCTGACCATGGGCCAGGACTGGGGCGGCCCGATCGGCATGGCGGTCGCCGTCGAGCGCGCCGACCGGGTGCGCGGCGTCGTGCTGGGCAACACCTGGTTCTGGCCGGCGGACACGTTCTCGACCAAGGCGTTCAGCCGGGTGATGTCCAGCCCGCCGATGCAGTACGCCATCCTGCACCACAACTTCTTCGTCGAACGGCTCGTCCCGGCGGGCACCCAGCACCGGCCGAGCGCGGCGGTGATGGAGCACTACCGCGCCGTGCAACCCAGCGCGGAGGCGCGCAAGGGCGTGGCCGAGATGCCCAAGCAGATCCTGG
The DNA here is from genome assembly GCF_001666745.1 of Mycobacterium sp. E2699. Lineage (NCBI taxonomy): Bacteria > Bacillati > Actinomycetota > Actinomycetes > Mycobacteriales > Mycobacteriaceae > Mycobacterium > Mycobacterium sp. E2699. Next base: position 36,672 of record NZ_LZJH01000115.1, on the reverse strand, counting down.
CCGCCCATCCGCTGCTGGCCCGCCTGGCCCGTGAGGTGCCGGCCAAACTGGGCGACAAGCCGGCGCTGTTCGTCTGGGGCATGAAGGACTTCGCCTTCCGGCCCGGCCCGTCACTCCCGCGGATGCGCGCGACGTTTCCCGACCACGTCGTGGTCGAGCTGCCCGACGCCAAGCACTTCATCCAGGAGGACGCGCCCGACCGGATCGCCGCGGCGATCATCGAGCGCTTCGGCTGACCGGCCGCGGCGACAACCTAGGCGAACGCCTCCACCGGCGGGCAGGAGCACACCAGGTTGCGGTCGCCGTACGCGCCGTCGATGCGGCGCACCGGCGGCCACACCTTGGGCCGGAAGCCTTTGCCCAGCGGGTAGGCCGCCTCCTCGCGGGTGTACGGGTGATCCCAGTGCGAGACCAGCAGGCACTCCGCGGTATGTGGCGCTCCCCGCAGCGGGTTGTCGTCGGCCGACCACTCCCCCGAGCCCACGCGGTCGATCTCGCGGCGGATGGCGATCATGGCCTCGCAGAAGGCGTCGATTTCGGTCAGGGTTTCGCTCTCGGTGGGCTCCACCATCAGCGTGCCGGCCACCGGGAAGCTCATGGTGGGCGCGTGAAAGCCGTAGTCCGCCAAGCGCTTTGCCACGTCGTCGACGGTCACGCCGGTGGACTTGGTGATGCCGCGCAAGTCCAGGATGCACTCGTGGGCCACCATGCCGTTCTCCCCTGCGTAGAGCACCGGGAAGTACTCGTCGAGCCGCCGGGCGATGTAGTTGGCCGACGCGATCGCGGTCAGTGAGGCCGCCCGCAGGCCGCTAGTTGCTCCGCCGCCCATCATCCTGATGTAGGCCCAGGTGATCGGCAGGATGGAGGCCGACCCGTAGGGCGCCGACGACACCGCGTGGCCGCCGGGCAACTCCGGCGCGTAGGGGTGGCCCGGCAGGAACGGGGCCAGGTGCGCGCGCGCCGCGACGGGGCCGACGCCCGGCCCGCCGCCGCCGTGCGGGATGCAGAACGTCTTGTGCAGGTTCAGGTGGCTGACGTCGCCGCCGAACTTCCCGGGCCGGGCCAGCCCGACCAGCGCGTTGAGGTTGGCGCCGTCGATGTAGACCTGACCGCCGGCGTCGTGCACGGCCGCGCAGATCTCGGCGATGTCGTGCTCGTAGACGCCGTGCGTGGACGGGTAGGTGATCATCAGCGCGGCCAGCCGGTCGGCGTGCTCGGCCACCTTGGCCCGCAGGTCGTCGAGGTCGACGTCGCCGTTCTCGCGGCAGGCGACCACGGCCACCCGCAGCCCGGCCAGCGCCGCGGACGCGGCGTTGGTACCGTGCGCGCTCGACGGGATGAGGCAGATGTCGCGGTGCGGCTCGCCCCGGCTGGCGTGGTAGTCGTGGATCGCCAGCAGGCCCGCGTACTCGCCCTGTGAGCCGGCGTTGGGCTGCAGCGAGACGGCGTCGTAACCGGTGATCTGCACCAGCCAGCTCTCCAGGTCGGCGACCAGCCGGCGGATCCCCGCGGTGTCGGAGGCCGGCGCGAACGGGTGCAGGCGGGCGAACTCCGGCCAGGTGATCGGTTCCATCTCGGCGGCCGCGTTGAGTTTCATCGTGCAGGAGCCCAGCGGAATCATGCTGCGGTCCAAGGCGACATCCTTGTCCGCCAGCGTGCGCAGGTACCGCATCATCGCGGTTTCGGTGCGGTATTGCGTGAATGCGGGATGGGTGAGGAACTCCGAGCTGCGGGTGGCGATGCCGACGGACTCCGGCTCGGCGGGCTGAACCCCGAACGCCTGCAGCACCGCGGCCACGTGCTCGTCGGTGGTGACCTCGTCGCAGGCCACCGACACATGGTCGGCGTCGACGCGCCACAGGTTGATGCCGTGGGCCTTCGCCGCCGCCAGCACCTCGTCGGCGCGCCCGGGGACCCGGGCCAAGACGGTGTCGAAGAACGTGTCGTGCACCAGCGCGGCACCCAGTGCCGCACCGATCCTGCGGGCCTGGGTGTGGACCCGCCGCGCGATCGCGGTCAGCCCGTCGGCGCCGTGGTAGCTGGCGTACATCGCGGCCATCACCGCCAGCAGCACCTGTGCGGTGCAGATGTTGCTGGTCGCCTTGTCGCGGCGGATGTGCTGCTCGCGCGTCTGCAGCGCCAGCCGGTAGGCCGGTGACCCGTCCGCATCCAACGACACCCCGACCAGCCGCCCCGGCAGCTGGCGGGCGTGCTTGGCGTGCACGGCCAGGTAGCCGGCGTGCGGGCCGCCGAATCCCATTGGGACACCGAATCTTTGGGTGGTGCCGAACGCGACGTCGGCACCGATCTCGCCGGGCGGTGTGATGAGCGTCGACGCCAGCAGGTCGGCGCCGACGGCGACCAGCGCGCCCCGGTCGTGGGCGGCGGCAACCAGCGCCGACCAGTCCGTGACCCGGCCGCTGGCGCCGGGCAACTGGGTGATGACCCCGAAGAAGTCACCGTCCGGGAGGCCGTCACGCAAGTCGGCGGTGACGATCTCGACGCCCAGCGGCCTGGCCCGGGTGGCCAGCACGGCCGCGGTCTGGGCGAAGACGTCGGCGTCCACCGCGAGCCGGTTGGAGCCGCGCGCCGCGCGGTGCATCAGGGTCATGGCCTCGGCCGCGGCGGTGCCCTCGTCGAGCATCGACGCGTTGGCCACCTCGAGGCCCGTCAGGTCGGCCACCATCGTCTGGAAATTCAGCAGCGCCTCCAGCCGGCCCTGACTGATCTCCGGCTGATACGGGGTGTAGGCGGTGTACCAGGCCGGGTTCTCCATGATGTTGCGCAACAGCACGGGAGGCGTGAGCGTGTCGTAGTAGCCCTGCCCGATCATCGACACGGCCACGGTGTTGGCGTCGGCCAGGCGCCGCAGCTCGGCCAGCGCCTCGGCCTCGCTGGCGGGCGGCGGCAACTGCTCCAGGCCGGGGGCGGCGCCGCCGTCGACGAGCCGGTCCAGGATGCCGGTGGGAACCGCCTTCGATGCCAGCTCGTCTAACGACTCCACGCCGATGACGGCGAGCATGGCCGCGACGGCCTGGCTGTCGGGGCCGATGTGCCGGTCTGCGAACGTTGATTGGTCGGGCACTCGCGAACTCCTGAGGTCGAGGGACTGGCGGCCCTCTCCCTCTGTCTTCACCCGCGGCCCGGGCGCCTGAGAGATTCGGCGCCGGGCGCCTTTCCCCATCGGCGGGTGGGGATCGTGTCTCCACCGCTTTCCAGAGGCGTCGTCAACTCGCGCGGTCCGGGTGCCTGAGAGGTTGACGGAGAGGTGTTGCTCCTTCGGCGTCCGTGACTGGCAGCCACGGAACTCTCCCGCCCGAGTGCGACGCGCCCGCCAGTTTACCCGTGGCCCGGACGCGGTGGCGAACAGACGCAAAAGCCCGCGACACGCCAGGCTTAGGGGGGCTTTTGTGTCTGCTCGCGGAGAAAGTGGCGGCTAGCCGATCTTGCGGTCGCGGTGCTTGCGCCGGGAGGCCAGCTCGTCCTCCGGGGCGGCGATCGATTCGCCGCCGTCGGCGCGCTCGCCGTGGAAGTCGGCGATGACGCCGGTCAGCTCGCGCATGGCCCCGGAGACGGCGATGCCGAACACGCCCTGCCCGCCCTGCAGCAGGTCGACGACCTCTTCGGCCGAGGTGCACTCGTAAACGGTGGTGCCGTCGGAGAACAGCGTGATGTTGGCCAGGTCCTGCACGCCGCGCTGGCGCAGATGGTCGACCGCCACCCGGATGTTGTGCAGTGAGATGCCGGTGTCGAGCAACCGCTTGACGATCTTGAGGACCAGGATGTCCTTGAACGAGTAGAGCCGCTGGCTGCCGGAGCCGGCCGCGCTGCGGATCGACGGGACCACCAGCGACGTGCGCGCCCAGTAATCCAGCTGCCGGTAGGTGATCCCGGCGATCTGGCAGGCGCTCGGCCCGCGGTAACCCACGAGCTCGTCGGGCACGGAATCGTCGGGAAACAGCCCGGGTTGCACGGGCGCGCTCGCTGCGGTGACGGTCGGGTCGCTGCTCGCGGCGGTCGCATTGTCAGCTAGGTCCAGCTGCTCTTGACGTGGCTGCTCGCTCACGGTGGTTCCTCTCGCCGATCGCGCTGTCGTCATTGGCTGCACCGCAGCCACGTTTGCTCAGGCCCGAGTGCTAGAGAGCTTACGCTTTTCGATAGCCGCCGCGCCCGTAAGTCGTGATCAAAGTATGGCGGCTGCGCGGCCGTGTGGCCGCACTATCGGCCAGCGTGTCGACATCGCGGTGCCAGATGAGATGGATCCGTGATGTCGGGGTCCAGCCTAGTGGTCCGGGATGGCCCGGGGTCAGGTGGCCTTGAAGTCGTCCGGCGAGACGCTGTCCAGGAATTCCTTGAACTTCTCCACCTCGTCCTCCCGGACGGCGGTGTTGCCCTCTTCGTCGCTCTCGTCGGGGATGAGCAGGCCGGCCTGGGCGAGGACCGCCTCCTCGACGTAGATCGGAACGCCGACCCGCAGCGCGATCGCCACCGAGTCCGACGGGCGCGCCGAAACGGTGATGTTGCGGTCGAAGACCAGGTCGGCGTAGAAGGTGCCCTCCTGCAGATCGACGATCCGCACTTCTTTCAGCGAATGCCCAAGGGCGGCAATGAGATCCCTGATCAGGTCGTGCGTCAGCGGGCGAGGCGGTTCGACGCCTTGCTGCTCCAGCGCGATGGCCGCGGCTTCCGACTGGCCAATCCAAATCGGCAGGTATCGGTCACCGTTGGCCTCGCGCAGCAACAGCACCGGCTGGTTCTGCGGCTGCTCGACGCGAATGCCGACAACACGAACTTCACCCATTTGTGTCTGCCCTCCGCATATGCCGCTCTGGTCGCACTGCCAGCCTGGTGTGCACACACCAAGCTGTCCAACGAAGTCTAATCCTCAGCGATGCAGAACGTCGCGAACGGCGGACTTGATCAGCGAGGTGTGCAGTGTGATAGCGAGCGCAGCCACCTCACGCGCCAGGTCGTCGGCGCGGTCGCGGGCGCCGGTCTTGCCCGCTTTGACTACCGGCCCGGCAATTTGGGCGATCAGGTCGGACTGGCGGTCGGCGGCGTTGCGGAAGGCGCGCAGATGCCGCGGTTCGACGCCGTACTCCGATAACGCCCGCGCGCACTGGAGGATCACCACGGCGTGTTCGTCGAAGAAGCCGCCCGGGCCGGTGGTGATGACCCCGGCTTTGAGCAGCGCCGTCAGGAGATTGTCGTCGACCCCGGAGCGTTCCAGCAGGTCTTCGCGGCTCAGCCGGACGCGGGGCGGAGCGACCGCCGCCGCGTCGGGCCTGGCCTCGCCCGCGGCGCCGACGTCCCCGCCGTCGGGCACCGACACCAATCGCGGTACCCCGTAAGGCGATCCGATCGGCGGCAGCTCACCGTGGGGCTGGGCGTCCAGCTGCGCCCTGATCACCTTCAGCGGCAGGTAGTGGTCGCGCTGGGCGGTGAGGATGAACCGCAGCCGGGCACAGTCGTAGGCGGTGAACCTCCGGTATCCGGATGCGGCGCGCTGCGGCGTCACCAGCCCCTCGGCCTCCAGAAAGCGGATCTTGGAGATGGTGACATCGGGGAAATCCGGTCTCAACAGATCCAGGACCGCCCCAATCGACATCCCGGCGAGTGCCGGGCTATCGGGCGCGCTCACTACCCTCCGGAACCTCCATCGTCGTCACCCTGCTTGGGGCCGGTCAAAAACACCAACCGGAACTTGCCGATCTGCACTTCGTCGCCGTTCGCGAGCACCGCCGAATCGACGGGTTCGCGGTTGACGTAGGTGCCGTTCAGGCTACCGACATCGACGACGTGGAATTCGTTGTTTTCCAACCGGAATTCGGCGTGGCGACGGCTGACCGTGACGTCGTCGAGGAAGATGTCGCTGTCGGGGTGCCGGCCGGCGGACGTGATGGGCTGGTCGAGCAGGAACCGCGAGCCCGCGTTCGGTCCCCGTTTGACGACCAGCAGCGCCGAGCCGGCGGGGAGCCCTTCGACCCCCGACACCGCGCTCTCGGTCCCCGCTTGCGCGGGGGCGTCCAGTTCGTTGAGGAAGTCGGCACGGAAGACGGAAGTCGTCTCTACCGTGACTTCGTCAGAGGTCTGGTCGTTATCCATGTCCGTCACGCGCTGCTCCTCACTGGCCGCTGTGGCGTTATCCGGCCGGGCGGCTCGCCCGGCTCTCGTTTTCTGGCCCCGTACTGCTGATTACTCGACTGTCCAGTGCCTTCCAGTGTCCCTCAAATGCCGATCTGATGAACGTACCGCGCACCGGTCCGCAATGCGCCCACCCCCGACCTCGGATCCGCGCCGCCCGACTCGGCGGGCGGGGCTGGCAGGCACATTAGCAACCGTCATTCCGTCAGGGTCCCCCGGTAGGCCTCGGCGTCGAGCAGCGCCGAAATGGCCGACTGGAGCTCGGCACCGTCGGAAACCTGGACATCCACCAGCCAGCCGGCCCCGTACGGGTCGGAGTTGACCAGCTGCGGACTGCCCTCCAGCTCGCCGTTGACCGCGGCCACCGTCCCGGAGACCGGGGCGAACAGGTCCGACACCGACTTGGTCGATTCCACCTCGCCGAACGATTCGCCCGCGCTCACTTGGCTGCCCACATCGGGCAGCTGGACGAAAACAACGTCGCCGAGGGCCGACTGCGCGAAGTCGGTGATGCCCACCCGGACGGTGTCCTCACCGCTTCGTCGAACCCATTCGTGTTCGGCGGTGTAGTGCAGATCGGACGGAATATCGCTCACGGGTGATCCTGTTCTGGTCGCTTCTCGCACGGCAAGTTCACTTGACGGGCTGAGCGTATTGGTGCGGTTTTGGTTGCCGCAAGGTGGTCACGTCCACCTTGTCGGCCTGCTGCACGGACATCCGCGCGCCGACGCGCTTGACGCTGTCCTCCGCGCCGCCCGGGATGTTCATCGCCGCGGCCAGCGTGGGCGGATCGCCAATCGCCAGAATCGAATACGGGGGCGACAGGTTCTTTGTGTCGATGGTCAACGAGCCAGGCGTACCCACAATCCAGGTATCGACACCTACCCGCACGGACTGGTGGGCGTCGTTGACCTCGATCGCCTCGGCGCCGGCGGCGCGCAACTCGTTGACCACGTCGAGCATCGCCTCCGGTGACACACCCGGGCCGGGGTCGTCGATCGTGACGGTGACGCCCGGCCCGGTGGCGCCCACGGCGCCGACCAAGATGGACAGCGCGGCCAGCCTGGCCTGCGCGCTCTGGATGGCGGCCTGATCGTTGTTGCCCGAGGGCTGCAGGGAATTCAGCGTGTTCTGCAGTTCGCTGACTTCGGTGTTCAGGGTGGCCTCGCGCTGCCGCAGCGAATCCAGCAGCACCAGGAGGTCGGCGGGGCGGGCGGTGTCCAGCGAATCGCCCGACTTGGTCTGGCGCACCTGGGTGACGATCGCGATGCCCAGGACCAGGCACAGCACCGTCGCCAGCGTTCCGAAGACGAGCCGGGAGCGTCCGCTTCGCAGCAGGCCGGAGAGCCCCGTGCGGTGAACCGGTCCGATCTCAGGGCGCGGGCGTTTGGCGGGCAGTTCGTGGCGGCCATGCTGACCGGCCTCGGCCGGCTTGCCGCCCTCAGGCTGACCGTGCCGGCCTGGCGCGTCAGGACTTTCGTCGGGGCCGCGGTCGGGCGGGTCCTCGTTCACGACGATCTCACCTCTTTCACTGCGCCGCTCCTCATCGTCGCCGGCGCGTCTCACTGCGCCACTCAAGCCCCGAACAGCCGGCGGCGCAGCGCCGCGGCGTTGCCGAAGATCCGGATGCCCAGGACGACGATGATGGCCGTGGAAAGCTGCGTGCCGACGCCCAGCTGGTCGCCGACGTACACGATCAGCGCGGCCACGAAGACGTTGAACACGAACGACACCACGAACACCTTGGGGTCGAAGATGCGTTCGAGGTAGGCGCGCAGCCCGCCGAACACGGCGTCGAGCGCGGCCACCACCGCGATCGGCAGATAGGGCTGGATGGCCTCGGGGACGGCGGGGTGGAAGATCAGGCCGAGCACGATGCCGACGGCGAGCGCCGCGATTCCGATCATGCACAGCACCCCGTGTCGGAGCGGCGAATCCGTCTCGAGAGGAGTCTTCTCACTGGGGCCCAATCTGTTTGGCGAACTTCACATCCCGGATCGATCCGGCGGGCAGCGACAGACCGTCGGCGACGTTCACGGTGACGACGACGCCGTAGGAGGACTCCAGCAGCCGCAGACGCTGCAGTCCCGGGCTGCTGTCGAAGACGTCTCGCATCGCGTGCGGTGGGCCGATCGCGAGGATCTGGTAGGGGCTGCTGGTCGGGTTGTTGTCGACCAGGATCGCCCCGCCCGCCTGACGGATGGTGACGTTCGGCCCGATCCGGACGCCGCCGACGGAGATGGCTTCGGCGCCGCTGGCCCACAACGAGTTGACCACCAGCTGCAGGTCGCGGTCCAGGATGATCTGCCTGCTGCCGCTGACGCGCTGCTTGGACACGTCGGAAAGGTTCGGGCCGGCACCGGGATCCGTCACGGTCACCGACAGACCGGGCCCGATCACCGCCGTGCTGGCCGCCGCCAGGCTGAGCGCGTCGAGGCGGTTCAGCAGCCGCTGGCCCTCCGCGTTCTCGGCCAGCGCGCGTCGTTGCACGTCGTCGACTTTCGCCGACAGCGCGCCGCGCTCCCTGCCCAGCCTGGTCGCCGTGGTTTCCGACGAACGCACGCTTTGCAGCAGCAGCTGCTGCGCGTTGCGAACGCCGGGAGCAACCGAGCGGGCCTGGGCGACGGCGGCGGCGAAGACCGCGGCGATCAACAGCGCCGCCACCGCCTCCCAAAGCCAGCCGACGGCCCGGTCCCGCCCGCGCCGCGGCGTGTCAGGGCCGCCGTGCCGGGCGGCGGCCGCGGCGTACCCCGGATCCAGGTGCTCCGACAGCAGGGCGCGCAGCAGCGACGGCACCGGGATCAGTTGCGGCCGGGCCGCCTCGTGGGCGCTGCGGCCGGCGTTGGGGTCGTAGCCGCCGAGCAGGCGGTCGGGCTCAGCCATGTTCACTCGCCTTGGGCGAAATCGGTTGCCGTACAGGATGTTTCAGCTTGGGCATGCGGCGCAGCACCAACACCATCTGCACCGCGTACAACACGAACGCCCAGAGGTACATGTAGAGGCCCCAGCCCAGGAAGCCACAGCCGACGGCATGCAGCACGCGGCTCCACGTCGCGCCGCCCGTTCCGAGCAGGACGAGCGGGAAGCCGGACATCAACGCGAAGGTGGCGGCCTTGCCGACGTAGGTCACCGGCAGCGCCGTCAGTCCGCGGCTGCGCAGCAACGGCAGGGTCGCCGCGAGCAGCCCGTCGCGCACCAGCAGCGTGATGACGAACCACCACGGCACGATCCCGTCGACGGCCAGCACGATCGGAACGGTCGCCATGTACAGGCGATCCACCGCGGGGTCCAGCAGAACGCCGAGCCGCGAGGATTGGTTGAGCGTGCGGGCGATCTTGCCGTCGGCCCAGTCGGAGGCCCCGCTGAACATCAGGATCGCCACCGCCCAGCCGTTGGCGTGGGCGAACAGCAGGGCGTAGATGAACACCGGGATGAGCACCAGGCGGATGGCGCTCAGGGCGTTGGGCACTGTCAGCACCCGGTCGGGCGGAAGCACCTGCTCCATGAGCCGTGACATTAGCCGAACGCCGAGTGTGAAGCTGGCCGCACACTCGAGCCCGAGCGTGCGGCTGGACGCACATTGGGCGGCTCGGCCTAGCGGAACACCCCGGGCAGGCTCAGGGTCGACAGCGTGTCGTCGGACAGCGGGTTGTCGTTGACCATGTACGTCCACGTCGACGTCGGCCGTGCCAGCTTGGACAGGTCTAGGCCGGGCTCCTCCTCGAGCACGTTCGCGGTCTCGAACGTCTGCTGGGCCGCCTCGATCGCGTCGGCGGCCAGCGACGCGAACGCGTCGACCGCGAGCCGGTGGAACTCGTCGAGCGGGTTTTGGCGCCCCAGCGCGCGCAGGTGGATGCTTTCGCGGATGTCGGCCAGATACGCCAGGTGATCGGCCCAGCCCCGGTCGAGGTGATACAGCATGATGAGCCGGCAGATCTTCTCGAGGCGCTCCTCGGGGATCTCCTTGGCCAGCTCCCCGTACCGGTCCGGCGCCAGCTCGGCCAGCTCCTCGCGCGCGGTTGCGGTGCGCAGCAATGTGTTTCGCCGGTCGACGATGATGGCGCGCTGCTGGGCGATCAACTGGTTGTAGCGCCAGGTGTTGGCGTGCACGTCCAGCATGCGGCCCTCGGCGACCCGCTGCGCGTGGTCGAGCATCCCGGCCGCCTTGGGGCTGACGATCCGCCCGTCGTCATCGGTCTGCATCGGGAGCTTGTTGTGGTCGAGGTTCGCGGCGACCACGTCGTCCTCCCAGCTGGAGAAGAACACCGACGATCCGGGGTCGCCCTGGCGTCCGGCGCGCCCCCGCAGCTGGTTGTCCAGCCGCTGGGTGTGGTGGCGGCCCGTCCCGACGACGTGCAGCCCGCCCAGCTCGGCGACGCGGTCGTGGTCGGCCTCGTCGGATCCGCCGAGCCGGATGTCGGTGCCGCGCCCGGCCATCTGGGTGGACACCGTGACGGTGCCGTACTCGCCGGCCTCGGCGATCACCTTCGCCTCCTCGGCGTCGTTCTTGGCGTTGAGCACGACGGCCGGCACGCCGCGGCGCAGTAGCCGCTCGTGCAGCTCCTCGGACTCGGCCACGTCACGGGTGCCGACCAGTACCGGCTGCCCGGTCTGGTGCACCTCGGCGATGTGCTCGACAATGGCGTCGTTCTTGGCTGCGGCGGTGATGTAGACCCGGTCGGACTCGTCCTCGCGAATGTTGGGCTCGTTCGGCGGGATTGGCGACACGCCGAGCTTGTAGAACTGGCGCAGCTGCTCACCGGCGGCCAGCGCGGTGCCGGTCATGCCGCAGACGGTGGCGTAGCGATTGATCAACGCCTGCACCGTGATCGTGTCGAGCACCTCGCCGGTCTCGGTCGTCTCGATGCCCTCCTTCGCCTCGACGGCGGCCTGCAGGCCGTCCGGCCAGCGCTGCAGTTGCGCGATGCGCCCGCGCGCGGAGTTGATGAGGTGGACGGCGTCGTCGCGGACGATGTAGTGCACGTCGCGCTGCAGCAGCACGTGCGCGTGCAACGCCACGTTGACCTCGGTCAGCGTGGTGCCGACGTGCTCCTCGGAATACAGGTCGATACCGCCCAGCGCCTTTTCCACCTTGCGGGCGCCGACGTCGGTCAGGTGCACGTTGCGGCTGTCGGCGTCGGTGTCGTAATCGGTGCCCGCTTCCAGCTCACCGACCAGCTTGATGATCTCCAGCCGCGGTGTCTCGCGATGCGTGGTGCCGGCCAGCACCAGCGGGACCAGCGCCTCGTCGACCAGCACCGAGTCGGCCTCGTCGATCAGGGCCACGTCGGGATTGGGCGAGACGAGGTCGTCGACGTCGGTCACCAGCTGATCGCGCAGCACGTCGAAGCCGATCTCGTTGACCGAGGCGTAGGTGACGTCGCAGCCGTAGGCGGCCCGGCGCTCCTCGCTCGTCGACTCGGCGGTGATCCAGCCGACCGTCAGCCCCAGGGCCTCGATGAGCGGACCCATCCACTCCGCGTCCCGGCGGGCCAGGTAGTCGTTGATCGTCACCACGTGCACGTGCCGGCCGGCCAGCGCGTATCCGGCGGCCGCGATCGCGCCCGACAGGGTTTTGCCCTCACCGGTGGCCATCTCGATCACGTCACCGGCCAGCATGCGCAGCGCGCCCAGCAGCTGCACGTCGAACGGCCGCAGCCCCGTCGTCCGCTCGGCCGCCTCCCGGGCGATCGCGAGGAACTGCGGGATGTCGGCCGATTCGGCGAGGTCGTCGAGCTTGAGCAGCCCGGTCGCCTTGCGCAGCTTCTCGTCGCTGAGGTCGGCGGCTTCCTTGTCGTACTCCGAGGACGCGGTGACGTCGGCGAGGGAGCGGCTGCGGTTCTTCTCGGTGCTGGCGCCCAGCAGTCGCCAGAATCGGCTACTCAGGCGGCCGGGTTGGGTCCGGGTGGTCTTCGACACAGGTCAACGGTACGCGAGCGCCCGGCTGGCGCGAGCGTGCGTGTTTGCCCGCGACACGCCGGGGCTTCGGAGTACAACTGCGCACCCGCGCGGCCGGTCAGGCCAGGTTCGACCGGCGCGGATACGCGACGGCCGGGTCGGTGAGCACGTTGACGACGGCGGGTAACCCGCTGGCGAAGGCGCGTTCCAGCGCCGGGCGCAGCTCGACCGGCGCGGAGACCAGCTCGCCGTGGCAACCCAGGGCCCGCGCCACCTCGTCGTAGCGGGTGCCCGGCCGCAGCTCCGCGACCACCGAGTAGCCGTACAGCGCCTCCATCGGGTGCTTTTCAAGTGCCCAGATCCCGTTGTTGCCGATCACGGACACCACCGGCACGTTGTGCCGCGCCAGGGTGTCCCACTCCATGCCGCTGAAGCCGAACGCGCCGTCGCCCTGCAGCAGCACGACCTGGCGGTCGGGCCGGGCGAGCTTGGCCGCGAGGGCATAGCCGGGGCCCGAGCCGAGGCAGCCGAACGGGCCGCTGTCCAGCCAGCAGCCCGGCAGGTAGCTGTCGATCACCCGGCCCGCATAAGACCCGAAGTCGCCGGCGTCGATGACGACGATCGCGTCGCGGTCCAGCAGCGGCGCCAGCTCGGCGTACACCCGCATCGGGTGCAGCGGAACCCGATCGTCGGCGAGTTCGGCCTTCTCGGCGCCGCGCGCCGCCGTCTCGGCTGCGCGCAGTTCGTCGACCCAGGCCCGGTGGTCGGCGCTTGGCGTGTTCGCCAGGGCGGACAGGATCGCGGTGAGGTCGCCGTAGAGCCCGGCGGCGATGGGACGGGGATGCGCGCGGCCGGGTTCGGCGCGGTCGGCCACGACCAGCTGGGTCTCCGGGCCGAACACCTTGCCGAAGCCGAGCCGGAAATCCATTGGCACGCCGACGATCAACGCCACGTCGGCCTCCCCCAGTGCCTTGGCCCGAACCCGCGAAAACGCCATCGGGTGGTCGGCGGGCACGACGCCGCGGGCCATCCCGTTCATCAGCACCGGGATGTGGCGTTCCTCGGCCAGGCGCAGCAGCGCCGCCTCGGCGCGCCCCCACCAGACGTTGGTGCCGGCCATGATCACCGGCCGCTTCGCCGCGGACAGCAGGCCGGCGGCCCGGTCCAGTGCGGCGCCGTCGGTGGCGGGCGGCGCCGGCAGGTCGGTCAGCGCGCCGGGCCGGCTGTCGTCCTCCGACAACGAAAACGCGTGATCCATCGGGAAGTCGACGAACCCAACCCCCGACGGGGCGCCGACCGCCGCCCGCAACGCTTCGTCGACCAACCGGCCGGCGTCGTCGGCCGACTGCGCGGTGGCGGCGAATCGGGCCAGCGGGGCCACGAACGGCACGTGGTCGATCTCCTGCAGCGAGCCCATGCCCCAGCGCCCCGCGGGGGCCCGACCGCCCAGCACCACCAACGGCGACTGATTCTGCTGCGCGGCGGCCATCGCGCTCATCCCGTTGGTGACGCCCGGCCCGGCGGTGAGCGCGGCCACGCCCGGCAGCCTGGTCACCTTCGACCAGCCCTCGGCGGCGAACGCCGCGGTCTGCTCGTGCCGCGTGTCGATCAGCCGGATACCCTCGTCACGGCACCCGTCGTAAATGGAAAACAGGTGGCCGCCCGACAACGTGAAGACGGTGTCGACGCCGCTGGCTTTGAGCCGCCGCGCGATGAGCCGGCCGGCGTGCAATGTTTGTGTGGGGATGGCGTCGGTGCTCATAACCGCAGCCTAGCCAGATCCTTCGGGTAACTTCGCCGGAGGATTTTTGTTGAGCACAGGCTGGACACCTCGGCCGTAAGGAGACGTCGACCATGGGCCCGAAGCCGTTCAAGCCGTCGATCGATTGGTCGACGGCACCCATGGATTCGCTGCGGTGGATCGCCATCGCGTGGGCGATCGGGGCCGTGTGCCTGCTGGCAGTGCTGTTCGCGTTTCGGTTCCTCACCCCGTGGGGCCGGCAGTTCTGGCGGATCACCCGCGGATACTTCGTCGGCCGGGCGAGCGTCAAGGTGTGGCTGATGCTCGGCGTGTTGCTGCTGTCGGTGCTCCTCTCGGTGCGCCTGACCGTGTTGCTCAGCTACCAGGGCAACGACCTGTACACGGGCGTGCAGAAGGCCGTGCAGGGCATCGCGGCCGATGACGACGCCGTCAAACAGTCTGGGATTCATGGCTTTTGGATGTCGATTGCGATCTTTTCCGTGCTCGCGACGCTGTACGTCATCCGGTTCATGATCGACATCTACCTGACACAGCGGTTCATCATCGCCTGGCGCATCTGGCTGACCGCCCACCTCACCGACGACTGGCTTGACGGCAAGGCTTATTACCGGGACCTGTTCATCGACAACACCATCGACAACCCGGACCAGCGCATCCAGCAGGACATCGACATCTTCACCGCCAATGCCGGGGGCACTCCGAACATCCCGTCCAACGGGACGGGCAGCACGTTGCTGTTCGGGGCCGTGAATGCGGTGGCCTCGGTGATCTCGTTCGCCGCGATCCTGTGGCAGCTCTCCGGGAATCTGGAGGTTTTCGGCCTGGTGTTGCCGCGCGCGATGTTCTGGACGGTCCTGGTCTACGTGCTGGTCGCGACCGTGGTCGCGGTCTGGTTGGGCCACCCGCTGATCCGGCTGAGCTTCAACAACGAGAAACTCAATGCCGCATTCCGTTATGCCCTGGTGCGGTTGCGCGACGCGGCCGAGGCGGTCGGGTTCTATCGCGGTGAACGAGTCGAGCGCGCGCAACTGTGGCGGCGCTTCACCCCGATCATCGCCAACTACCGCAAGTTCGTGCGCCGCACCATCATCTTCAACGGCTGGAACTGGTCGGTGTCGCAGGTGATCGTTCCGTTGCCGTGGGTGATCCAGGCGCCGCGGCTGTTCGCCGGGAAGATCGACTTCGGTGACGTCGGCCAGAGCGCGACGGCGTTCGGCAACATTCAGGATTCGCTGTCGTTCTTCCGCAACAACTACGACGCGTTCGCGGCATTCCGGGCGGCGATCATCCGGTTGCACGGGCTTGTCGATGCCAACAGCCAGGGCCGCGCGCTGCCGACCATTCTCGTCAAGCCGAGCGAGGAGTCGACTGTCGAGCTTCGCGGTGTCGAAGTACGCACGCCCGCCGGCGACCGGCTCATCGATCCGCTCGACGTGCAGTTGGACGAGGGTGACGCGTTGGTGATCACCGGGCGCTCCGGGGCCGGCAAGACCACGCTGCTGCGCAGCCTGGCCGAACTGTGGCCGTACGCGTCCGGGACGCTGTGCCGTCCCGATGGCGAAAACGCGACGATGTTCTTGTCGCAGTTGCCCTATGTCCCGCTGGGGAGCCTGCGTGGCGTCGTGTGCTACCCGAACTCGCCCGACGCCGTCTCCGACGACGAGCTGCGCGACGTGTTGACCAAGGTGGCCCTCGCGCCGCTGATCGACCGGCTCGACGACGAGCAGGACTGGGCCAAGGTGCTTTCGCCCGGTGAGCAGCAGCGGGTCGCCTTCGCGCGCATCCTGCTCACCAAGCCGAAGGCCGTCTTCCTCGACGAGGCCACCTCGGCGCTGGACGAGGGCCTGGAATTCGCGCTCTACCAACTGGTGCGCACGGAATTGCCGGACACCGTCCTCGTCAGCGTCAGCCACCGGCCGACCGTCGAGCAGCACCATGAGCAGGAGCTGCACCTACTGGGCGGCGGCGAATGGCGGCTGGGCCCGGTGGAGAAAGAGCCCGCGCGGGTTTGATCTCCTAACGCTCCTGCGCGCCCCCGGCACCGGGTCTTGGCGCGCCTACGCTCTCGCGGCCCCTCGGGCCGCGCTCGCTCCAGCGCTACGGGCCGCGTGCGCTCCGGCGCGGCGACCGAAGAACGAACCCTCCCCCAGCTGCGTGCCGCTGGCATAGCCCTTGCCGTCCTGGGCGATGTTGGACGCACACGCCCCCACCGCGTACAGCCCCGACACCGCCGAACCGTCCTCGCGCAGCACTTGTCCGTCCACGGACACGGCCAGCCCGCCGACGGTGAAACCTGCGTACATCGCCTTGCCCAGCGACATGTCGAACGCGCCCCACGGCCCTTTGTCTTGCGGCGCAAGGAATTCCGGCTGCTTGTGGAAGTCGGGGTCCTCGCCGCGGGCGGCGTGGGTGTTGTAGCGGTCCAGCGTCGCGACCAGGTTGCCCTGCGGAATGCCGAGCGCGGCTTCCATCTCGGCGACCGTCTCCCAACCGTCGATCAGCGGCACCAGCGGCATCTTGGGATGCTCCAGATGCGCCTCGTCGACGATCAAAAACGCCGCGCTGTCCGGCTGATCCATGATGAACCCCGCCGTGCGGGAGTGGTAGGAGTCCTCGGCGACGAACCGCTGGCCGAGCTTGTTCACGATGATCCCGGTCAGCAGGATCGACGGCGGGTAGGGCGGCGCGGTGATGAAGATCTGATCCATGTGCTGGGTGGCGCCGCCGGCGGACACGCCCATCCGGATCCCCAGCCCGTCGTCGTAGGTGTTGCCGAGGACGAACGGCTTCTCCCCCAGCTTGGGGGTGTACTTGGCCACCATCTCCGGATTCATCACGAATCCCCCGGCAGCGATGATCACCGAGTTTGCCTTGATCGCACCGGTTTCGGTGAAGCGCTTCCACGCCACGCCGGTCACCCGGCTCTTTTGGCCGGAATCGTCCACGATCAGCTGGGTGGCGGCCGTCTCGTAGCGGACCTGCACGCCGAGGCTCGCGGCGCGCTTGAGGAGCAGATCGATCACCATGCTGGCCCCGCCCGTGTCGCCGGGCACGGGCACCTTGTGGCCGCGCGGCGCCGGCACCGCCTTCTCCAGGAAGGGCCACACCTTCTCGTTCCCGGTGAACATCAACCCCTCGGTGTTGGGCTGGATCACCGCCTTGCCCGGGAAGTAGCTGCGCTCGAACTGAAAACCCAAGTCTTCCAGCCAATTGAAGTGCTCGACGCTGCCCTCGCAGTACGCGCGAATCTTCGCATGGTCGGGCTGGCGCGACACGGCGACCAAATACTTGTACATCTCCTCGGGCGAGTCGGGGTGCCCCGTCGCCTCTTGCACGGCGGTCCCGCCGCCGAGGTAAAAATGGCCTCCCGCAAGGGAAGTGGTGCCACCCGCCGCGGCGGCGCGCTCGAGCACCAGCACCCGCGCGCCGGCCCCCAGCTTCTCGGCCGCACTGACCGCCGCGCAGCCGCCGCCGATGCCGAATCCGATCACCACCACGTCGACGTCGTCCGACCACGACGCCACCGTGCCGGCGTCGATCGTCGTTGGGATCTCGGTGCTCATTGGCGCCACTCCTCCACATCGCTTCGTCCCCCTCGCCGCTTCGCCGCTGGGGATGCCCCCACTGCATCGTCGCCGGCGCGGCTCACCGCTGCTGCTCCCGTTTGATGTAGTCGTAGAAGGCCCTCATCTCGGGCGCGATGTAGGCGATTTCGAGGAACGGCACCCCGGCCTGCCGCGCCGACACGTAGGCGAACCGGATACCGCCGGCCATCACACCCTGCTGCACCACCGGCGCTCCTTGGCCGGCGGCCTCGGCCAGGGCCGAGTCGAATGCTTCCGGGCTCGCCGCCTCCACGCAGATGTGGTGCAACCCCGCCCCCGATTCCCGGAGGAAGTCACTATAGATGTTCTCCCCGCGGACCGGTTCGATCAGCTCCAACTGCATGTCCCCGAGGTAGCTCAGGGAGATGCTGGCGACGAAGTCGGCCGGCTTGCCGAGATAGCTGCACGTATCCGGGGCAAAGTGCACGTCGGGTATCCGCACCCACTTCCGGACGCCTAACAGGCCGGTGAGGGCCGTTTCGGTGGCATCCAGGTTCGGGGTGACCCACGCGATCTGCGTCGGCGATTGAGGAGGAAGGGTCATCGCTTCGCAGGATAGCCCAGTGCGGCGGCGGCCAGAAAGGCGCAACACGACTTTGCCGCGGGCCGCCGCGTCGGGCTGGGCAAAACGCGGTGAACACGTTCTAGTTCCGGGCGTCAGTGCCGGGTGAGCACGTCGACGAGCAGCCGAAGCTGGGTGTCGAACACCGCCGCGGGGTCGGTCAGGGTGTCGGTGCCGTATTGCCCGAACACCTCGAGGCTGATGGCGCCGAGCACGCCGGCCCACAGCAAGAAGCACTTGGCGATCACCTGGTCGTCGCCCGGAAACCCGAACTCCTGACGGATGCGGTCGAAGTCCGACGACATGGGTTGCGGCGCAGGGTCATTCGTCAACCGGATGTCTCCGGTGGCGATCCCGGCGGCGACGGCGTCGAAGAACGCGCCGACCACCCGGGTGCCGGCCGGGACCGTGCGCTCCGCCGGCGCGTGATACCCGGGCACCGGGCTGCCGTAGAGCAGCGCCCACCGGGCCGGGTGGGCGACGGCCCACCGCCGTGCCGCCCGCCCGATGGCGATGACGTCGTCGCTCCACAGATCGCCGACGGACTCGCGGGCCCGGTCCACGGCGTCGGCCAAATCGGAATAGGCGTCGACCAGCAGCAACGTCAGCAGCTCGTCGCGGCTGGACACGTACCGGTACACCGCCGAGGACACCATGCCCAGATCGCGGGCGATCGCACGCACCGACAACCCCGCGGCGCCGCGATCCACCAGCTGGCGCCGGCCCAGCTCGATGATGCGCGCCTCGATCTGCTCCCGCGACTCCTGGCGTTTGCCCACGCCGCCAGTCTGGCACAAACCGAGATCGCCGCTCTTGATTTTCGGTCGGGGCTGTGGCAGGGTGTCCGGCGAAGAGAGCACCGCTCTCTAAGATCGGAGAGGACTCACCATGGCCACGCGCTACGAAGAACCGAACGGGATGGCGCGCGCCGCCAACACCGTCATTCGCTGGCTCGCCGAGCTGGGAGTCAGCATCGCCGGCACCCGCGCGTTGCGCGTCCGTGGCCGCAAAAGCGGTAGACCGCGCGCGGTGGTGATCAACCTGCTGAGCGTCGACGGCGTCGACTACCTGGTCTCACCGCGGGGCAACACCCAATGGGCCCGCAACGTCAGGGCCGCGGGCGTCGTCGAGGTGGGCCCGCGCTGGCGTAGGCGACGCGCCCGGGTCAGCGAGGTGGACGACGCGGCCAAGCCCGTGGTGTTGCGGCGCTACCTTCAGCGGTGGTACTGGCAGGTCAAGGACTACGTCGGCGGATTGACGCCGGACTCCACCGATGAGCAGCTGCTCGCCGAGGCGCCGACGATCCCCGTCTTCGTGCTCGAACCCGCCCGTTAGGAGGCGTCAACGCGGGTTGGTCGTGGCCCCGAGATCCTGGCGGACCTGGTCCGAGGCGGCCCGCCACGACACCGCCGCGGGCAGGTCTCCCCACACGCTGTTGAAGATCCCGACGATCTGCCCCGGCCCGCCGCTGGGCGCCAGGTAGACCGGCCCCCCGGAATCGCCCTTCTGGCTCTGGACGCCGTGTGACATGGTGAACCAGCCGTTGTTGACGCTCTCGACGGTTCCGCACGTCTCACCGGTGATGACGCCGAAATGGCAGACCGGTTCACCGGGCTGCAGCGTCGCGCCGGGGTTCGATTCGAGTGGGCGCCCGCCCGGCAGGATGTTGTTGGCGGTGACGCCGCTGTCCAGCACGATCGCCTCGTAGTCGTTGATCACCTGATCGGTCGCCACGGTCGTGCCGCTGGGCGTGTTGTCTCGGAACGTGGCGAGCCTGCCGATGGCATTGTGTTGCCGGTCGTAGACGACCCCGCTGCCCCGGCAGTGCCCGGCGGTGAACGCGATCTTCAGCGCCGGGTCGACGTACCCCAGGGTGCACACGCGGCTGTCCTGATGGATTTCCATCCCGGGGAAGACCAGCGGGGGGTCGGCTTTGGCCGGCGCCGCGGCCGGCCAGCATGCCAATACCGCAACGGAAGCCGACGCGGCGAACGTGCGCATTGCCAGGCGGTGCACCATGAGCTCCCATCCGTCCGCGAAAAGACCGACCCGAAGGGTGACGTTACGACTCAGTCTCACCCCTTGTTGATCTTTTCGCACGTGACGGCGCTGGCGTTACCCCGGCGTGACCATCGGGACGGCATCGGCGGACCGGCCCGCCGCGCGCGGTAGCCACCCCGGCGGCCCGAAGACGTAGCCGAGCCGGTCCCGCAGCCGGTTCGCCGATCGCCAGTCGCGGGCGATCGCGACGTATTCGCGGGTCTGCAGCGTCCAGATGTTGAACGTGTCGACCCGCTTGGTGAGGCCGTAGTGCGGGCGGAACAGCTCGGCCTGGAAGGTGCCGAACAGGCGATCCCAGATGATCAGGATGCCGCCGTAGTTCTTGTCGAGATACAACTGGTCCATGCCGTGGTGCACGCGGTGGTGCGACGGGGTGTTGAGGATGAACTCGAAGGGCCGCGGCAACTTGTCGATGCGCTCGGTGTGCACCCAGAATTGGTAGATCAGGTTCAGCGACCAACTGAAAAACACCATCCACGGGGGAAGGCCCAAGAGCGGCAACGGAATCCACATCAGGATCTCGCCGCTGTTGTTCCACTTCTGGCGCAGCGCGGTGGCGAAGTTGAAGTATTCGCTGGAGTGGTGGGCCTGGTGCGTCGCCCAGATCAGCCGCACCCGGTGGGCGATCCGGTGGTAGGTGTACCACAGCAGGTCGACGCCGAGGATCGCGATCACCCAGGTGTACCACCGGTTTGCCGCCAGGTGCCACGGCGCGAGGTAGGCATAGATGCCGGCGTAGCCGAACAGGGCCAGGGCCTTCCAGCCGGCCGAGGTGGCGACCGAAACCAGGCCCATCGACAGGCTGGCCACGGCGTCGCGGGCCAGGTAGGCGCCCGACGCGTGCCGCGCCGGATAGGCAGCCGAGGCCTCGAGGCGCTCCAGCTTGCGCGACGCCGTCCATTCGAGGGTCAGCATCAACAGAAAGAACGGAACGGCGAACAGCACGGGGTCCCGCATCTGCGGGGGCAGCCCGAACCAGAACCCGAGGACGGCATTCACACGGATAGATTACGACCATCGGCCAACGCCGGTAACGGCGCGTACCAATGAGGTGTTGAGCACTTGACCGCTGTGGTGGTAGTGGGCTCGGGGTTTGCGGGACTGTGGGCCGCACTCGGCGCCGCACGGCGGCTCGACGAGCTCGCGGTGCCGGCCGGCACGGTGGACATCACCGTGCTGAGCCCGCAACCCTTCCACGACATCCGGGTGCGCAACTACGAGGCCGATCTGAGCGCCTGCCGCATCCCGCTCGCGGACCTGCTCGATCCCGTGGGCGTCGCGCACGTCACCGCCGAGGTGACCGCCATCGACACCGGCGCCCGCACGGTGACCACGTCGAGCGGTGCGACGTTTGGCTACGACCGGCTGGTGCTGGCGGCGGGCAGCCGCGTGGTCAAGCCCGACATAGCGGGGCTGCGGGAGTTCGGCTTCGACGTCGACACCCACGACGGCGCGCTCGCGCTGCGGCGGCACCTGCGCGAGCTCGCCGCGGAGGCGCCGACGCCGGCGGCCGCCACCGTCGTCGTGGTCGGGGCCGGCCCCGCCGGGGTCGAGGTGGCCTGCGAATTGCCGGCGCGGCTGCGCGACTCGTTCGGCACCGTCACCCCCCGCGTGGTCATGATCGACCGCAACCCCGCGGTGGGCTCCGACATGGGCTCCTCGGCGCGCCCGGTGATCGAACGGGCCTTGACGGCAAACGGCGTCGAGACCAGGACGGCCGTCGGCGTCACGGAGGTCACCCGGCGCGGTGTGTCGCTGTCCTCGGGCGAACGGCTGGAGGCGCACACGGTGGTGTGGTGCGCCGGCATGCGGGCCAGCGCGCTGACCGAGCAGCTCCCCGTGCCGCGTGACCGGCTGGGCCGGGTGCGGGTCGACGATTACCTGCGGGTCGTCGGGGTGCCGTCGGTGTTCGCCGCGGGCGACGTCGCCGCGGCGCGCATGGACGACGAGCACCTGTCGGTGATGTCGTGCCAGCACGGGCGCCCGATGGGCCGCTATGCCGGGTACAACGTCATCAGCGACCTGCTCGACGAGCCGATGCTGGCCCTCCGAATTCCTTGGTACGTCACGGTTCTCGATCTCGGCCCGGCCGGTGCCGTCTACACCGAAGGGTGGGATCGGGCGGTGGTCTCGACGGGAGCGGAGGCCAAGGCCACCAAGCAGACCATCAACACCCGCCGGATCTACCCGCCGCTGACCCGCAGCCGCGCGGAGCTGCTGGCGGCAGCCGCGCCGGAGTTGCAAAACCGCCCCTGATCGGGATCAGTCGGACTGCACCTGGTCGCCGGCGTACCAGTGCACCGCGCGCACACCCGGCTGCAGCGACAGCTCGGCCACCAGGCGCTCGAGTTTCGCCGGGGTGTGGCCGTCCATGAGCAGATGTGCCGTCAGCGTGATCTCGTCGTCGTCGTCGGCCGGCCCGGTGTGGATGCCGCGCAGCGTCATGTCGTTGCCGCTGGCATGCTGAACGATCTGCGCGCGGGCGTACTTCTCCGTTTTGGGGCGGCAGACCACCTGCACCAGGAAGGGCTGCAGGCTCTCGTCCTCGTCGTCGGTGTTGTCGCGGTCGATCAGCCGGCCGAGCGGGCGGCCGAACAGGTGGATGGCGATGACGGTGCCGGTCCCGATCAGCGTGAAGACGAGGTGTCCCGACGCGGCCAGTACGCCGATCGCAGCCGAGCACCACAGGGTGGCCGCGGTGTTGAGCCCGCGGACGTTGACGCCCTCGCGCAGGATCACCCCGCCGCCGAGAAAACCGATGCCGGACACCACATACGACGCGACGCGCGTCGGGCTGGTGTCCTCGGTGGCGACGGCGTACAGCACGAACAGGGTCGCCCCGGCCGCGACCAGCGCGTTGGTGCGCAGGCCGGCTCGCCGGGCCCGCCATTGCCGCTCCAGCCCGATCAAGGCGCCGCAGCCCACCCCGACGGCCAGGCGGAGGGCGAAATCGGCGACGCTCAGCGTCTGCATGAGACCGCACTCCTTCCCCCGCTCGCCGCGCTGGTCGGCGGCAGCTAAGCACTCGCAGGTGAACGGCAGGTGGACCGCAGCCGATCCGGTTGTCCGGCGGCCACCTCCAGGAAACCGCCGGTTGCGCTACGACTTGGAGAGTTGGTGGGGGCAGTAAAACTTCGCCGCGATCATCGCGAAGTTGGACGCGTTCTCCATGTCCATTCCGGGATTGTGGGTCTTGACGTCGTGGACAAGTTCGAGACCCGATTCACCGTTGTTGAGGCAGGTGCACACGGCCTTGCCGGACGTGACCGCGGCGTCCGGGCTGGAATAGTGGATGCCGACCTGCTGCAGAGCGGCGAGGAATCCCCCGTCGTCTCCTTGCGGCGGAGGGGGCGGATCGGCATACGCGGGCGCGGCGAAGCCGATCGCGGCCGCGGCGCCAATGGCTGCCAGTAGCAGTCTCATGCTCATCACTCTCCCAATGTCGTTGCGGCCTAACCTATTTGCGCGTCTGAGGGCACGACCTGCGGCTTGTCGCCCTTTCGCAGGTGCACGGCGTGGATGCCGGGCTTCTTCGCCAGCTGCTCGAGCAGGGCGTCGAGGCCCTCCTGATCGACGTTGTGGTGCTGCACGCTTTCGGGTTTTTCCGAAATCTGTGCCACCAGGCGCTTGAGCTTCTCGGGCGACGCCGCGTCCTTGAGGTCTTTGATCGGTTTGACGCGGCCGCGCACCCCGGCGCCGCGCAAGGCGTCGGGGCCCCCGGCGCCCAGGGCGCTGCCCAGCATTCCCGCGACGGACATCGAACTGAGCAGACCGCCCGCCCCGAGCGCGGCGGCGGGCACCGCGTCGGGCCCGGCGGCCGACAGCGCCGCCGCTACCGTCCTGACGGCCGGGGTGGCCGTGGCCCAGCTGGGCGGGACCGACAACTTGCCGACCAGCGTGCCGGCGTTGCCCATGCCCGCCGACACGGCGTTGTACAGGGTCCCGCGGCCGAAGCCCAGCGCCCCCAGCCCCGCCCCAAGCGCGTCCTTCGGGAGCGCCCCGTATCCAACCGGCGGCGCGAACTTCAGAAACTGCGACACCGGGAAGTTGATCAGCAACCCGATGTCGTTGAATCCCGTGGTGAAGCTGAGCGGGACCTTGATGGCGTTGTAGAGGTTGCCGTAGAGGGTGCCCGCGCCAGATCCGAACAACGAGTTCAACAGCCCGTTCATGGTGTCCGTGTAGTCGGTGGCGAGGTTCGACAGCCCCTGCAGAATCGGGTTGGTGCTGGTGAGCGGGTTAGCCGCTTCCGACAAGAGGTTCCCTACGGTCCCCGCCGGGGTGGCAGCGGCTTGGGTCACCGCGGCCGCTTGCGCCGCCGTGCCCGCTGTGTTGGTCGTCTGCGGCGGCTGGTTGAACGGCGTCACGTTGGACGCGGTCGCCGACGAAACGAGGTAGTTGTCCATCGCCACGGCGTCTTGCGCCCACATCTCGGCGTATTGAATTTCGGTGGCGGCGATCGCCGGGGTGTTCTGTCCGAAGACGTTGGTTGCCACGAGCGACGCCAGTTGGCTGCGGTTGGCAGCGATCTCCGCCGGCGGCACGTGCGCGGCGAAGGCCGTCTCGTAGGCGGTTGCGGCGGCGGTGGCCCGGGTCGCAGCTTCGGCGGCCTGCGCCGCTGTGCCCTGCATCCAGGCCAGGTACGGCGTGACCGCGGCGACCATGTTGACCGATGACGGACCCACCCACGATCCGCTGGTCAGGCTGTCGACCACCGAAGAATACGAGGACACGGTGGACTGCAATTCGCTCGCCAGCCCATCCCAGGCCGCGGCGGCCGCTCGCAGCGACCCCGCTCCCGGGCCGGCGTACATCCGGCCCGAGTTGAACTCCGGCGGAAAAGCTCCGTAAAACATCGTCTATACCCCTTGCCTGCTCGTCTGCGCCCGAGTGGACGGTGCTGCTGGGTTGGTTCCCGTCACTGCCGTCACTCCTCTAGCACCGGAATGACGATGATCGTGGCCGCGGCGGGGTCGGCCTCGATGACACCGCCCAGTGAGCCGAGCGCAGCACTACCGCTGCCCCCGGACTGGAACGCGGCGGCCCCGACGGCGCGACCGGCCAGGCTCGAGAGCGCCATCTGGCCGAAGACCCCCTCCTCGCCCGTGAGCGAGGCCGCCGGCGCGGCAGCGAGGTTCGTCGGCAAGACCGACGCCAGTGTCCTGATCGCCGGGGCGGCCTCGGTCCAGCCCTGCGGCACCGACATCCCCCCGACCAGGGCGGCCTTGCCCATCGAGCCGCCGACGGCCGAGCTGAGCATGGGCTTCACGGCGCTGGCCCCCTGGGTCAGCGGCGCCAGCGCCCCGCTGATGGCCTTGGGACCGGCAAGGTAAGCGGCGGCACCCTGCCCGTTCTGGCCCCATGCGTACGCCTGCCCGAAGGACAGGAACGGGCCGCCGGGTATCGAGGCCAAGCCCTGCAGGGAGTAGGGCCCGGAGGCGATGGTGCTCATGATGTTGTTCCAGGCGGTCAGGTCGCCCGAGAGGCCGGTCGGCAACGTCGGCAGGGTTGTCAACTGCGGCAGGCTCAGGCCCGACAGCAGGTTTCCGGTCGTCGCCGTCGGGGCCGTTGGCGACGTGACGGTCGTCGCAAGGTTTTGCAGGAAAGTCGGCACATAGGTGATGAATTGGGACAGCTGCGTGCCAATCGACGCCGCCGGCGTGCTGGTGGATTGAGAGACCGCGGCCGCTTGGGCGGCCGGTGCGGCGCTGCTGGTGGTCTGCGGCGGCTCGGTGAACGGGGTGAGCTGTGACGCGGTGGCCGACGAGGCCGCGTAGGCGTACATCGCGGCGGCGTCCTGGGCCCACATCTCGGCGTACTGCGCTTCGGTGGCCGCGATCGCCGGGGTGTTCTGACCCAGGAAGTTGGTGGCGATCAGCGCCATGAGCAGGGCGCGGTTGGCCGCGATCACCGGCGGGGGCACCGTGGCGGCGAACGCCGTCTCGTAGGCGCCGGCCGCGATCTTGGCCTGGGTGGCCGCCTCTTCGGCCTGAGCGCCCGTCGCACTCATCCACGCCACGTACGGGCTGGCCGCCGCCGCCATCGCGATCGACGACGGCCCTGTCCAGGGCCCCGCCGCCAGGGTTTCGATGGTGGACCCGTACGCGGCGGCTGTCGACTGCAACTCCGTCGCCAACTCGTCCCAGGCCGCCGCGGCTGCGAGCATCGGCCCCGCCCCGGCGCCGACATACATCCGGCCGGAGTTGACCTCCGGCGGTAGCGCCCCGAAATCGAACATCTATTCCCTCCGGTCCCCTAAGTGGCCGCCATGGTAGGCGCGGGCCGTTAGCCGCGGCCGCAATCGAGCCGTAGCTCAAATGGAATCCATGGAATCCGGCGTTGAATCCATGGATTGATTCACTTGTTCGAAGAAAACCAGTCCCATTTCGTTGCCCGGCAAATGCAGCCGATCGCGCGACGACCAGCCATTTGGGCCCCGCTGCCCGCAATTGATCTCATCGTGATCGGAAAATATTCGTCGCATGTTCCCGCGATGTAAGGCTAACGTAAATAACGCGTGGCAGATGTCGTCTTTCGCTGTGAGTGCGCTGCCGGACAGCTAATACAGACCTGGACCGTAAGAGGGCGTAGAGACGATATACAGCGTCTTTTCAGCAACTAGACAGAAAGCTCTGATAACTTGCGAATCGCCTTGCGGCAGAATGACGACCAGCGAAGCTGGTTAAAGGCGCGGATAACCATTTCGGCATAAAGGCGCGAGTCTCGAAATGTCTTAATGCCGGGAGCGCGCTATTACGCGCCGCGGGCGTTTATTTGAGTTCGCCAATATGTGACTCATGTGTTGGCTGATGCACCACCAGAAATTGCGTCCAAAAGCCCCTGCGCTCGGCTAGAGCTCGCGCTACTCGATGCCGTTGCATGTTGCTGGCGGCGGCCTGCCCCTTTTGCCCGCCACCGAGCCGCCGGCCGGCCGGGCCGGGACCGTAGCGTTGGCGGCGTGGCCGTCGCCAACTCGATAGCTGATCGTCATGCGGTGCTCCCCTGAATTTCACCTAGCGTACGCATCGATACCTTCCACACCGCTGATTAGCTGCTGGGGATTTTCTGTGAGGAGGGCGCGGGCCTTTTCTGTCCTCACCGGCGCCGATTGGACGAAGAGGCGGCGTCCGAAGCGTTTCCGCGAGGTTGCGGAACGCTCATTCCGCCGACGCGCCCGCTGTGAGGCCGCATACAGCGCCCGCCCTACCCGGCGGCCGGCGGCCGCACGACGAAGGTCGGCCGGAAGCCGTACTGCGGGACGGCCCGCCCGTACGGCTGGGCGCCCGCGGCCCCGATCGGCATGGCGGGCGGCGGCACCATGGGCGTGCCCCCCAGCGCAGAAGCCAGCGGGCCGGCCAGCGGTGCCGGCGCCGTCCAGCTCGGCGGCACCGACATCGCGCCGATCATCGGGGCGCGGCCGACGCCGGCCGAGACGGCGTTGCCGAGACCACCGCCGCCGCCTACCGGGCCGGCCATGGCTTCGCCGAGCGCCCCGCTGGCCGCCTGGCCTGCGGCATCGCCGACCGCGTTACCCGCACCCTGCCCGCTCAGCAGCCCCAGGAACGGGGCCATGGTGTTGCTGGGCATGTAGAACCCCGACGAGAAGACGGTGTTCCACAGGTTGGCGTCGGGACCCCATTGCGCCCAAAGGCCGTCCAGCACCGACGATCCCGAACCGGACCCGGTCAGCAGGCCCACCACCTCCGTCGCCGGCGACGACGACACCGGCGAGGACAGCCCCTGCAGTGCGCTCGGCAGCGCCGACATCAGCTAGGCCAAGGCGTTCTGCTGGGTCCCGGCCGGGGTGGCGACGGCCCGGGCCACCGCGGCGGACTGGGCGGTGAGGCCACCGGGGCTGGTGGCCGCCTGCGGGTCGGTGAACGGGCTCAGTTGCGCGGCGGCAGCCGAGGAGGCGGCGTAGGAGTACATCGCCGCGGCGTCCTGGGCCCACATCTCGGCGTACTGGGCTTCGGTCGCCGCAATCGCCGCCGACAGCACCGACCCGTAAGAGGCTGCGGTGGCGCGCATTTCGGCGGCCAGCGCGTGCCAGCCCGAAGCGGCTGCCAGCATCGGGCCCGAACCCGCCCCGGAATACATCCGGCCGGAGTTCACTTCGGGGGGAAGCGTCGCGAAGTCCAGTGCCGCGGTCATCGTCGGCCTCCTGTCTTTCTCGCGGCCGCGCATCGGCAGGCGGCGGGAGTGTCGAATCGTGTTGCGGCCCAGGCTGATAGCGTGTCAGCCCGGGCCGGCGCCTGTGGGCGCGCAATGACAAATGGCATCGGACTTCTCCTCACGGAAGGGCCGATCCCGGGTCAACCAGGCAGTGCTGGCGCGCTTTTGCCCACGCCAAAGCCGCGGTCCCCGAGGCGAATTCACGCGGAAGCGGCCGGTAAGGGCGAGCCGTTCAGACTGAAAAGGAGCCGGGGTCGGATCGAAACGAAATGGTCGATCTGGTATACGGACTGTCGTCGGGACTCATTTCGCTCTCACCTCCTCACGGCTGTGGCACACGGGGATGCCTTGAATGCCTTGCAATACCCTTGTCCGGCAAGCGCATTGCGCGCAGCATGCACACGGGAGGAGCGCCAGGGCAGAACACCCCGACACCGCACCCCTCTCGTCAGAGCTTTGGCACCACACGGCGTATCCGGCTCGGTAGCGCCGGAAGCCACTTGGGCTCAACCCTTAATCCGGGAGGAGCTGTCCTGACCCTGGGCGTCTTTCGACGTTCGAGGTCAGTGGCCTGTGTCCGTGCAGACGCCTCACCTAGCGAGGTGCTTGCAGAGGCCATGGTGGCACCGCGGGCCCGGACCAATCAAGTCGGGCTGCCACCCGCTTGCGACAGATCGCAGGTCGGCGCCGAGCTATCCCGACTTCTTTTCGGCCACCGCGGCCTTGAGTCCCTCGGCAAGGTCATCGCGGGTCAGTTCCTTGAACCGGAGCAGTTGCGCCTCGCTGAACTCGGTCAGATCGCTGGCCAGCACCGCGTCCAGGTCCTCGTCGTCCAGGCGGAAGCTGCGGTGATCGCGGGCCTTTTCCACCACGTTGCGAACGAAGCCGGCGTTGCCGAGCGTGTCGATGCCGCGGATCAGGTCCCCGTCTTCCGAATAGCTCTCGTCGAGGTAGAACTTGGTGTACGACGGCAACAACACCTCAACCTCGGAGTCGGCGACGATGTCCTCGTTGTCGCGTGCCATCAGCTTGGTGAGCGCCAGCAGCTCGTCCGGTGTGTAGCTGAAGAACTCGATCACGGTCGAAAAGCGCCGCCGCAGACCCTGATTCACCTCCAGCATCTTGTCCATGGCCTTGGCATAGCCGGCGCCGAAGACCACCAACTCGTCGCGATGGTTCTCCATATAGAGCAGCAGGGTGTTGATGATCGCGTTGCCGTAGGGGTCGCCCTGGTGGTACCCGGTCTCGTGCAGGGTGTGCATCTCGTCGAAGAACACCGCCCCACCCAGCGCGCCCTCGAGCATTTCCTCGGTGTTCTTTTCGGCGTCGGCCATGTACCGGCCCAACAGCTTGGTGCGGCTCGTCTCCACCACCACCGGCTTGCGCAACACCGTGAGCCCACACAGCTGCTTGGCGAACGCGCGCGCCACCGACGTCTTGCCCGTCCCGGGCGGCCCGAGCAGCAGGGTGTGGCGCGAGGTCACCGGCACCGGGAGGCCCATCTTCTCCCGGGCCAGGTTCACCTTGGTGGTGGACTTGATGAGCTTGATTTCCCGCTTGGCCCGTTCCATGCCCAACATCGCGTTGAGCTCGGCGTCGCCTTCGGCCAGGTACTTGGCGGCCTCCTGCGCGTGGCGGGCCGCCTCCGTCTGGGCGCGGGTGGGCGCGCTGTCCGGATCCCACGGGTCGGTGCGGGCCTCGATCGTCTCCGGGTCGGTCAGTATCAGCCGGTAGTTCGGGTTGTCCAGCGCTTCGCGGGCCGGGGCGAACTTCGGATCCCGCGAGTAGACCCGGCGCAACAGCTCGACGGCCTCCTCCTCACGGCCCACGTGCCGCAGGCACATGCCCTGCGTGTACAGCGCGATGTTGGCCGCCCCCGGGACCCGGTCGCCCTCGACGGCGGCCTCGCCGCGCCGGAAGGCCTCCTCGAAGACACCCAGGGACGCCAGCGCGGTCGTCGCCATCGCGGCGCCGGCGGCCTTCAGTTCGGGGTGCCGCCAGGTCTTGCCCTCGGGGAACTGGGCGAGCACGTCCGGCCAACGCCCGGTGCGGAAGTACAGCACGCCCCGCACGTAGTTGACCACTTCCTCGTCGAACGGATGACGGGGCTCGACGCCGTCGAGCAGCTTGGCCGCCTCCTCGTACCGCTTGGCCTCGGCGAGGACGGCGGCATAAGCGCACGCCAGCGACTCCACGCTGGTGACGGCGAGGCGCAGGAACAACCCGTCGGAAACCTCCGGCCGGAACTGCAGGTCGGTGACGCCGAGGCGGCGGGTCTCCCAGCCGAACGTCCTGACCGACGCCCACGCGCCGGCCAGCACGTCGAGGCTCTGCTCCCCCGCCAGCATCCGCGCCAGCCAGGCATCGCACATGCCCGGGTCGAGCGTGGTCGCCGTGTTGAACATCTGCGCGGCGACCTGCGGGTTGTGGCTGGGCTGCAGCCCGTTGACCGAGATTCCGGACGCCAGAAGTCCGGCGACCATCGCATTACGGGCGTCTTCGGCGGTTGATTGAGGCCGCGTCATTGCGCTGCAGGCACGCTCGCTGCGCTCTCCCTGACCTGACCGACCGGCAGCACCAGATCCTCGTCATCGAGCAACGGACGGCTGGGCACGACCAGCAGGGGGCGAGCCGTCGGCGCCGGCAGGCTGGCGCGCACCGCGGCCAGCTGGCGGCCGGTGAGCCGGTTGAGTCCCGACGAATCCTTTCGGGGGAGCCGGCTTTCGCTGTGGTAGCGCACCCACGCCGCCAGCTGAGGCCGGCCGCCGCTGGTGTCGAGCCGGATCGTGATCACGGCGGCCGCCACGTCGGGCACCAACAAATCCTCGAGGGTCTGGGTGCTGATGTCCGACGGCGTCAACCAGAAGCTGGTGGCGAACCCATTGAAGTGCTTGAGGTACCGCCAACCGGGACGGCTCCAGGTCGGCTCCAGGTCGGCCAGCACGGCGCTGTCGACCTCGGCGAGCTGTTCGGCGGTCAACGGCTTGGCCACGCACGTCTGGCCGTCGAGATCCTGGGCGAGCCGCTCGGTGGCCGCCGCCAACGTCGACGCGAGCGAATCGCGGGCCGCGACGGCGGCAACGTTGCGTTGCGGGTTCATCCGCAGCACCAGCCAGGTGCGGCGCACGTAGGAGGTGGGCTCGTCGCTCACCACCCCCCATTCCTCCGGCCCCCAGTCGTCCAGCTTGGACTTCTCGGCGGCTCGGCCCTCGGGGCCGCCGCGGCGGACCTTCATCGAGACGATGTCGATGCCGTCGAGGTGAATGTCGAACTGCCGCAATCCCTCGGCGACGGCATGCACCGGCAGGGTGGCCGCCGTCGTCCGGTGCCGGTGGCGCCCGGAGGCGTCCTCGTCCCCGCCGTCGATCGCGATCACGCTCACCAGCTGGCCTTCATACTGGCGCACGCCGACCTTGTCGCGACCGAACCGGCGCTGGTGGTCTATCGGGGGCGTGCATCCCGCCGTCAGCGCCGTGCCCGGGTCGGCGGACCAGTCCCACAGCCACGTGGCCAGGCCGGAGGTCACCGTCAGCCCGTGGTGGGTGACCAGCGACAGCAGCGTCACCAACGACGCCAGCCCGACACCCACCCAGAACGCGATGTGGTGCTCGCCCTGCCACGAGTCCGGGCAGTGGCTGGCCACCAACAGGATCAGGATGTCGACCAGAAACACCGCGGTGACCCGCGGCCACGACAAAGACAGTCCAAAACTGCGCTGCGCCTTCATTACTTTTGCTGCTCCGACCTCATTGCTGCTTTCGTGTTCGCTTGATGAACACCGCTGTACCGAACACGGCGCCGCCAATCAGCAAGGCCGCGAACAACCCTCCGGCTGCGACCCATACTGGCACCATATCGCGGTGCGGGGCCGGTTTCGGAATGTTCAGGGGTGCCGACAGTTGCTGCGGCGGCTTTGGCGGTCCGTCCGGGACGTCCCAGGTCAGCGCCGCGACCGGGTCGACCACACCGTATCCGACCTGGTTGTCCACCCCGCGCGCCGGCGCCCTGGCGGTGCGTTCCAGGCGGTTGATGACCTGGTTCGCCGTCAGCTGCGGGTACTTCGCTCGCACGAGGGCCGCCACGCCGGACACGATCGCCGTCGAGAAGCTGGTGCCGGCGGGGACCAGGAGCGTGTTGTCGGGGCCGTCGATGGCGTTGATCAGGCCGTCGTCGCGGGGCGAGAGCCCGATGACGTCGGTGCCGGGCGCGGCGATTCCCACCCACGGTCCCGCGACGCTCGTCGACCCCTGCCCGCCGCCCTGGGTGAGCGGACGGCCTTCGGTGTCGACCGCCCCGACGGTCAGCACGTAGTCGCTGTACCAGGAGGGTGTCACCACCGTGGTGACGCCGCTCCAGTCGCGGGGGTCCTTGGGCTGCATGGGATCGAACGCGGGGTTCTGCTTGCAGTCCTTTTTGCTGGTGTCGCCGGCCGCGGCCACGATGACGACGTTCTTGTCGACGGCCGCATAGCGCACGGCGGCGCCCAGCGTGCGCTGGTCGATGATGTTGCGCGCGCTCATGCAGGTGACGTCGGAGATGTTGATGACCGTGGCGCCCAGGTTCGCGGCGTGCACGATCGCCCGCGCCATGGTCTCGACGTCGTCGACCTTCGCCCGCGTCTGCGGGTCCTCGTCACCGGTGTAGGCGTCCTTGAGGCCGAAAGCCTGGCTGGACTGCCGGATCGCGATGATGTCGACATCCGGGGCGATTCCGCTGTAGGCGTCGGGGGCCTGCGACGACGGCGCTCCCGGGGGCGGTGCCGGGGTTGGCGGCGGTTTGGGCGGGTCGAGTGGACGCGGTCCGGTCCGGTTGACCGGGTTGTCGACGCCGATCACCTGCCGGCCGCCGGAATAGCCGGGTACGGTCACCGTCCCGCCGCCGTGGTTGGCGGCCGGCGCCTGACCGGGTCCCGGCGCAGCTCCGGCCGGTGCCGGCGGCCCCGCCGGCGCGGGGGGGCCCGCGGGTGCCGGCGGCGGAGGGGGTCCCCCGAAGGGTCCGGGAGCCGGCGCCTCCGACTGGGGCGGCGGGGGCACCATCGTCACCGTCTGAGGCAGTGGCGACAGGGTCACCGTCTGCGGCGGCGGGGCTTTGGGGGGCGGCTCCGTGGTGGGGATGGTGACCGGCTTGCGCGGCGCCGCGGGCGGCGCCGTCGCGCCGTTGGCCGGGGCCGCGCCGATCATGGACGCCACGATGGTGCCGTGCGCGTCGCAGTCCGACAGGCCGTCGCCGGACATGATGTAGTCACCGCCGGGAATGAGGTGCGGAAACCGCGGGTGCGGCGTCACACCGGTGTCGATGACGGCGACCTTCTGCCCGGCCCCGCGGCCGAATTGCCAGGCCTCCTGCAGGTTGAGCATGTCCATGTACTTCGGCTGCAACCGGAAGTCGGTGCCCGGCAGCACCCCGACCTCGGTGCAGTAGGAGTTCTGCTTCATCGGCGCCGGCGGTCCCGGCGGGCCGTCCGGCGGCACCGCGCCCGGATCAACCGTCGGCGGGGAGATCGCGGACGCGGGTGGCAAACCGGCCAGTGCACCGGAAGTGAGCAGAAGCGCGGCGACGGTCGCGCGCGATGCGCGACCGCGCCACGCCCTGCTCTTAGCGGTAACGGATCGCGGCATAGACATTCATCAGCCACAATGCCAACGGGAAGATCGGCATCAGGCACAGGTACTCGACGTATTCCACCAGCTTGCGGAACAGCGGGCTGTAGATGGTGTTGGGCACCACCGCCGCGGCCGTCATGCCCAGCGCCGGCAGCAGCACCAGGATCGCCACGCTGATCGACACCGCCAGCGGCGACTGCAACCCGAGCGCGTAGCGCACCACCACCGCGGCGACGATCAGCACCGCCGTCGCGGCAAGGGTGATGGCCTGCCAGCGATCGACGTACGAGCGGCCGCGCAGCATCAGGAAGCCGGCGCAGAAACCGGCCAGCAAGAGCGGCAGCCAGCGCTGGAAGGTGTGCGGATCCGACAGCGCGGTCAGCGAGACCACCATCAGCACGCCGAGCCCGAGCAGCAGACCCGTCAGGAACGAGCGGGCGCGCTCGGCCTGCAGCACCACGTCGCGGACCGACGCGGGGCCCTCCAGGACCGGAGCTCCGCCGTCGGGGCGCACCACCGTGGTGGGCAGGTCGGGTCGCGCCTCGAACACCCAGCGGCTGGTGGCCGACGGGAAGACGGGCAGCCGAATGCCGGCGAGCCGGCGCGACATCGCCGGGGCGGCCTGGTAGGCCAGCACGCAGACCAGCACCACGCAGGTGAAGTTGGTGACGGCGCTGGTGTTCGCCACCATCCGCGCCAGGCTGGCGACGGCCGCCACCGCGCTGATGGTGACGATCGCGGTGTAGATGGCCAGCCGCCGGCCGGTGAAGCGCAGGGTCAGCGCCGCGGCGACCGCGAGCACGCCGAAGCCCAGCACCGCCTGCGGGGAGCCGACGCCGCCGGGCGGCGCCGAGGCCGCGGCCACCGTCAGCGGCGCGAGGCCGCTCAGCAGCATGATGTCGGCGACCAGCCGGTCCGAGGTGGTCTTCGCCCGCATCGCGAGCATGATGGCGACCGTCAACACGACGGCGGCGATGACCGCGGAGTAGGCGGTGGGCAGCCACGAGTTGTGGTGCCAGCGCCACCAACCCAGCAGGCCCGACGCCGCGGTGACGCCGATCGCCACCATCGACGCGCCGACCTGCACCGCAACCGTCGGGTCGATCGCGGCGAAGCGCTTGCTGAGGTTTGCCGAGACGGCGGTCGAGATGTGCTCGATGACCTGCGACCGGTGCTCGGTGTCCGGCAGGAACCGGATCCACAACCGGTCGCCGTCGTAGACGTCCTGCTCGGTCAGCGACTGGGTGGCCCGCAGGGGGGTGCCGTCGACCAGGCACAGCGCCCACCGGCCGCGACCGGTGGCCTCCAGCGGGGTCTCGCCCAGCTCGCGGAGCCGGCTGTTGACCACCTTCAGCAGCGGGTCGGTCATCACCGACACAGGGGCGTTGGCGTCCAGCAGGACGCCGATCTGGACGCCCTCGCCGGCCATGATGCCGACGACTACCGCCCGAGGCTGTGAGATTCCCTCAATGTCTGCCTGTAGGGCGTCAGCTACTCCTACTGCGGTCATCGCCCAGCACCCCCTGCCATGGTGAATGTGTAACCCCGTGTCGCCAGATGCGCGGGCGCCCCGGTCGCTTCACTCGCCGCGGCGCTGCGGCCCCCGGAGAGGTACAGCTCGACTAATTCGGATTTCATCTGCCTCGCCTTGCGCTAAGGAGTTGTGGTGACACTGCTTTGAAGATTTGCTGATGATTCTAGAGAAGTATGCCGTCTTCGCATCCCGATCGCATGTTGTCGGCAAAAGCGTTGGTAAAGTTTGTGTTTCACGCGGATGTCAGACCCTGCTGTGCGTTTTCCACTCGCCATAAGGCAGCGTGTCGAGCACGGTCTTGATGCCCACCTGCACCAGTTGCGGGGTCGCCGGGCAGATGGCCAGCCACGCCTCCCCCGAACCCGCGGTGCGAGCCTGCTGGTAGAGGGCGATGCGACCGCCCGAGCCGTCCTTCAGCGACAGCACCGAGGCGCTGGGGCCCTTGGCGTCGTCCCGGTACTGGCGCGCGTACACCGCGACCTCGGCCGCCGGATCCGACAACGCCTGGCCCAGCGCGGCGACCGTGGCGGCGCTGATGCCCATCCGCCGCAGATCACCGCCCGAGAAGACGTTGAACCCGGACTCCTGCCAGGACTTCGTCGCTTCCAGCATCTCCTCCAGCGGGACGTTGACCGCGTTGATCGCCGCGGGCTCCGCATGGTGGATCGACTCCAGCCCGTCCAGCACCAGCGACGCGATGGAGGCGCTGTCCGCGACGGCGACGTCGTCGACGGTGATGTCGCTGCCGACCCGCACAGCCGACACCCAGTGCTGGCCGCGGCGGGCCAGCACCACCCGGAACTCGTTTTCGGGGATGTCGCGCGAACCGGGCGGTTGGTTCTCGTCGTCAACGACGCCGTAGAGCAGCTTGCCCCGCGACAGCAGGGCGACGACCTCGAGGTCGGGCGCAGCCAGGACCCGCATCCGAGCGGCGACCTGCTCGTGCACCTCGTCGCCGACGACGATGCCCTGCTCGCGCATCACCGCCATTCCCGGGTGTTCGTTGAGCCAGTCGCTCGAGTCGGTGGAGACGAACGGCCGGCACCTCAATTCGGGCGCGACGTGTCGGATGTCGAGCAACGCCTGGAGCATCCAGAAGCCGTCGACGTTGACGGTGATGTCGGTGCGGGTGCTCTGTTGGTCCATCAATAGCCTCGGCGGTCGAAGTGGTCGAAATGGTCGAAGTTTACTGAAACCGCAGGACGCGGCAGCACACCACGTATCGGTGTGCTGCCGCGCCTGAAGTTGCGAGTTAGGCCCAGCTGGACCCGACGGCGCTGTCGGTGCTGGCCATGTTGCTGCCGGCGCTCTGCACCTTCTGGCCGTGGGCG
>NZ_LZJH01000114.1:0-604 GCF_001666745.1 Mycobacterium sp. E2699 | reverse complement strand
TGGTGTGCATCGAGGACCTGGGCGACATCGACATCCTGATCACCGACAAGACCGGCACGCTGACGGAGGGCCGCATCCGCCTGGTCGGCGCGGTCGATCCGGCCGGTGCGCCGGCCGAGCCGGTCCGGCGGCTCGGGTTGCTGGCCACCGACGTCGACCCGGAATCCGGTGTGGTGAGCGCCAATCCGCTCGACGCCGCGCTGTGGGACTCCCCGCAGCCACAGCAACTGGTGGGCGGCGCGGTGCGCCGCGTCGCGCTGCTGCCGTTCGACCACGAGCGGCGCGCGACGTCGGTGTTGGTCGACGACGACGGCAACCGCCTCCTCGTCGTCAAGGGCGCCCCCGAACAGGTCCTGGACCGGTGCGACGGGACGCCGGCGGCCGCGGATGCGACCCTGGCGGACTTGTTCGCCGCCGGACGGCGGGTGGTCGCCGTCGCCACCCGCCCGGCCGCCGAGCTGACGGAGCTCACCGCCGACGACGAACACGACCTCACGCTGGCCGGCTTTCTGGTCTTCGCCGACGAACCCAAACCCGCGGCGCGCCAGTCGCTGGCACAGCTGGCCGAACTGGGCATCGAGGTGAAGATCGCCACCGGCGACAA
>NZ_LZJH01000113.1:0-1316 GCF_001666745.1 Mycobacterium sp. E2699 | reverse complement strand
GCGAAAACGATAAACGTCTGGGTGAGAAGGTTTTCCAGGAACCACCCGGTGTGAAACGCCACCTCGCCGGCGTGCAGGATGCCGAGCATGAATCCGAAGGTCAAGAAGTCGAACAGCGAGTTGATGGGCCCGAACGTCAGCATGAACCTGCGGATGAAGGCGACGTTCCAGTGCGCCGGCGCATCGCGTTGCTCCTCATCGACGCGGTCGGTGGGGATCGCCAACTGCGAGGCATCGTAGAGCAGGTTGCCCAGCAGGATCTGGCTGGGCAGCATCGGCAGAAACGGCAAGAACGCCGACGCGGCGGCGGCGCTGAAGGTGTTGCCGAAATTGCTCGATGTGCCCATGAACACGTACTTGATGGTATTGGCGAAAATCCTTCTGCCCGTGGCCACCCCGGTGGCCAGCACCCCCAGGTCCTTTTCCAGCAAGACCACGTCGGCCGCGTCCTTGGCCACGTCGGTGGCGCTGTCTACGGAGATCCCCACGTCCGCGGCGTGCAGGGCCAACGCGTCGTTGACGCCGTCGCCGAGGAAGCCGACCGATCGCCCGTTGCGGCGCAGCGCGGTGATCAGCCGCGCCTTCTGCTCGGGGGAGATGCGCGCGAAGATGGTGTGGTTTTGCGCGGCGTCGACGAACCCGTCGTCGTCGAGGGGTTCCAGCTCGGCGCCGGTGAGAGTGCCCTTGGACGCCAAACCCAGGTCATTGCAGACCTTTTCGGCGACCCGCGGATTGTCGCCGGTGGCGATCTTGAGCTCGATGCCCAGTTCGGCCAGCTGTGCCAGCGACTGGCGCGCCGCGGGTTTGGGTTCGTCGGCGAAGACCAGAAAGCCGGCCAGCGTGAGGTCGTGTTCGTCGTCGGCGGTGAGCTCCGTCAGCTCGGCGGCCGGGCGGGTGGCGACGGCGACCACCCGCCGTCCGGCGGCGAACAAGTCCGCCAGGGTCGCATCCGCGGCCGCCGGCGTCCCGTCGCACCGGTCCAGGACCTGTTCGGGGGCGCCCTTGACGACGAGGAGGCGGTTGCCGTCGTCGTCGACCAACACCGACGTCGCGCGCCGCTCGTGGTCGAACGGCAGCAGCGCGACGCGGCGCACCGCGCCGCCCACCAGTTGCTGTGGCTGCGGGGAGTCCCACAGCGCGGCGTCGAGCGGATTGGCGCTCACCACACCGGATTCCGGGTCGACGTCGGTGGCCAGCAACCCGAGCCGCCGGACCGGCTCGGCCGGCGCACCGGCCGGATCGACCGCGCCGACCAGGCGGATGCGGCCCTCCGTCAGCGTGCCGGTCTTGTCGGTGATCAGGATGTCGATGTAGCC
>NZ_LZJH01000112.1:0-1144 GCF_001666745.1 Mycobacterium sp. E2699 | reverse complement strand
GGCGACATCGACATCCTGATCACCGACAAGACCGGCACGCTGACGGAGGGCCGCATCCGCCTGGTCGGCGCGGTCGATCCGGCCGGTGCGCCGGCCGAGCCGGTCCGGCGGCTCGGGTTGCTGGCCACCGACGTCGACCCGGAATCCGGTGTGGTGAGCGCCAATCCGCTCGACGCCGCGCTGTGGGACTCCCCGCAGCCACAGCAACTGGTGGGCGGCGCGGTGCGCCGCGTCGCGCTGCTGCCGTTCGACCACGAGCGGCGCGCGACGTCGGTGTTGGTCGACGACGACGGCAACCGCCTCCTCGTCGTCAAGGGCGCCCCCGAACAGGTCCTGGACCGGTGCGACGGGACGCCGGCGGCCGCGGATGCGACCCTGGCGGACTTGTTCGCCGCCGGACGGCGGGTGGTCGCCGTCGCCACCCGCCCGGCCGCCGAGCTGACGGAGCTCACCGCCGACGACGAACACGACCTCACGCTGGCCGGCTTTCTGGTCTTCGCCGACGAACCCAAACCCGCGGCGCGCCAGTCGCTGGCACAGCTGGCCGAACTGGGCATCGAGCTCAAGATCGCCACCGGCGACAATCCGCGGGTCGCCGAAAAGGTCTGCAATGACCTGGGTTTGGCGTCCAAGGGCACTCTCACCGGCGCCGAGCTGGAACCCCTCGACGACGACGGGTTCGTCGACGCCGCGCAAAACCACACCATCTTCGCGCGCATCTCCCCCGAGCAGAAGGCGCGGCTGATCACCGCGCTGCGCCGCAACGGGCGATCGGTCGGCTTCCTCGGCGACGGCGTCAACGACGCGTTGGCCCTGCACGCCGCGGACGTGGGGATCTCCGTAGACAGCGCCACCGACGTCGCCAAGGACGCGGCCGACGTGGTGCTGCTGGAAAAGGACCTGGGCGTGCTGGCCACCGGGGTGGCCACGGGCAGAAGGATTTTCGCCAATACCATCAAGTACGTGTTCATGGGCACATCGAGCAATTTCGGCAACACCTTCAGCGCCGCCGCCGCGTCGGCGTTCTTGCCGTTTCTGCCGATGCTGCCCAGCCAGATCCTGCTGGGCAACCTGCTCTACGATGCCTCGCAGTTGGCGATCCCCACCGACCGCGTCGATGAGGAGCAACGCGATGCGCCGGCGC
>NZ_LZJH01000111.1:0-23605 GCF_001666745.1 Mycobacterium sp. E2699 | reverse complement strand
GTGGTGACGGCGGCCGGGCGGGTGGCGGTGGCCGCGGTGGTGACGGCGGCCGGGGTGGCGCGGGAGGCATGGGCGGGGCACCCGGTCCCGGCGGTCAGCCCGGCGCGGGCGGCGAGGGCGGGGCCGGCGGCGCGCCGGGCCCCGGCGGCCAACCCGGCCAACCCGGCCAACCCGGCCAACCCGGTGAACCCGGTCAGCCCGGCGGCTGACGACTGACGATCAGGCGCACGCGACGCCCACCCGCGGCATTAGGCTCGTCCCGGTGAGCTCACGCGCAGGCATCGTCGTCACCGGGACCGAGGTCCTCACCGGACGGGTCCAAGACGCCAACGGGCCCTGGATCGCCGATCGCCTGCTGGAACTGGGCGTGGAGCTGGCGCACATCACCATCTGCGGCGACCGGCCGGCCGACATCGAGGCGCAGCTGCGTTTCATGGCCGAGCAGGGCGTGGACCTGATCGTCACCAGCGGCGGCCTGGGGCCGACGGCCGACGACATGACCGTCGAGGTGGTGGCCCGCTTCTGCGACCGCGACCTCGTGCTCGACACCGAGGTCGAGAACAAGATCGCGAACATCCTCAAAAAGCTGATGGCGCACTTCGATCAGGGAAATTTCGATGCGGTGCGCGCCGCCAACCGCAAACAGGCGATGATCCCGGCCGGAGCGCAGGTGCTCGACCCGGTGGGCACCGCGCCGGGCGTGGTGGTGCCCGGCAAGCCGGCGGTGATCGTGCTTCCGGGTCCGCCGCGCGAGCTCCAGCCGATGTGGCACAAGGCCATCGAGACCCCCGCGGCGCAGGAAGCGATCGCGGGCCGCACGACCTACCGACAGAACACGATTCGGATGTTCGGGCTGCCCGAGTCGGGGCTGGCCGAGACGTTGCGCGAGGCTGAGGCGTCCATACCCGGTTTCGGCGACCTGGAGATCACCACCTGCCTGCGGCGCGGCGAGGTCGAAATGGTCACGCGCTACGAGCCGGACGCCGCCGACGTGTATGCGCGGCTGACCCGGTTGCTGCGCGACAAGCACGGTCAGCAGATCTACTCCGAAGACGGCTCGAGGGTCGATGATGTGGTCGCGACGTTGCTCACCGGCCGCTGGATCGCGACGGCGGAGTCCTGCACGGCCGGCCTGCTGGCGGCCCGGCTGACCGACCGGCCCGGCTCGTCGGAGTATGTGGCCGGGGGCGTGGTGTCCTATTCCAACGAGGCCAAGACGCAACTGCTGGGCGTCGACCCGCCGCGGATCGAGGCGCGCGGCGCGGTGTCCGAGCCGGTGGCCGAGGCGATGGCCGCCGGGGCGTTGAAGCGCTTCGGGGCCGACACCGCGGTCGCGATCACCGGGATCGCCGGTCCGGGCGGGGGCACGCCGGAAAAGCCGGTGGGCACAGTCTGTTTCACCGTGATGCTCGCGGACGGCCGGACAGCCACGCGGACGTTGCGGCTACCGGGCAACCGATCCGACGTCCGGGAGCGGTCGACGACGGTGGCGATGCACCTGCTGCGGCGCATGCTCACCGACACCGACTGAAGTCACGTCATTTCCGTTGGCAGGAAAGCGCTTTCGGCGGTACCGAAGCGAATCCCCGTGGCGTCCTTACCGATCAGCGTCAGGAACGCCACCGCGATCAGCACTGGCACGATCGTCGCCGCCAGCGCGAAGGGGTAGCCGTGCGTCTCGGCCAGACGTTCCTGAATCGGCAAGTTGAAGGCGGCCAGCAGGTTTCCGAGCTGGTAGGTCACGCCGGGGTAGAGGCCGCGGATGGCGTCCGGCGACATCTCGGTCAGATGAGCGGGGATCACCCCCCACGCGCCCTGCACACAGACCTGCATCAGAAACGAGCCGAGGCAGAGCATCGCCGCGCTGTGCGAGTAGGCGAACAGCGGCACGATCGGCAGGCCCAGCAACGCGCAGAAGATGATGGTGTGGCGGCGTCCGAACCGCTGCGACAGCGAACCGAAGACCAGCCCGCCGATGATCGCACCGACGTTGTAGACGATCACGATCCACTTGACGGTCACGCTGGACAGCCCCGCGCCATGATTGGTGGTCGCCCCCAAGAACGTGGGATAGACGTCCTGCGTCCCGTGGCTCATCCAGTTGAACGCCGTCATCAGCAACACCAGGTAGATGAAACGGCGGATGATTGCGGCGTCGCGCAGCACGTCGCGAATCCTGGTGCTGGTCAGTTTCATTCGGTCCTGCGCGGCCTCCCAGACCTCTGACTCCTCCACCCGGTAGCGGATGATCAGGCTGATCAAGGCCGGGATGATGCTCAGCCCGAACAACCACCGCCACGACAACCCGAGCCAATTCATCACCACCAGCGAGGCCACGCTCGCCAGCAGATAGCCGAAGGCGTAGCCCTCCTGCAGCAGCCCGGAGAAGAACCCGCGTCGCTCGACGGGAACCTTTTCCATCGCCAGCGCGGCGCCCAGCCCCCACTCGCCGCCCATGCCGATGCCGTACAGGAGCCGCAGGATCACCAGCACGGTGAAGTTGGGCGCGAACGCGCACAGGAAACCGACGACGGAGTAGAACATCACGTCGACCATCAGCGGCAGTCGCCGGCCGACGCGGTCGGCCCACAGC
Organism: Mycobacterium sp. E2699; assembly: GCF_001666745.1. Lineage (NCBI taxonomy): Bacteria > Bacillati > Actinomycetota > Actinomycetes > Mycobacteriales > Mycobacteriaceae > Mycobacterium > Mycobacterium sp. E2699. The sequence continues at coordinate 21,012 of NZ_LZJH01000111.1, read as the reverse complement.
CCGAACAGCAGCGCGCCGACCGGACGCATGATCAGGGTTGCGGTGGTGACAAACGCGACCTCGGCCTTGCTGATGTGGAACGTCTTCGCGATGTCGGCGTACACCAGCACCACGATGAAGTAATCGAAGGCGTCCATCGTCCAGCCCAGCAAGGCCGCGACGAAGGAGTTCCGCTGATCGGCGGTCAACTTCTTCCGAGGACTTTGTGTGGTCACTTGAGCATCGTGCAGTACCAGTTGCCATTGCGCGAGAGTAAGTTCGCGATACATGCGAATCATCGACGCCGACGGACACGTCGCCGAGAACTCCTCGCTGGCGGTCGAAGCGATCAAGCGCTGGCCCGACCACGTCAAGCCCAGCACCGACGGGCGGCTGCGGCTGACGCTGGAGGGCCGCAACTACCCCGAAGACCAGGGGCCCGGCGCGGGTTGTCCGCCCGAGCACGGGATCAGCAAGGCGCCCGACATCAACTGCCGCTCACCCGAGGGCGTGCTGGGCGACGCCGACCGCGATCACATCGACACGATGGTGCTGTATCCGAGCATGGGGCTGTGCGCGCCGAGCCTCGAAGATCCCGAGTTCGCCGCGGGATTCTCGCGCCTCTACAACCAGTGGATCGCGGACTACTGCGCCTCGTCCGGGGGCCGGTTGCGCGGGGTCGCCGTGACCCCGATCGAGCACGGTCAGGCGGCCATCGACGTCATGACCGAGGCCAAGGAGCTCGGGCTGGTGGCCACCCTGGTGCCGCCCGCGCTCAAGACCCGCAACCTCGACCACCCGGACCTCGATCCGTTCTACGCCGCCGCCGTCGAGCTGCAGATGCCGCTGGGCATCCACGGCGCCCCCGGCATTCACCTGCCCAAGATCGGTGTGGACCGCTTCACCAACTACATCCAGGTGCACTGCATCAGCTTCCCGTTCGACCAGATGACGGCGATGACCGCGATGGTCTCCGGCGGCGTCTTCGAGCGCCATCCGCGGTTGCGGGTCGCCTTTCTCGAGGCGGGCGCGGGCTGGGTACCGTTCTTCATCGATCGCCTGCACGAGCACTACGAGAAGCGGGGGGACTGGGTCGAGCGCGGCTGGCGGCGCGATCCGCACGAGTATCTGGCGGCGGGCAACATCTTCGTCACCTGCGAGCCGGAGGAGCCGATCCTGCCCGGCGTCATCGACGTGCTCGGCGACGACTTCATCATGTTCGCCAGCGATTACCCGCACTGGGACGGCGAATGGCCGGAGAGCACCAAGCACCTGCGCACCCGCGCGGACATCAGTGAGGAGGCGCGCGAAAAAATCGGCGGGCTCAACGCGCAGCGCTTCTACAACCTGAACTGAGCCGGGTGGCAGGATCTTTCGCATGGGCCCTTTTCTGCTGCGCGCAGCGCTGACCGGCATTGCCATGTGGATCGTCACCCTCTTCATGCACGGCATGAGGTTTGTCGGCGGCAGCACCACGTTGCAGACGATCGGCATCATCTTCGTCGTCGCCGTGATCTTCGGTCTGGTCAACGCGTTCATCAAGCCGGTCGTCCAGATCCTGTCGATCCCGCTGTACGTCCTCACCCTCGGGCTCATCCACATCGTGATCAACGCGTTGATGTTGTGGATCACCGCCTGGATCACCGCGCACACCACGCACTGGGGACTGCAGATCGACCATTTCTGGTGGACGGCGATCTGGGCCGCCATCCTGTTGTCGATCGTGAGCTGGGTGCTGTCGCTGGTGATCCGTGACGTCACCCGCGCCTGAGGCGCCTGAATCTTCAGCGGCCCTGCCAGCGCGGTGGTCGCTTCTCGGCGAAGGCGCGCGGACCCTCCTTGGCGTCCTCGGTCTCGAAAACCCGGTCGCTGTGCCGCGTTTCGTTGTCGTAGGCCGACTCGAGGTCGAGCGCCAAGCCCTCGACGGCTGACTGCTTGGTCGCGAAGACCGCGAGCGGCGCGTTGGCCGCGATGCGCTCGGCGTAGTCGTAGGCCGTGTCCAGCAGCCGGTCCGCGGGAACCACCCGGTTGATCAGCCCCATGGCCAGCGCGCGCTCCGCGTCCACCATGTCGGCCGTCAGCAGCAGCTCCATCGCGAGCGGGTAGGGCATCTGACGGGGCAGCCGCACGGTGCTCCCGCCGCCGGCGAACAGGCCGCGCTTCGGCTCCATCACCGCGAAGCGCGCGTCGGGCACGGCGACGCGTACGTCGGTGGAGGTCAGCATCTCGAAGCCGCCCGCGACGCAGGTGCCGTTGACAGCCGCGACGATCGGCTTGTACACCGGGAACCGGTGCAGGACGGCGTGAATGGCGTCGTCCTTGTTCCAGCCCTCCGGCCTGGGCAGGTCGCCGGTGAGCTCGGGGATGAATTTCTTCAGGTCCGCGCCCGTGCAGAAGTCCCGGCCGACGCCGGTGATCACCGCGACCCAGGCGCGATCGTCGTCGCGGAACGCCGCCCAGGCGTGGGCCAGATCGCGGAAGTGCTCCATGTCCAGCGAGTTGCGCGTCCCGGGACGGTTGATCGTGATGGTGGCGACGTGCGCCTCCAGCGCGTAGTCGATGCTCACCGCGGCTCCGGGTGAGTCACCAGGCGCACCACGTCGCGCGCGCAACCCCACGACAGGGTGACGCCGTTGCCGCCGTGCCCGTAGTTGTGAACGCAGCGCGACCGCCCCACCGGCTCGGCCTGCACCCGCACCGCCGGCCGGTCGGGGCGCAGCCCGGTGATCACCTCGATCAGTTCGGCGTCGCGCAGCCGCGGCTCGACCTGTCGGCAATGCCCGAGGATGCGCTCGGTCACCTCGGGATCCGGGGTCGTGTCCCAGCGGCCGGGAATGCTGACGCCGCCGCACACCACCCGCTGCGGGTGCGGGAAGAAGCAGGTCCATTCCGGGCCCTGGGTCAATTCGATAAACAGTTGCCGCACACCGGGATTGGCCAGGATGACGTGCTGGCCGAACACCGGCCGCACGGTGTCGTCGCCCGCCAGCGCTCCCGCGCGCAACCCGGCGCAGTTGACGACGATCGGTGCGGCCTCGGCGGCCTCGGCCAGCGACCGGACCTCGCGCGGCTCGATCTCGCAGCCGGCCCCGGCCAGCCGCCGGGTCAGGTAGTCGAGGTAGTGCGGCATGTCGATCATCGGCATGCTGGCGCGAAACCCGGCACCGAAGCCGTGTGGGACATCGCCCGGATCGGCCGGCCGCAGGTCCGGGATCAGCCGGGCCGCGGGCGAGGCCGCCTCGGCCGCGATGAATTCCCCGACGGCCAGCGCCGGAGCCAGGCGAACCCCGGTGTCCGGGTCGTCGGCCAGTTCGCGGAACACCCGCAGGGAATGCGCGGCCCAATCCAGGGTCGCGGCGGCGCGTTCGGCGGGTCGAGGCGGCGCCCAAACCGCTCCGGCCACCACCGAAGTCGTCGCTTGCGGCATCGCGGCCGCCCACACCCGCACGGGCCAGCCCGCCTCTGCCAGGCACACGGCCGACGTCAGACCGCTGACGCCGGCGCCGATGACGACGATCTGCTGCGGGTCACCCGAGTCTGTTGCCAATGGCAGCAAGCTCCCGTCAGGAATGGGGGGGTTGCTGGCCGTTCTGGCCGCCGAGCAGCCCGTTGAGGATGCCGAGAGTGCCTTGCACACCGGCCGGCGGCGCAGTGGGGGGCAGTGCGGCGTCGGGTGTCAGCTGCCAGGGCTGGCAGCCCGATGTCTTGAACGATTTGTCGGTCGGATCGATCTGCACGACCTGTGGCTTCTTGCTCAGGGCGTTGTCGACCAGGTTGCCGTCGGGGTTACCCAGCCGCTTCCAGTAGCAGGTGCCGTCACCGACGGGCCCCGCCGAGCTGTAGATGCCCGGCGCGATGTCGGTGCCCACCGCGTAGGTGCCGTCGTGGTCGATCGCCGTCTTCGGTCCGGGCGGCGGCGTCGGCTCGGGATCGGCGCCGGCCACGGCAACAGAAGCCGACACCGCCCACGCCGCCACCAGCAGTGCGCAGACGGGCGCTGCCGACTTGAACCTCATGGAAAGACAGCCTACCGGCGCGGGCGGCTGACTGGTCCACATCGACGAGCCACCGGCGCGGGCCGCTCAGCGCGGAAGCTGGGGAAGGTGCTCGCTGAGCGTGGCCGATGTGGCGTTGGTCGCCACACCACCGGTCCCGACTCCCGACGGCTTCAACGGGGTGTTGATCGGGATGTTGGCGGTGGTCGTCGTCGCGGCGACCCATTCCACCGGTGCCGGTGTGGGTGTGGGCGTCGGCAGCGGGGGTCCGTCGGCCAGCAGCGGGTGGCTGTGGCCGGGCCGGAGCAGCTCGGCCGCGGGCGGGTTTGCGGCGGCTGCATCCTGGGTGGCTTCCGACTCGTCCGATGTCGAGCAGCCCGGGCACTGGCCCCAGTAAATGACCTCGGCCCCGTCGAGTTGGAAGCCGAAGGTCTCCGAAACGGTCAGGCAGGGTGCCGCGCCGATGGCGCAGTCGACGTCTGCGATGGCCCCGCAACTCCGGCAGACCATGTGATGGTGGTTGTCGCCCACTCGGGTCTCGTAGCGCGCAACCGAGCCCGGGGGCTGAACCCGTCGCAGCAGACCCACGTCGGTCATCGCGTGCAGGATGTCGTACACGGCCTGCCGCGAAACGTCGGGCAGACATGCGCGCACGGCTCCGATGATGGATTCGGTGTCGGCATGCGGATTCAGGTGCACGGAATGCAGCACCGCGATCCGCGGGCGGGTCACCCTCAGGTCCGCCGAGCGAAGCCGTTCGGCATAACGCGCCATTGACGGCATCTGCACTAGACGGATGTCTTTTCTGGAACTGATCAAGACGTTGACCTTTCCCTCGTACCGCGAAACCCGTTCGGCGTGACCGCGCCTGGTAGGGCGTTATGGAAACGGTATTTTCACAGCGCAGCCAAGATTAGGGTCCTTCGTCCCCTTGTGGTGGATTTTCGACAAAAGCGCGACACGTTTTGAGAGCTGTGACCCCTGCCGTTAACCAAACGTTGGGTCCGGTCCGAAGGGCGCCACCGGCGGAGCAAAGCGATTTTCGCTCCATGTACTGCTGAAGTTCGTTTACGGGTTAAGTTTAAGCGGTCCGCTGAGACGATCGGGCCCCGTCGGCCGCCGCCCGCGCGCCCCGCACCGGTTGTGTGCCGCGAGGGTTGTCGAAGACGCCGGGAACGCGATGCCCCCGACCGTGGGCCCACACTCGCCGAAGCCCCTTGCTGACCGGCGGTCACATCGCACGTCTCGTTTCATCGCCCATACCGCCACGATGCACGAAAGCCCGACATGTGCGGCGACACGCGGCCGCGTGTGCCGAAAATTGCTGCAGCCGAAGGTGATTCAGGCCAGCCGGCGCACTGTGCCGGCGTAGCCCAGCGCGTGCTCGTAGGTCTTGAGATTGTCCCGCGAGATTTTCGAGTGCACCCGACGCTCGAGGAAGAAGCGCAGCACCGGGTTGTAGGCGTGGTAGGTCTCGTGGAACGTCAGCACGGTCGTCCCGTCGGGCTGCTCCTCGAGCCGGTGGTAGCCCTCGGCGCGGGACCACAACGGCGCCCCGACCGCAACATATCGGGACAGCTTGTTGAGCTCCGCCTCGGTCACGGTCTCCCAGGAGCGCGCCCGGCCACCGCTCAACAGGTACTTGGGCACCGGGAAGACGCAGGTGCGGACCAGGCCCTCGCCGGCCTCGTTGCCCTCGTTGAGGATCTCCATGCTGCCGGTCGGCCAGGTGAGCACCCGCGGCCGCGGCGCGTTCGGCGGAACCGGCGGATGAAGCACCCGCCACACCTTCCTCGGGGGCGCGTCGACGTGGAATCGCACGGTGTAGGACTGCATCAGCTCGCTCCCCAGGTATCCCAGAAGGTGATGGTCTCCGCGGGCGGGCGCCTGGTCGGCCGGAAGTCGGTGCCGATGGTGTAGGCGACCGGGAACAGCGCGGCCTGGGTGACGGTGGCCGGGATCCCGAGCAACTCGGCCACCTCTTTCTCCCGGGCCAGGTGCATCGTCGTCCACACCGACCCCAGTCCGCGGGACCGCAGGGCGAGCAGAAAGCTCCAGCCGGCCGGGATGATCGACGCCCAGGCCGACGCCGCCGTGAGCAGGCTGGAGTTGTCGATGCGGTTGGCCAGGCAGGGGATGACGTGCACGGGAACCCGGGCCAGCGTCTCGGTCAGCGCCAGCGCCCCGGCGTACACGCGGCGGGTCTGCGGGTCGGAAGCCTCCTTGGCCGCGTGCGCCAGATAGTCGGCGCCGACGCCGCGATAGACATCGGCGATCGCGGCGCGCTTGTCGGCGTCGGTGATCACCAGCCAGCGCCAGTCCTGAGCGTTGCTTGCCGTGGGCGCCTGCATGGCAAGCCGGATGCACTCGAGGATCACCTCGCGGCCGACCGGCCGGTTCAGGTCGAGGCGTTTGCGCACCGATCGGGTGGTGGTCAGCAATTCATCGACCGAGGCGATGTCCATCGGATCCTTACTGTTGTTGGTCGAGCCCGATCAAAGGTCGATTGCGCAGGATTGATCGACACCGAGCACCGCCAACGAGCGCCCCAGGCCGAGGAACACCGCCACGCACAGCGTCAGATCGAGGATCTCCTCGTCGGAGAACGCCCGGCCCAGGCGTTCGAAGAACGCGTCGTCCATCGACGCGTGGTCGTTGGCGAAGCGTTCGGCGAACTCGATGGCAAGCCGCTGACGCGGCGTGTAGCCCGGATAGCCGGCGTAGTCGGCGACGTTGTCGTACAACTCCGGGGCGAGGCCCGCGTCCAGCACCGACTGGGCGCGGAAATCCGAGCAGGCGACGCAGTCGTTGATCTGGGCGATGCGCATCCGCGCCAGCTCACGCTCCTCGGCGGGCAGAATGCTCTGCTCGTACGCGCCCCGGATCATCCGCTCTACCATGCCGCCGAGCTGCGGCCGCAGCGTCCAGATCATGGCGGCTTCGCCGCCGGGACCATCCGGCACATCGAGTCGGGCCATCCGTGAACTCCTGCCCGGTGAAGATCGTTACCGTGTCGAGCAAACCAGATTCTCAACTCGGCTGTCTAGGTCGGCGCACGCGTGCGATCCGCCGATGCAGACCCGGCGCCGCCCCGAGAATCTGGTCGGGCTACGGTCCGTTGATCGAGGGCGTACATCGGGCGAACGTCCCGTGTCTGGAGGTCTCGGCGTGCTGTTCATGCACGAGGTACACAAGGTGCGCGGCCGCGCCGAGGATGACTTCGAGGCCGCGTTTCGCGATGGCTGGATGCCCCTGCTCGCCGCCGGCGACGACGCCCGGCTGCTGTGGTACGCCGATCACGCGCAAGGCAGCGGGCCGGCCTACACCGTCGTCACCATCACCGCGATCACGGACGGGGCGGCCTGGGAACGCCTTGCGCTGCGGGTGCAGCAGGGCGACCTGCAGAAGTGGATTCGCGGCCTCGACGAACTCCGTCACGAGGTCGAGGCCAAGCTGTTGGTGCCGCTGCCATGGTCCCCGCTGCAGGAAGTGTCGTTCGACGAGGTGCCCACCGACGGTCGCGAGCATGAGCTGACGCTCTACATGGAAGACACCATGTGGCCCTACCAGGACAAGTTCGAGGAATACATCGACCGCTGCGGCGACGTCTACGCCCGCAGCCTGGAGCGGCCGTCCTCGATGCTCACGATCGAGGCGGCCTTCCAGCCCGCGCTGGGCAGCCATCTGCGCCGTGAGGTCATCCTGATGCAGCGGATCAAACGGCCGGAGCAACTGCTCGAACTGCTGCGCACCCACATTCCGTCCGAATACCGCGCGCCGGGCACGTGGATGCACGACGCCCTGGATCTGCGCGATCAGTGGACCAGCCGGCTGCTGCGCACGTCCGCGTGGTCACCCTTGTATTAGGCCCGCGAGTGAACACCGGGACCATCCTCGATGCGGCCGCCACCGGCGACCCGGCCCGGACCGCGCTCATCATCGACGGCCGCTCGATCAGTTACGGCGACCTGGCGGTGGCGGTGCGGCGGTGCGCCGCCGCCCTGGCCGCTCACGGGGTGGTCGCCGGCCGGCGCGTCGCGGTCGTCGACAACGGAAGCCTGCTGTCGGTGGCGACGGTGCTCGGCGCGGCGCGCATCGGCGCCGCCGCCGCGCTGATGAATCCCGCGTTGACGCCGCCCGAGTTGCAGGGGCTGCTGGCCAACGCCGGCTGCGCCGACGTTGCGGTCGCGGGGGAGCCCTACGTGGCGCGGCTGCGCGACGCGGGGACGCCGACCGTGCTGACGGATTTCGACCTCCCCGGCGAGTCCCCCGAGCCGGCACCGCCGGCCGATGACGCCGCCGACCGGGACGCCCTGGTCCTGTTCACCAGCGGCACAACGGGATTGCCCAAGGCCGTCGGCATCTCCGGCCGGCAGCTCAGCGCGCGGATCAAAGGTATGGCGGCGCCGTTCCGGCCGGGGACGAAACCCGCGATGGGGATGATGTGCGTCCCCTTCTTCCACGTCGGCGGCGCGCTGGGCACGCTCGGCGGTCTGTACTCGGGCAACACCTCGGTGGTGCAGCCGCGCTTCGACGCCGGGGAGTGGCTGCGGCTGGTCTCGAAGCACCGGGTGGCGACCACCTTCATGGTGCCGACGATGCTGCAGCGCATCCTCGACCACCCGGACTTCGCCCGGACCGACCTGTCGTCCTTGGTCGCCATCGCCTACGGGGCCGCCGCCGCACCGATCCCCTTGGTGCGCAGGGCGATGGAGGCATTGCCGCACGTCGCGTTCGCCAACGTGTTCGGCCAGACCGAAACGCTGGGCGCGTACACCACCCTGCTGCCCGACGACCATCGCGACCCCGCGCGGGCCGGTTCGGTCGGCCGTCCGCTGCCCGGGGTCGAGGTGCGGGTGGTCGACCCCGCCACCGGCGACGACGTCGCGCGCGGAACGGTGGGCGAGCTGTGGGTGAATACCACCCAGAACGTGACCGAAGGCTGGCTGCGCACCGGGGATCTCGCCCGTCAAGACGCCGACGGCTACATCTTCCCGTCCGGCCGGCTGAGTGACACGATCAACCGTGGTGGAGAGAAGTTCGGGCCGGTCGAGGTCGAAGAGGCGTTGCGTTCCCATCCGGCGGTGAGCGACGTCGCGGTCGCGGGTGTCCCCGACGAGGAGCTCGGCCAACGGGTCGGGGCGGCCGTAGTCGCCTGCGCCCCGGTGACTCTCGAGCAGTTGCGGTCGCACTGCCGCGCATTGATCGCCTACTTCAAGCTGCCCGAGCGCCTCGCGATCGTCGACCAGATCCCCTACAACGCGACCGGCAAGGTCAGCCGCCGTCAGCTCGCCGAGCTCATCGTGCGTGAGAGCTGAGCGGGCGCCCGAGACAGGAGTGCCAGTGCTGTTTCTTCACGAGACCCACAAGGTGGTCGGCGCGCGGCAGGACGAATTCGAGGCCGCCTACCGCGACGGCTGGATGCCCACGCTTGCCGAACAGGACAACGCGCGGTTGCTCTGGTACACGAACCACGCCCATGGCAGCGGGGCGTCCTACAACGTCGTCACCATCACCGGGATCAGCGACGGCGCGGCCTGGGAAAGCCTCGCCCGCCGGGCCCAGAGTGGGGACCTCCGGCCATGGATGCGTGAGCTGGACAACCTGCGCCACGAGGTGACCGGCAAGCTGCTGCTGCCGGTCGCATGGTCACCGCTGCAGACCGTCGACCTGGCGAGCGTGCCCACCACCGGCCAGACCCACCCGCTGACCATGTTCATGGAGGACACCGGCTGGCCCTACGCGCCCTTGGACGACTACATCCGCTCCTGGGACGAGATCTACTACCGGCCGCTGTCCCAGGCACCCGCCCGGATGCGGATCCTCGACATCCAGGCGTGCTTCCAGGTGGCCCACGGCAGCTACCGTCGCCGAGAAGCCATGCTGTGGCAGAAGATCGACGATTCCAACAACTATGCGGCCCTCGTCCATCTGCTCACCAAGGAGGTGCCGGCCGAGCACCGGGCGCCGGGCAGCTACATGTTCGAGGCCCTGAAGTTTCGCGACCAGTGGCAAAGCCGGCTGCTGCGGACGTCGGACTGGTCACCCCTGTACTGAGCGGTTCAGTATCTTGGCGGCCTCGCCGACCATGTCGGCGACGACATCGGCGGCCGGGCTGACATCGCGAACAAGCCCCACCGCCTCGCCGATGATGATGGCCGCCGCGTCGAAATCCTCTGCAGCGGTTGCTCTTTCGAACGACTTAACCGCGTCGGGCAGCACCGCCGCCAACTCGTCTTCGTGGCCGTGCCAGGATTCGAGGAAGGGGTTGCCCAGCGCCCGCACCGTGTATTCGGCGGGCCAATCCAACCGCCGCACAACGTCGTAGACCCGGGTGCGAACGGTTTCGTCCCCGCTGGCGCCTACGGCGCGCTGCTGTGCCCGCGGCGACACCGAGGCCTCCGGGGTCGCCCAGAACCGGGTCCCCACGAGCGCGCCGTCGGCGCCGAGCGCCAGCGCCGCGGCCAGGCCCCGGCCGTCGGCGACTCCGCCCGCGGCCACCACCAAAGTCTGGGGCGACCGGTCGGCGACGAGGTCGACCACGTCGGGCACCAGCGTGAACGTCGACCGGGCGGTCATGCCGTGGCCGCCCGCCTCGCCGCCCTGAGCCACGATGATCTCCGCGCCGGCGTCCAGGGCCTGTCGCGCGTGCTCGAGGTTCTGCACCTGGGCGGTGAGCGGAACCCCGGCGGCGCGGATGCGATCGGCGAACGGTCGCAGCTCGCCGAACGACAACATGATCGTGGCCGGGCGCCGCCCCAGGGCCGCGTCGAGCAACTCGGGCGTCCGGGCCAGGCTCCAGGTGATGAATCCGCATCCCACCCTTGTCGGCGCGGCCCGGTCGAATTCCCCCTCCAGCCAGTCCTTGTCGCCGTAACCGCCGCCGATCAGGCCGAGTCCGCCGGCCGATGTCACCGCCGCCGCCAGCCGGCCCCCGGAGACCCCCGCCATCGGCGCGAGCAGGATGGGATGCTCGATGCCGAGGAATTCGGTGAGGCGGGTGGTCAGGCTCATATCAGCTCTCCCGTGAGGAACTGCGCCCGGCCGTGGCCGAACGACCAATCCTCGTCGCCGTTTTCGGTGATCGAGACGATCAAGTCGGCCGGGTCGATTCCGCACCGCTCGGCCAGCCGAAGCGCCAGCAGCTCATAGAACTTCTCCTTCATGGCCCGCGTGCGGCGCCGGCTGACCACGCGCACGATCACCTGCCGGGCCGAGCGGGTGATGCCCAGACCGGTGTCCCACGCGACGACCTCGTGGGCGGGGTGGGTGTGCACCACCTGGTAGCGGTCGCGCGGTGGCACCGCGAACGCTTCGACCACCGCCTCGTGCACGGCATCCAGCAGCGCCCGAACCTCCGACGGCGCGCGGCCCTCGACGACGTCGATATACAGCAACGGCATTTCTTCTCCTCGGGTCGGTGTCCTGCTTCGACGTTAGGTCCGGGGGGATCGACTGTGAAATGCCTGTTGCCGTCGATCTATGCTTGTCCGGCATGGGCGGGTTGGACAGCGGCCGGGTCGAGTTGCGTCACCTCCGGGTCTTCGAGGCGGTGGCGCGGCTCAAGTCATTCACCAGGGCCGCAGCCGAACTCAGCATCACGCAGCCGGCCCTGAGCCGCACCATCCAGCAGTTGGAAGACGCGCTGGGAGTGTCGCTGCTCGATCGCAGCTCGCGGCACGTGGAGACGACGCAGGCCGGACGGGCGTTCCTCGAGTACGTGGAGCGGGCGCTCGCCGAGCTGGAACGCGGGTTCGGCGCCGTGCGGCGGCAGGCCGGGATCCGCCTGGGGTTCAGTTGGTTGTTGCCCGATCCGTGGGCGCAGGACACCGTCGCCCGCTTCGAGCGCGCCACCGGGACGACCGTCACCTTGATCCGGGCCGACGACGCGCTCGCTGCGGTGCGCCAGGGCAAGGTCGACGTCGCGGTGGTGCGCGGGCACATCGCGTCGAGCGCGGTGCGCGTCGTCCCCCTGTTCAACGAGTCGAGGGTGGCAGTGTGTTCGGTGCACTCGGCCCTGGCCGAGCGGACGGAACTGGACTGGGCCGAGGTGCCGCGGTGGCCATTGGTGGTCAACACCGCCAGCGGCACCACCGGCCCGTGGTCCTGGCCCGCCGGTGAAGGTCCGGAAATCATCGTCGAGACAACGAATTTCGACGAGTGGATCGAGTCGGTCGCGGCCGATCGCGGCATCGGCGTCATTCCCGACGTCGCCGTCCGGCGCAACATTCACCCCGGCGTGCGGTTCATCACGCTGCGCCGAGCGCCCGAAAGCCCGGTGTCGCTGGCGTTTCTGCCGCGCGCCCGCAACGCCGTGCTACGCCGCTTCGTCGAGGCGGCGGTGCGAAGTGCCCCGTGAACGTCCGCTCACGGCTTCCCCGCTGCGCCGAGAGTGACCGATTGCAGGAACGGCTCGACAACGGCCAGAAAGCCGTCGGGATCGGACGAGAACACCACATGCCCGGTGTCGAAGGTCTCGAGCCGCGAACCGCTGATGGCTGCACGGGTCGCGCGCCCGGCGCTCAGCGGGATGGCGATGTCCTTCTCGCCCCACACGACGAGGGTCGGCGCGGACAGCTCACCGGCGCGGCCGCGGAGGTCGTGCGCGGGTGTGGCGAAGCTTCGCCACAGCGCCGCTCCCGTCCGGATGCCCTCCGGCGTTTTGGCCACAGCCGTGGCGCGCTCGACGATTCGCCGGTCGTGGTCGGTGCGGGCTTTCATGTAGCCGCGGACGAACAGGGGAGCGGCCCGGCGGAACACCGCCGGGGTGCCGAGCGCCCGGCAAAACCCCCGGACCAGTGGATTCAACGGCACGAAACCGCCTGTGTTGACCAGGATCAGGCCCGCCACTGACTCGGGGCGATTGATCGCCAGTCGAGCGGCCGCGAACCCGCCGACTGAATTTCCGATCAACACCATCCGGGACAGGCCCAGGCCGTCGACGACATCTTCGAGCACGTCGGCGAAGAGCGGTGCGCCGGGTTCCGTGGGGGAGGCGATCGGATCGGACTCGCCGTGGCCGGGCCAGTCCACCGCGATGGTGCGGTAGTTCGTGGCCAGCGTCTCGACGATGGGGTCGAAGTCATGCCGGTCATGCAGTGTGGCATGCAGCAACAAAACGGTTGGGCCACTGCCTGATTCGCGATAGGCAACGCGTCCGGCCCGGGTCTGGATGGTCGTCATGCGGGTCCCTCTCTGGATTGACCGACTGGTCGGTCATGGGCTACGCTACAGCCATGGCACCGCCGTGACAAGGAGGCGATCGAGATGCCAACAGCCCCGCCGCCCGAAGCGCCATTCGCCGACAAGATGGCGTACTACCGCACCCAACACACCTCCAAGGGGATCAGGGCAACCCATCTCATCGGCACGCCGATCATCGCGGCCGGCATGCCGCTGCTGCTCGCCAAGCCCAAAGTCGGCGCCGCGATGTTCGTCGGAGGATGGGCGATGCAGATCGTCGGCCACCGGGTGTTCGAGAAGAACCTGCCCTCGACGCACAAGGGCTGGATCACCTACCAACTCACCGGGGTGATCCACGTCTGCGAGCAGTACGGCGAACTGCTGGCGCGCCGCAGCCGGCGCAAGGCCGCTGGACCGCGGAGGCGCCCGTGAGACCGCCCGAGCCCGGACGCAACGCGCTGCTGGACGCCGGACAGCGGCTGCTGGGATCGGCGGACCTCGCCAGGATCTCGGTCAACGCGATCGTCGCCGAGGCCGGAATGGCCAAAGGCAGCTTCTACCAGCATTGGCCCAGCCGGTCCGAATACGTGCGGGCGCTGCACGCCCGGTTCCATGACGACCTGCAGGAGTCGATCACCGCGGCGATGGGCGAGCTTCCGCCCGGCCGCGACCGGCTCGAGGCCGGGATGGACGCCTATCTCGACGGCTGCCTGGCCGAGCCCGCCACCAAGGCACTGCTGGTCCAGTCGCGCACCGAGGCCGGGCTGACCGATTTGGTCGCCGCCCGCAACGACAGGTCGGCCACCCTGATACTGCCCGACCTGGCCGCGCTCGGGTGGGCGCCGCCGGAACCGGTCGCGGTGCTGCTCGTCGCGGCGGTGGCGGAGATCGCCCTGATCGAGCTCGCCGCAGGCAAACGCGACAAACAACTGCGGCGCGGGTTGCTCCGGCTGGCGACCCGAACACCTGCCGGCTAGCACCGGGCCGGTTACGGTGTGCAGGCCGGTTCGAGGGGAAGTACCGTGCCGCCGGATCGCAGCGACAGCAGGTACAGGTAGGTCGCGAGCGAATGCTCGCATAGCACGGAGTATTTCACCAACACCTTCGGTGGAAGCGGCACCAGCCGAATCGGGTTCAGGTCGTACCGCGTCAGCACGTGCTCGTAGTCGACGGGGGGCGGCAACGCGGGGATGACGTCCAGGCGGTTGGCGATGCGCCACGAGTTCTTGACCACCTGGTCATAGGTGCTGGCAAACAGCGAATCCCCGGTGCGCGGGCTGCCGTAGGTGTACACGGCCGGGTCGGTGTAGGTGGTGTTCGCCGCCATGTCGAGGGCCAGCAGCGTCGCGAGCGCGCCGCCGAGGCTGTGCCCGCCGACCGTCACCGAGCCGACCGGCCGCGGGAACGGAAGCCCCGCGAATGCCTTGACCACCGCCGGCGCATCGGGCGCGGCGGCGGTCCGCAGCGATTCGTACATGTCGGTGAAGCCGTCTTCGGTATGGCCGGCGCCGGCCAGGAACGGGCACGGCACCTGGAGAAATTCGGCGTCGTGCATCCACTCCAGCATTCCCTCGGTGCCGCGGATCGCGATCGCCACGTCGCCGGTCTTGCCGTCCTGGCAGATCAGCCCGATGGACACGTCGTCGTCGGCCCGCCCCGGGTTCATGTCTGTCGCCAGGTCGTTGGCGTAGATCGTCGTGACCACCGTGTAGTCGACGCCGCCGGCGCTCAGGGGCTGGCCGGCCTTGTTCGTCAGATCGCCCGGCGACGTGGCATAGGTGGCGTTGACGAGCTGGCCGAATTGGATTGCCTCCGCGACGTCGAACGTCGGCTGCGCCGAAGGCATCAGGACCCGAACGTGCCGGTGAACTGCGCGCGTCCCGAAGCCGCCTGCGCTAGCGCCTGCGCCGCTTGCGGCCCGGCGAGTCCCGGGGGGAGCTGGTAGGTGGCCGGGAGCTCGTAGAGGGTGAACCGGTAGTGGTGCACCCCTGTGCCCGCGGGCGGGCACGGCCCGCTGTAGCCGGCCTGGCCGGCCGAGTTCGGCAGGCTGCTCGCGCCGGCGGGGGTCTGACCGTCCCCGGTGCTGCCGGGGCCGGGAGGGATTCCGACCACCAGCCAGTGCACGTAGGGCCCGCGCGGGGCGTCGGGATCGTCGACCACGAGCGCCGCCCCCAACGGCGCCGACCACGTCAACGGCGGCGCCACGTTGGCCCCCTTGCACGTGTATTGCACCGGAATCGGCGCACCGTCGCCGAACGCCGGGCTGCTGATCACCAACGGCCCGTCGGCGGGCGCTTGAGCGACGGTCCGGCCGAGCGTCGTCACCTTGGGCGTCGGCGGAGCCGTGCGGCTGCCGCCGGGATCGCCGCAGGCGGGCAGCGCCAGCAGGACGGCCAGCCCGATCGCGATCGCTGCGATGCGGTGCGGGGTGCTCGGCACTGTCGATTCCATGCAGGGCGTCGATTTCATACACGACAGTGTCGCTCCGGGAGCGTGGCTCCGGAAGCTACTTGCCCGCCTTGACTTCGAGCACCCGCTTGCGCAGGCCCTCGGTTGCCGTTTCCATCAGCCCCTTCGCCCCCTTTTTGACCAGGAAACCCGGGACGGGCACGGTGAGATCCACGGTCAGCTCGAAACGGACGCGGGTGGAATCGCCTTCGGGCGTCAGCGTGTAGCGGCCCTCCTGCGCGCGTTGCTGTTTGGAGCTCTCCAGCGTCCAGCCCACTCCGTCGTCGTGAACGGAGTAGTCGAGCACCTGCTCGTCGGTGACCCCGACGATCTTCACCGTCTGCCGCGATTTGCTCGGATGGCCGTCGTCATCGCGCTCCAGGATTTCCACCTTCTTGTGGGCCGAGGACCATTCGGTCAACGACTCCAGGTCGAACAGCACGTCCATGATTTCGTCGCGCGACGCGTCGATGACGACTTCGCGCGTGTCGGTGATAGCCATGGCTGATAGATAACCACTGTCGCGGTGCTGAAAACGCAGGAGACTCAGGGGACCAGGACGACCTTGCCGACGTTCTCCCGGGCCGCCAGGATGCGGTGGGCCTCGGGCGCCTCGGCGAACGGCACCGCCGCGTGCACGACGGGGGCGATGGTGCCGTCGTACAGCGCCTTGGCCAGGGGGGTGATCCAGGGCTCGAGCGTGCCGCGGTCGTCCCACAGCCGCAGCATGTTGAGGCCGATCACGGCCTTCGACTCCGAGAGCTGGTCGAGCAGGTTGAACCCGCGCAGCATCGCGAGCGCCTGCGGCGCCGCCGTGCGCAGCGAGCGCTTCTCGCCGTGCTGCAGCGCCGAAACCCCGTATCCCACAAGCCGTCCGCCGGGGCGCAGCAGGGCGTAGGAGCGGCGCAGCGACGTGCCGCCCAGCGCGTCGAGCACCAGGTCATACGGGGCCAGGCCGTGCCACCAGCCGTCGCGGCGGTAGTCGATCGCCCGGTCCACGCCCAGCTCGGCCAGCCTCGGATGCTTGCCGGGCGAGGCGGTGCCGTGCACCTCGGCGCCCGCCGCCTTGGCAAATTGGACCGCGGCGATGCCGACGCCGCCGGCGGCGGCGTGCACCAGCACGCGCTCGCCGGCGCGCAGCGACCCGTAGCCGTGCAGCGCGGCCCAGGCCGTCGCGTAGTTGACGGGAATGGCCGCGCCCTGCTCGAAGCTCAACGAATCGGGCAGCCGCACCGAATCGCTCGCCGCGACGTTGACGATCTCGGCGTACCCACCGAATCGCGTGCCCGCCAGCACCCGCTCGCCCAGCCGGCCGGCGTCGACGCCGTCGCCGACGGCCTCGACGGTCCCGGCGACCTCGTAGCCGACCACTGCCGGAAGCTTCGGCGCGTCGGGGTACATGCCGACGCGGGCGAGGTGGTCGGCGAAGTTCACCCCGGCGGCCCGCACCGCGACCCGCAGCTGGCCGGGGCCCGGCGGCAACGGGTCGGGGCGCTGCTGGACCTGCAACACCGACGGGTCGCCGTGCTTGGTGATGACGACTGCGCGCATCGTGTTCCTCCTCGACCGCTCAGGCCCGAATTCTTCCCCACACGTCGCGGCGCCGCGTTGCCGGCGCGGCTACCGTCCTGGTTGTGCACTTCGCTTGGGAGCGGTTAGCCGCCGGCGTGCATCGCTGCCGCCTGCCGTTCTGCGACGTCACGATCGGGCTGGTGTGCGGGCGTGCCGGGGCGTTGCTCGTCGACACCGGCACCACCCTCGTCGAAGCGGCCGCCATCGCCGCCGACGCCCGCCGGATCGCGGGACGCCCGGTGACGCATGTTGTGTTGACGCACAAGCACTTTGACCATGTCTTGGGGTCCTCGGCGTTCGGTGACGCCGACGTGTACTGCGCGCCCGAGGTGGTCGACTGCCTGTCGTCGGCGACCGACGAGCTTCGCGCCGACGCGCTGAGCTACGGCGCGGACCCGGCCGAGATCGACCGGGCGATCGCGGCCCTGCGCCCCCCGCGGCACCGCGTCCACGACGCCGTCGTCGACCTCGGGGGCCGCACGGTGCGGGTGGCCCATCCGGGCCGCGGCCACACCGCGTCGGATCTGGTGGTCGTCGCGAACGAGACCGACGACGGCGACGGTCCGGTCGTGGTGTTCACCGGTGACCTGGTCGAGGAATCCGGGGACCCGGCCGTCGACGCCGACTCCGATGTGGCGGCCTGGCCGGCCACGCTGGATCGGATGCTGGCCATGGGCGGAGAGCACGCCGTCTACGTTCCCGGGCACGGGAGCGCCGTCGACGCGGGATTCGTCCGCCGGCAGCGGGACTGGTTGCGCGCCGGCGGCAGCCCGCGGCGAGGGCGTCAGGGTCGGTGACGCTGACTCGAAGCGGGCGTAGCGGGATCGAAACCCCCTCGATTCGCCGACACCGGTGGCTCGATCGCCAACGCCACCACGCCTTTTGCCGACGGGACGGCGCACACGGCCGGACCCAGAGCGGCGGGGTACGGCGCGGCAACAGTTTCGACTCGGGACCATTGACCCCTGATTCGACCGCCGCCTGCGGGGATAAACTCCCTGCAGCGGAATCCTGCTGAAGAGGAGCGTAACCCCATGGCCATCATCGAAACGGACACAGCGATCCGGACGCCGTTCGAGCAGGACGTCGAGGCTACGCAGCGATACTTCGATGGTTCGCGATTCGCCGGGATCACCCGCCTGTACACGGCGCGCCAGGTCGCGGAGCAACGCGGCACCATTCCCACCGACTACACCGTGGCCCGCGAAGCCGCGGCGGCCTTCTATGACCGGCTGCGCGAACTCTTCGCGGCGAAGAAGAGCATCACCACGTTCGGCCCCTATTCGCCCGGTCAAGCGGTGAGCATGAAGCGGATGGGCATCGAGGGCATCTACCTCGGCGGTTGGGCGACCTCGGCGAAGGGCTCCACGACCGAGGACCCCGGCCCCGACCTGGCCAGCTACCCGTTGAGCCAGGTGCCCGACGATGCGGCGGTGCTGGTGCGCGCCCTGCTCACGGCCGATCGCAATCAGCAGTACCAGCGGCTGCAGATGAGCGAACAGAAGCGGGCCACCACGCCGGCCTACGACTTCCGCCCGTTCATCATCGCCGACGCCGACACGGGCCACGGCGGTGATCCGCACGTGCGCAACCTGATCCGCCGCTTCGTCGAGGTCGGGGTGCCGGGCTATCACATCGAGGACCAGCGTCCGGGCACCAAGAAGTGCGGCCATCAGGGCGGCAAGGTTCTGGTGCCGTCGGACGAGCAGATCAAGCGCCTCAACGCGGCGCGCTTCCAGCTCGACGTCATGCGGGTCCCCGGCATCATCGTCGCCCGCACCGACGCCGAGGCGGCCAACCTGATCGACAGCCGCGCCGACGAGCGCGACCAGCCGTTCCTGCTCGGCGCCACCAACCTGAACATCCCGTCGTACAAGAGCTGCTTCCTGGCGCTGATGCGGCGCTTCTACGAGTTGGGCGTCAAGGAGCTGAACGGCCACCTCCTGTATGCGCTCGCCGACGGCGAGTACGCCTTCGCCAACGCGTGGCTCGAGCGGCAAGGAATTCTGGGCCTGGTCTCCGACGCGGTCAACACGTGGCGGGAGAACGGCAAGGACTCGATCGACGACCTGTTCGACCAGGTCGAGTCGCGGTTCGTGGCCGCCTGGGAGGACGACGCCGGGCTGATGACCTACGGCGAGGCCGTCGCGGAGGTGCTGGCCTTCGGCGAGAGCGAGGGCGAGCCTGTCGACATGACCCCCGAGGAATGGCGGCGGTTCGCCCAGCGGGCGTCGCTCTACGCCGCCCGGGAGAAGGCCAAGGAATTGGGTGTCAATCCCGGTTGGGACTGCGAGCTGGCCAAGACGCCGGAAGGCTATTACCAGATCCGCGGCGGCATCCCCTATGCGATCGCCAAGTCGCTGGCGGCAGCGCCGTTCGCCGACATCCTCTGGATGGAGACCAAGACCGCGGACCTCGCCGACGCCCGGCAGTTCGCCGAGGCCATCCACGCCGAGTTCCCCGAGCAGATGCTGGCCTACAACCTCTCGCCGTCGTTCAACTGGGACACCACCGGCATGACCGACGAGGAGATGAAGCGCTTCCCCGAAGAGCTCGGCAAGATGGGCTTCGTCTTCAACTTCATCACCTACGGCGGACACCAGATCGACGGCGTCGCCGCCGAGGAGTTCGCCACCGCGCTGCGGCAGGACGGCATGCTGGCGCTGGCGCGCCTGCAGCGCAAGATGCGGCTCGTCGAATCGCCTTATCGCACACCGCAAACCCTGGTGGGCGGCCCCCGCAGCGACGCGGCGCTGACCGCTTCGTCGGGCCGCACGGCCACCACGAAGGCCATGGGCAAGGGCTCGACCCAGCATCAGCACCTCGTGCAGACCGAGGTGCCGAAAAAGCTGCTCGAGGAATGGCTGGCGCTGTGGAGCGAGCACTACCAACTCGGCGAGAAGCTGCGCGTGCAGTTGCGGCCCCGGCGCGCCGGGTCGGACGTGCTGGTGCTGGGCATCTACGGCAACGGGGATGAGCAGCTGGCCAACGTCGTCTTCGACCCGATCAAGGATCGCCACGGCCGCAGCATCCTCACGGTCCGCGACCAGAACACCTTCGCCGAGAAGCTGCGGCAGAAGCGGCTGATGACGCTGATCCACCTGTGGCTCGTGCACCGCTTCAAGGCCGACGCGGTCTACTACGTCACGCCGACCGAGGACAACCTGTATCAGACCTCGAAGATGAAGTCCCACGGCATCTTCAGCGAGGTCAACCAGGAGGTCGGCGAGATCATCGTCGCGGAGGTGAACCAGCCGCGCATCGCCGAGTTGCTGACGCCCGACCGCGTGGCGCTCCGCAAGCTGATCACCAAGGAAGATTAGGGCCCACCCGCCCCTGCGCACCCGGCCGCTGGATCGCCCGCGATCCGGCGGCTTCGGGCATTTCCAGGGCATTTCCAGGGATATTCCGCGCCGTTCCGCAGGCAGCCGGCGATTTTCGAAGGCGGCGTCGCGCGCCGTTTGCGGCGGCGCGCGCCGGGGTACGGAGAAGTGGACCGTCGTAAGGGTGGCGCGAGTGGAGAGTGGGGAAGCAGATGAGATCTGGAGCCAGGAATGCCGTCGCGCTTTTCGGCGGTGCGGCCATGCTCGTGTTGGCGGTCGGGTGCGGCGGCGGCGGTAACAAGGGCCCGAGTAGCACCACCACACCATCGACCACCACGACCACATCCAGCGTGGCGCCCGCACCCTCCACGGCGCCCGGCGGAGGCGGCGGCGCCCCGGGCGGCCCGGGCGGTGGCGGTGGCACCGGCGGCGGGGGCGGCGGCGTCCCGGGTGGTCCGACCGGTGGCGGCGGACCGGGCGGCGGGGGCGGCAGCGTCCCGGGCGGCCCGACC
>NZ_LZJH01000110.1:0-13760 GCF_001666745.1 Mycobacterium sp. E2699 | reverse complement strand
ATGACGTTCACGTCGAACTTCTCGATGGCGCGCCTCATGGTGGCGCCCCAGCCACACCCGATGTCCAGCAGCGTCATCCCCGGCTCGAGGTTCAGCTTGCCGAGCGCCAGGTCGAATTTGGCGTTCTGCGCCTCCTCGAGCGTCATGTCGTCACGCTCGAAGTAGGCGCAGGTGTACCCCATCGTCGGATCGAGGAATAGTGCGAAGAATTCGTCTGAAACGTCGTAGATCGATTGCGACTCTTCGTAATACGGTTTCAACGCGGCCATGGATTCCCGATACCCTCTCGATTGTTGAACGCGAGGATAATATCGGACTTGTCCAACGGCTGCTACCCCGGCCGCATCGTTTTAGTAGGCGTAAAAACCCCGGCCCGATTTTTTGCCCAGCCGGCCCGCCTCGACCATGCGCAGCAGCAACGGCGGCGGACCGTATTGCGGTTCTTTGAATTCCTCGAACATTTTGTCCGCGATCAGTTTGAGGGTGTCCAGACCGACGAGGTCGGACAGCCGCAGCGGGCCCATCGGGTGCGACAGCCCGGCGACGACTGCCTTGTCCACGTCCTCGACGCTGGCAAAGCCGGCCTCCACCATCCGGATCGCCGAGAGCAGGTAGGGCACCAGCAACGCGTTGACCACGAAGCCGGACCGGTCGGAGCAGCGCACCACCTGCTTGCCCAGCACCGCCCCGGCGAACTGCTCGGTGCGGGCGGCGGCGGCTTCGTCGGTGACCAGCGTGCAGACCAGCTCGACCAGCGGCAGCACCGGGACGGGGTTGAAGAAGTGCAGTCCCAGCACGCGCTGGGGGTTCTTGGTGGCCGCGGCGATCTTCATGATCGGGATGCTCGACGTGTTGGACGCCAGCACCGCGTCGGGATCGGTGACCACCCGGTCCAGGTCGGCGAACACCTGCGCCTTGACGGCCTCGTCCTCGACGATGGCCTCGATCACCAGTTGCCGGTCGGCCAGGTCCTTCAGGTCGGTGGTGAAGGTGAGCTTGCTCAGCGCGCGATCGCGCTCCCGCTCGGTCACCTTGCCGGCGCTGACGCCGCGCTCCAGCGACTTCACGATGCGGTTGCGGCCGGCCGTGATCAGCGGCTCGGTGGTCTCGAACACGGTCACGTCGACACCCGCGCGGACGGCGACCTCGGCGATGCCGGATCCCATCTGCCCGGCCCCGACGACTCCCACCCGCTGGATCGCTGCGTCGCTCACTTGTTGTCGTCTCCAGTCGTGTTGTGGTGCACCGCAATAGGCCCCGCCCAGGTAGCCCCGGGCGGGGCCTATGCTACTTCAGCCCGTCGAACGTGAACTGAGGGCGGAGAATCGGCGGATTCTCCGCCATGGCTTCACGTTCGGCGAAGGCTCGTCCTCAGTGGCAGTGGCTCCCGATGTCGGTTCCACTTCGTCCTCGCGGGCAAGCCCGCTCGTCCTCAGTGGAACTGGCCCTCTTCGGTCGAACCCGTCAGCGCCGTGGTCGACGAGTTGGGGTCGACCGTGGTGGCGATCCGGTCGAAGTAACCGGCACCGACCTCGCGCTGGTGCTTGGTGGCGGTGTAGCCACGCTCCTCGGCGGCGAACTCGCGTTCCTGCAACTCGACGTAGGCGCTCATCTGGTTGCGGGCGTAGCCGTAGGCCAGGTCGAACATCGAGTAGTTCAGCGCGTGGAAGCCGGCCAGCGTGATGAACTGGAACTTGAATCCCATCGCGGCGAGCTCCTTCTGGAACTTCGCGATGGTGCCGTCGTCCAGGTGCTTGCGCCAGTTGAACGACGGCGAGCAGTTGTACGCCAGCATCTGGTCGGGGTACGCGTCCTTGACCGCCTCGGAGAACTTGCGCGCGACCTCCAGGTCCGGCGTGCCGGTCTCCATCCAGATCAGGTCTGCGAACGGGGCGTACGCCTTGGCCCGCGCGATGCAGGGCTCGATGCCGTTCTTGGTGCGGTAGAAGCCCTCCTTGGTGCGCTCGCCGGTGATGAACGGCTGGTCGCGCTCGTCGACGTCGGACGTGATCAGCGTGGCCGCCTCGGCGTCCGTGCGGGCGATCACGACGGTCGGCACGCCGCACACGTCGGCGGCCAGCCGCGCCGACGTCAGGGTGCGGATGTGCTGCTGGGTGGGAATCAGCACCTTGCCACCGAGGTGGCCGCACTTCTTCTCCGACGCCAGCTGGTCCTCCCAGTGCGAACCGGCGACACCGGCGGCGATGAGGGCCTTCTGCAACTCGAACACGTTGAGCGCGCCGCCGAAGCCGGCCTCGCCGTCCGCGACGATCGGCGCCAGCCAGTTCTCCACCGACTTGTCGCCCTCGACCTTGGCGATCTGGTCGGCGCGCTGCAGCGCGTTGTTGATCCGGCGGACCACCTGCGGCACCGAGTTGGCCGGGTACAGGCTCTGGTCGGGGTAGGTGTGGCCGGACAGGTTGGCGTCACCGGC
Source organism: Mycobacterium sp. E2699 (assembly GCF_001666745.1). Classification (NCBI taxonomy): domain Bacteria; kingdom Bacillati; phylum Actinomycetota; class Actinomycetes; order Mycobacteriales; family Mycobacteriaceae; genus Mycobacterium; species Mycobacterium sp. E2699. The sequence continues at coordinate 11,326 of NZ_LZJH01000110.1, read as the reverse complement.
GACCTGCCAGCCCGACAGGTAGATGGCCTTCAGGCCGGCGCGCACCTGCTGGACGGCCTGGTTGCCGGTCAGCGCGCCGAGCGCATTGACCCACTCCAGGTCGTGCAGCTCCTCCCACAGCACCTCCGCGCCGCGGCGGGCCAGGGTGTGCTCCTCGACGACGGAGCCCTGCAGCGCGACGACGTCCTCGGCGGTGTAGGTGCGGGTGACGCCCTTCCACCGCGGGTTGGTGTCCCAGTCCTGCTGAAGCTGCTCGGCGCTCTTCGGGGTGCCAACGACAGACATTGGTCTTACTCCTTAACGGTTCTTTGCTGAATTACGACGCCAGCCGCCTTCCGGCGGCAGCTGAGGGCTCAACTTCACTGGCGTGCTAACTCGAAGATGGCACAGCGTGCTACCGCAGGTCCACCCGTTTCATTTGCGAATTTCGGCAACAACTCGAGGCGATGTTGCGAACCTTGCGAAGGTGAACACTAACTGAACCGTTTCAGAAGCTACCCGTCAGTAACGGTATCTACGCAGGTCAGGTCGGATTTTCACAGGACGCCCGTCCTGTTAGATCGCGAACAGCGCGGCGACGGCTTTCGCCTCGTCGCCGACGGCATATGTGAGCGTTGTAACAGGCCGATCGGCCAGGTTGGGGCCGAATTGATCCGTCGAGCCGGCCGGGTGGACGTGCGAGATGATTTCCAGCTTGTCGCCCAGCGCCACCGCCGCCTCGTGCTCGATCGTGACGCGCAGCGGCCCCTGCAACAGCTCGGGGTGCGACGCCAGATAATCCTCGACCACGCTCCAGTACACCGAGTTGTTCATGTGATCGAACAGGTCGATGTCGGTCACCCGGACAGGGAACTCGTGGATCTCGGTCGCATCGTCGCGGCTGCCGGGCTTCAGATACCCCTTCCAGCGCAGCCGCTGGATGTCGGTCGTCTTGTGCAGACCCGCCAGGAAGTCGTCGGCGATGCGCGCGGGCATCTGCGTCTCCCGGTTGATGTTGATCCAGAACGCCTCGGACTCGACCAGGCCGCCCTTGCGCCCGTCGATGCGCACCCGCATCTCACACCACCGGTTCGAGGTGCCCGAACACCAGCGCCGGCAGCGCAGCAGGTCCTGGAACTCGATCGGGTGGATCAGGTCGACCATGGTGCGCCGGACGATCCACAGCGGATGGGTCTCCTCGAAGCCCATCTCGCGCAGCTGGTCCTGACCGATGTCCTGGATGTGCCGGCACGCGGCGTCCAGGCGCAGCCGACCGGTGCGGTCGATGTCACCGACCCGAAGCGGCCATTCGCGATCGAATACGTCGGGATGACCGTCGGGCACCGGCATCATTGTTTTGTCCAGGCTCACGGCTCAGTCTCCCCGTTCCTCCGCGTCGGTATCCCAGGTTAACCCCGGCCCCCGCTGCGAATGATGCCAAATCGCCCCGCGGAATCGCCAATCCCGAACCGACCGCGCGGGCCTGCCAACTCTGCGAACCGTGCCTTCGCAGCGCCCGGTAGGCTGCTTGGGTGGCCAAAACCTTCGTCGGCTCCCGCGTTCGCCAGCTCCGCAACGAGCGCGGGTTTTCTCAGGCCGCGCTGGCCCAGATGCTGGAGATCTCGCCGAGCTACCTCAACCAGATCGAGCACGACGTCCGGCCCCTGACGGTGGCCGTGCTGCTCCGGATCACCGAGGTGTTCGGGGTGGACGCGACCTTCTTCGCCCCCCAGGACGACACCCGGCTGGTCGCCGAGCTGCGCGAGGTCACGATGGACCGCGACCTCGACATCGACGTCGAGCCGACCGAGGTGGCCGAGATGGTCAGCGCCCATCCGGTCCTGGCCCGCGCCGTGGTCAACCTGCACCGGCGGTACCGGATCACCACCGCGCAGCTGGCCGCCGCCACCGAGGAGCGGTACTCCGACGGCAGCGGCAGCGGGTCGATCACCATGCCCCACGAGGAGGTGCGCGACTACTTCTACCAACGCCAGAACTACCTGCACGAGCTGGACACCGCCGCCGAGGACCTCACCATCAAGATGCGCCTTCACCACGGTGATCTGGCCCGCGAGCTGACCCGCCGGCTCACCGAGGTGCACGGGGTGCACATCACCCGGCGCATCGACCTCGGGGACACCGTGCTGCACCGCTTCGACCCCGACACCAAGACGCTGGAGATCAGCAATCACCTCTCGTCGGGTCAGCAGGTGTTCAAGCTGGCGGCCGAACTGGCGTACCTGGAGTTCGGCGAGCTGATCGACGAGCTGGTCGCCGAGGGCAAGTTCACCAGCGAGGAGTCGCACACGCTGGCCCGGCTGGGCCTGGCCAATTACTTCGCGGCGGCCGCGGTGCTGCCCTACCGCCAGTTCCACGACGTCGCCGAGAATTTCCGCTACGACGTCGAGCGGCTGTCGTCCTTCTACGCGGTCAGTTACGAGACCATCGCGCACCGGCTTTCGACGCTGCAGCGCCCGACGATGCGGGGGGTGCCGTTCTCGTTCGTCCGGGTGGACCGCGCAGGCAACATGTCAAAACGCCAGTCCGCCACGGGTTTTCACTTCTCGTCGAGCGGCGGGACGTGCCCGTTGTGGAACGTCTACGAGACGTTCGCCAACCCGGGCAAAATCCTGGTGCAGATCGCGCAGATGCCCGACGGCCGCAACTACATGTGGGTGGCCCGCACCGTGGAACGCCGCGCCGCGCGGTATGGTCAGCCGGGTAAGACCTTCGCGATCGGGCTGGGCTGCGAGCTCCGCCACGCTCATCGGCTCGTCTACTCGGAGGGACTGGACTTGTCCGGCGATATCGCCACACCGATCGGCGCCGGCTGCCGCGTCTGCGAACGCGACAACTGCCCGCAACGGGCCTTCCCGGCCCTGGGCCGCGCCCTCGATCTCGACGAGCACCGCAGCACCGTGTCCCCCTACCTGGTGAAGCAACCGTGAGCACCGACGGCCGCATCCCGTCGGGCCGGTTCCGCGAACTGGGGCCGATCAACTGGGTGATGGCGAAGGCGGCCGCGCGCCGGATGGGCGTACCGGAGATGCACCTGTTCACCACGCTGGGGCAGCGGCGGATGCTGTTCTGGACCTGGTCGATGTACAGCGGGCGGCTGCTGCGCGGGCGGCTGCCGGCGATCGACACCGAGTTGGTCATCCTGCGGGTCGCGCACGTGCGCAGTTGCGAATACGAGTTGCAACACCATCGCGGAATGGCCCGACATCAGGGGCTCGACGACGACCTGCAGGCCGCCATCTTCGCATGGCCCGAGACGCTGGACCGGGTCGAGGGGCGCCTGACGCAACGGCAGCAGGCGCTGCTGGCGGCCACCGATGAGTTCCTCGAGCAACGCACGGTCACCGACGACACCTGGCGGCAGCTGGCGACGCACCTGGATCGGCGTCAGCTCATCGAATTCTGCCTGCTGGCAAGCCAATACGACGGCCTGGCCGCGACGATGTCGGCGCTGGCCATCCCCCTGGACCGGCCCGTCTAGAAGTAGACGTCGGCCAGCACGGCCAGCGTCAGCACCACCGGCAGCAGCGGCAATCCGAAGCCGAACGCCGACCACGCGTACCTCTTGCGCCGGCGCTGCAGCGACGCCCACAGGGTGGCGCAGACCGCCAGCGCGAGCGACAGCAGCAACACCGTCGGCGCCCACCGGCCCACCGCCGCGTTGTCGTCGGCGATCGAAAAGGCCACCAGCCACAGCACGTAACCGGTGGCGACGCCGGCGATCACGCCGATCACGGTGTCACGCGTCTCTTCGGAATTCATCGATTCTTAGAAGTTGATCATGTGGCCGGTCAGGCCGTGGAAGCATTCCTGCAGCGCCTCCGACATGGTCGGGTGGGTGTGCACGTTGCGGGCCAACTCGGTGGCGGTCAGGTCCCACTTCTGGGCCAGCGTCAGCTCGGGCAGCAGCTCGGACACGTCGTGGCCGATCAGGTGCCCGCCCAGCAGCTCGCCGTACTTGCCGTCGGCGACCAGCTTGACGAAACCGCTGGGGTCGCCCAGGCCATGGGCTTTGCCGTTGGCGGTGAACGGGAACTTGGCCACCACCACGTCGTAGCCTTCGTCGCGGGCCTGCTCCTCGGTCAGCCCGAAGCTGGCGACCTGCGGCTGGCAGAACGTCGCGCGCGGCAGCATGCGGTAGTCGCCCAGAGCCAATGTTTCTGCGCCGGCGATGGTTTCGGCCGCCACCACGCCCATGGCTTCGGCGACGTGGGCCAGCATCAGCCGGCCGGTGACGTCGCCGATGGCATAGATGTGGTCGACGTTGGTGCGCATGTAGTCGGTGATGCCGATCGCCTTGCGCTCGGTCAGCGCGACCCCGGCCGCCTCCAGCCCGTAACCCTCGACGTTGGGCGCAAACCCGATGGCCTGCAACACCTTTGCGGCCTTGAGCTCCTGCGCGTTGCCGTCCTTGCTGACGGTCACCGTGACCGCCGAGCCGTCGTCGTTGATGGACTCGACCTTGGTGGCGGTGAGGATCTTGATGCCCAGCTTCTTGAACTGCTTCTCGATCTCCTTGGACACCTCGGCGTCCTCGTTGGGCAGCGCACGCGGCAGGAACTCCACGATGGTCACGTCGACGCCGTAGTTGTGCAGCACGTAGCCGAACTCCATGCCGATGGCCCCGGCCCCCGCGATGATGATCGACTCCGGCAGCTCTCGCGACAGGATCTGTTCCTCGTAGGTGACCACGTTGGCCGACAACGAGGTGCCCGGCACCAGCCGGGTGCTGCTGCCGGTGGCGATGATGACGTTGTCGAACGTGACCGTTTCGGTCCCGCCGTCGTTGAGATCGACCGACAGCGTGTGGGGATCGGTGAACCGGCCGTACCCGTGGATCTCGGTGATCTTGTTCTTTTTCATCAGGAAGTGCACGCCGGCGACGCGGCCCTCGGCCACCTTGCGGCTGCGGTCGAAGGCGATGCCGTAATCGAAGGTCGCCTCGCCGCTCATGCCGAAGGTCTTGGCCTCCTTGGTGAAGATGTGCACGAGCTCGGCGTTGCGCAGCAACGCCTTGGACGGAATGCAGCCGACGTTGAGGCAGACCCCGCCCCAGTACTTGGACTCGACGACTGCGGTGTTCAGGCCGAGCTGCGCGGCGCGGATGGCCGCGACATATCCCCCGGGGCCGGCCCCGAGGACGACGACGTCATAGTGGGAAGTCACGGCCCCCACCCTAGTGGGGCGCCCCTGCATCTGGGACGTCGAGTGTGGGGCCTCGCGTTCGTCCATGACCCCACCCCCGCGAACCCGGGGGGACATCGCGGCCTAGTACGGGATGACGCCGGCCAGGCAGTGACCCGCCCGCTCGCAGAAGTAGTAGCCGTACAGGGGTGCCGCGGCGGCGACGGATGCGAACGGCCCCGACATCACCGCGAGTGACAGCGCCGAGAGCAGCGCCCTGCCCTCCGCCATCGCCAGCAGCACGCCGCCCACACCGCAGGCCACGACGTACACCAGAACCGTGAACGCCGCGGCGGTCTTGTTGGCCGAGTGGTGCCACCAGTAGAACAAGCCGAGACCCACCGGACCCGACACCGCCCACACGCCGAGCAGCACCAGCACCAGCTGCCACCACTTCAGGTACAGGTAGCGACCGGGAACGGCGATGGGCTGCACCGGCAAACCGCCGGGCTCGCCCCCCGGCGCAGCCGCGGGCGGCTCGGGCGCACGCTCCGCCGCCTTCTCCTCCGCCGCGGCCCCCGGAATCGGCTGCGAGCCGGTGTCGTCGTCGAAGTCCGGGACGAAGGACTGGGTGCCGGTGTCCTCGTCGTCGTCGAAGGCCGGCACGAACGCCTCGGTCCCCGGGCTCGACGCCCGGTCGTCGTCGTCAGCCACCGGAGGCCACCTGCAGGGCGACCAGCGCGCCGAACCAGCCCGGGCCGAGCGACAGGATGAACGCGCCCACCATCGTCACCCACCGACGCCCCGAGAACAGGACCGTCAGCAGCCCGACCACGCCGGGGATCCCGACCACCAGCGCGACGGCGACGCCGGGGCGCGCCCCGGCATGAACCATGCCGGTCAGCGCGACCGCGGCCAACATGCCTGCGGCGCAACCGATCAGCATGGCGCCGGCCAGCAACCAGGGACGCGGAAGCGGGATCACGCTGACGAGGTTACTTGCCCACGGCCACCACCCGGCCGCGCTCGGACGGGCGGTCGCCGCGTTGGTAGGCGGCCCCGGTGACGACGGGCGCGGCCGCCAGCTCGGCCTTCTCCGCGTCGGTGAAGGCGCGGCCGCGGCTGAGGAAGCGCACGCCCTCGGGCGCCTCCAGGCTGAACCCGCCGCCGCGGCCCGGCACCACGTCGATGACCAACTGCGTGCGCTTCCACACCGCGTATTGCGGGCCGGAAATCCACACCGGCACCCCGTCACCCACGTCGAGCACGCCGAGCAGCACGTCGCGGTCGCCGACCAGGAAGTCGCCGCTCGGGTAGCACATCGGCGACGAGCCGTCGCAGCAGCCGCCGGACTGATGGAACATCAGGGGACCGTGCCGCTCCTGCAGCCGCGCCAACAGGTCGGCGGCGGCGGGGGTGATGACGGCGCCCGAGACCATCAGAAGAACCCTTGCGCTTTGTTGGAGTAGGACACCAGCAGGTTCTTCGTCTGTTGGTAGTGGTTGAGCATCATCTTGTGGTTCTCGCGGCCGATGCCGGACTGCTTGTAGCCGCCGAACGCCGCGTGCGCGGGGTAGACGTGGTAGCAGTTGACCCACACCCGGCCGGCCTGGATGTCGCGTCCGGCCCGGTAGGCGGTGTTGCCGTCGCGGCTCCACACGCCCGCGCCCAGCCCGTAGAGGGTGTCGTTGGCGATCGAGATCGCGTCGTCGTAGTCGGAGAACGACGTGACGGCCACCACCGGCCCAAAGATCTCCTCCTGGAAGATCCGCATGCTGTTGTTGCCACCGAAGATGGTCGGCTGCATGTAGTAGCCGCCCGACAGGTCACCGCCCAGTTCGGCGCGCTCCCCACCGGTGATGATCTTGGCGCCCTCGCCCTTGCCGATCTCGATGTAGGACAGGATCTTTTCCAGCTGATCGTTGGAGGCCTGCGAGCCCAGCATCGTCTGGCTGTCCAGCGGGTCGCCCTGCCGCACCGCCTTGGTCCGGATCGCGGCGAGCTCCAGGAACTCGTCGTAGATGTCGGCCTGGATCAGGCTGCGCGACGGGCAGGTGCACACCTCCCCCTGGTTGAGGGCGAACATGGTGAAGCCCTCCAGCGCCTTGTCCTGGAAGTCGTCGCCCCGGGCCATCACGTCGGAGAAGAAGATGTTGGGGCTCTTGCCGCCGAGCTCCAGGGTCACCGGGATCAGGTTCTGCGAGGCGTACTGCATGATCAGCCGCCCGGTGGTGGTTTCCCCGGTGAAGGCGACCTTGGCGATCCGGTCGCTCGACGCCAGCGGCTTGCCCGCCTCGGCGCCGAACCCGTTGACGACGTTGAGCACCCCCGCCGGCAGCAGGTCGCCGATCAGCGACATCAGGTAGAGCACCGACGCCGGCGTCTGCTCGGCGGGCTTGAGCACCACCGCGTTGCCGGCCGCCAGCGCCGGCGCCATCTTCCAGGCGGCCATCAGGATGGGGAAGTTCCACGGGATGATCTGCCCGACCACCCCCAGCGGCTCGTGGAAGTGATACGCGACGGTGTCGGAGTCGATCTGCGACAGCGAACCCTCCTGGGCGCGGATCGCCGCGGCGAAATACCGGAAGTGGTCGGCCGCCAGCGGGATGTCGGCGGCCAGCGCCTCGCGGACCGGCTTGCCGTTGTCCCACACCTCGGCCACGGCCAGCGCGGCCTGGTTCTCGTCGATGCGGTCGGCGATCTTGTTCAGGATCGCCGCCCGCTCGGCCGGCGCGGTCTTGCCCCACGCCGGGGCCGCGGCGTGTGCGGCGTCGAGCGCCTTATCGATGTCGCCCTCGTCGGAGCGGGCCACCTCGCAGAACGTTTGGCCCGTCACCGGCGTCGGGTTCTCGAAATAGCGGCCGCCCACCGGCGCCACCCACTCGCCCCCGATGAAGTTCCCGTACCGGGACTCGTAGGACATCAACGCTCCGGCAGAGCCCGGACGTGCGAAAACAGTCATCTATCCCGCCTCCTTTTTCGCTCCCGTGACACAGTTCACAGTACCGCCGTCAGCGCGGCGCGATGCGGGGCAGCAGGCTGCTAGAACTCACCCGCGAGATAGCGGGCCCGGCACTCGCGGCGCGCGAGCTTTCCGCTGGTGGTGCGGGGGATTCGGCCGGCAGAAAGCAGTCGGACGTCGGCCACCGGCAGCGCGTGCCGGCGCGAGACGGCGGCGCGGATCGCCTCGACGGTCACGGTCGGGTCGGCCTTGCCTGCGCCGGCAGCGCGTTCGGCGACGATCACCAGCTGCTCGCCGGCGGGCTCGCGGGGCACCGAGAACGCGGTCACGTGGCCGTCCCGCACCGCCGGCGCCGCCGCGGACACGGTGGCCTCGATGTCCTGCGGGTAATGGTTGCGGCCGTCGACGATCACCAAATCCTTGATGCGGCCGACGATGTAGAGCTCCCCGTCGAGATACAGGCCGAGGTCACCGGTGCGGAACCAGGTGCCGCCCACCGCCGACCCGTCGGCGTGGCTGCCGGCCTCCAGCCGGGACTGCAGCTTGTTGCGGAAAGCCAGCTCGGTCTCCGCGGTTCGGCCCCAGTAGCCCCGGCCGACGTTGTCGCCGTGCAGCCAGATCTCCCCGACCCGGCCGTCGGGCAGCTCCGCCTCGGTGTCCGGGTCGACGATGACCGCCCAGAGGCTGCGCGCAACGCGGCCGCATGACACCTGCGCGACGGCGTTGGCCGCGCCGGGGACGACCGGCACCGCGCGGCCCGCGCCCAGCTCGTCGCGATCCAGATGGACCACGCTGGGCCGGGCCTGCGGGCCGATGGTCGAGACGAACAACGTCGCCTCGGCCATCCCGTAGGACGGTTTGACGGCGGTGGCAGGCAGCCCGTAGGGCGCGAAGGCCTCGCTGAACTTTTCGATCGAGGCGATGCTGACCGGTTCGGACCCGTTGATGAGCCCCGCGACATTGCTCAGGTCGAGCTCTTCGCCGGGACCCGGCAATCCGCGCTCGGCGGCCAGATCGAAGGCGAAGTTGGGGGCGGCGGCGAAGGTGCGGCCGTGGCGGGACTGCCGGGCCAATTCGCGGATCCACCGGTAGGGCCGCCGCACGAACGCCGTCGGCGACATCAACGTGATCTGCCCGCCGCACAGCGCCGGGAACATGATCATCAGCAGCCCCATGTCGTGAAACAGCGGCAACCAGCTGATGCTTCGGATATTCCAGTCCAGGCCGACCGAATCGATCATCTGCACCACGTTCGTGATGACCCCGCGGTGGGTGATCTCGACACCGGCGGGCGTGCGGGTCGAACCCGACGTGTACTGCAGGTAGGCGATGTCGTCGATGCCCGGGTGCGCCGGGGCGAAGGTGGCACCCACGGAGTCGGGCACGGCGTCCACGGCGATGACCCGCGGCCGGCGGTGGCGCGGCAATGTGCGCACGAACGACTGCACGGTCTCGGCGGCGCCGGTTGTGGTCAGCACGACCGACGGGACGGCATCGCCCAGCACCGCGTCGAGCCGTTCGACCTGGCCGGGCAGCTCGGGCGCGAACAGAGGCACCGCGATGTTGCCGGCGGCGATGGCCGCGAAGAAGCCGACGACGTAGTCGGTGCCCTGCGGCGCCAGGATCGCCACCCGGTCGCCCGGTGCGGTGACCTGTTGCAGCCGGGCGCCGACCGCGCGCAGCCGCACGCCGAGGCGGGCCCAGCTCAGCTCGACCGGTTCGCCGTCGGCGACGTGGCCGTAGTCCAGATAGCGATACGACACGGCGTCGCCGAGCTCGGCGATATTGCGGTACAGGCGGGAGGTCAGCGTGGCGTCGTCCGGGAGGGCGATGTGGCCCTCGGCGTCCAGATAGTCCGCCAGCCGTAGCCTCTGCCGTCCATCTATGGAAGCACTGTGGTCCATAAGGGGATGTTAAGAGATTAACTGTATATACGGGTACCACATAGGTCTCGTGTGGGTGTGATCCTGGTGACAACTTCATAACGGCGCTCGAACACAATGGTGGGCGTGGACGACGACCCATACCTGTGGCTGGAGGACGTCACCGGCGAAGACGCACTCAAGTGGGTGCGGGCACGCAACGAACCGACCCTGGCGAAGTTCCGCGACGCGGAGTTCGAGCGGATGCGCACCGAGGCGCTCGAGGTGCTCGACACCGATGCCCGGATTCCGTACGTGGTCCGCCGCGGCGAATTCCTGTACAACTTCTGGCGCGACGCCGCCAACCCGCGGGGGCTGTGGCGGCGCACCACGCTGGACCGTTATCGCACCGACTCCCCGGAGTGGGACGTGCTGATCGACGTCGACGAGCTGGGGCGAGCCGACGACGAGAAATGGGTGTGGGCGGGCGCCGGCGTCATCGAGCCCGATCACACCCGGGCGCTGATCGGTCTGTCCCGTGGCGGCTCGGACGCGTCCGTTGTGCGCGAATTCGACATGACCACACGCCAATTCGTCGCCGATGGGTTCGGACTGCCGGAGGCCAAGTCGCAGATCGCGTGGGTCGACCCGGACAACGTGCTGGTGGGCACCGACTTCGGCGCCGACTCCCTCACCGAGTCCGGATACCCCCGGGTGATCAAGCGCTGGCGGCGCGGCACGCCATTGGCCGACGCGCAGACCGTCTTCGAGGGCTCCCGCGCCGACGTCCGCGTCTCGGCGTCGGTGGATCGCACGCCCGGCTTCGAGCGGACCTTCCTGGGGCGCGCGCTGGACTTCTGGAACGAAGAAGTCTACGAGTTGCGCGGCCCGGAACTGATCCGCATCGACGCGCCCACCGACGCGAGCCTGTCGATCCATCGCGACTGGATCCTCATCGAGCTGCGCACCGATTGGTACACCGGCAGCGCGACCTACGCCGCGGGATCACTGCTGGCCGCCGGTTACGACGAATTCCTGGACGGCACGGCCGAATTGACGGTCGTCTTCGAGCCCGACGAACACACCGCCCTGAATCACTACGCGTGGACGAAGGACCGGCTGCTGATCGTGACGCTCGCCGACGTGGCCAGCCGCGTCGAGATCGCCACGCCGGGCCAGTGGCGGCGCGAGCCGGTCGCGGGCATCCCCGAAGCGACCAACACCGTCGTCGTCGCCGCCGACGACAAAGGTGACGAATTCTTCCTCGATTCCAGCGGATTCGTCAGCCCGTCACGGCTGATGCGCGGCGGCGCCGACGCGCGACTCGAGCCGATCAAGTCCGCCCCGGCGTTCTTCGACGCCGAAAAGCTATCGGTGGCAC
>NZ_LZJH01000109.1:0-27970 GCF_001666745.1 Mycobacterium sp. E2699 | reverse complement strand
CGGCCCCGGCATCGGGGAGCCGGTCCTGCCTGATTAGCGGCCTACCCTGAAACCATGCGCACGAAGAAGAAGGTGGATTTCGAGCGGCTCGCCGCCGCCCTCCCGGACTTTCCGTTTGCGTACCTGATCACGGTCGGCGACGACTATCGCGCCCACACCGTGACCGTCGAGCCGCGGTTGCGGGAGACCGCCCTCGACGTCGGCCTCATCGGCGGCCACACGCGCGAGAATTTGGCCCGGCGCGGCGACGTCACCCTGCTGTGGCCCCCGCGCGAGCCCGGCGGCTACTCGCTGATCGTCGACGGCACGGCCGAGGTGACAGAGGGAGCCGACGAGACGGTCCGGCTGGGCGTGGTGCCCACCCGCGCGCTGCTGCACCGCGAGGCCGACTCCCCCAGCGCGGCCAGGGGTTGCCTGCACGACTGCGTGGTGTTCTCGCTGTGAGTTTCGCGCCGAACGTGGGGCCCACGCACAAAAATCGCCTCACATTCGTCCATAGGCCCCACGTTCGATGAGCTTCGCCTTCACCCGCTCCACGATCACGACCGGCCGAGACAGCATCTCGGCGCTGACCCTGATCACGCACCAGCCGGCCGCTTCCAGCAGCGCTATCCGCTCGATGTCCCAGGATCGCTGATATCGGTCGTTCCAGTGCTGGACTCCGTCGTACTCGACGGCGACCTTCCACTCGCGCCACCCCATGTCGACCCGGATGCGCAGGTCGCGAAACTCGATCTGGGTCTCCGGCTTGGGAAGTCCGGCGCTTACCAGAAGCAGCCGCACCCGCGTCTCCTGCGGTGACTCCGCTCCGCCGTCGGCCAGCTCCAGCGCGGCCCGCAGCCGCCGCACGCCGCGGGCGCCCGGGTGCCGATCGGCCACCGCCACGGCGTCCGTCGATTTGATGCCGGTCGCGTTGAACAGGCCGTCGAGGATCGGCACCGCCCTAGCCGCGGGCAGCGAGCGGCCCAGGTCGAAGGCGGTGCGGGCCGCGCTCGTCACCCGCATGCCCGCGACCGTGCGGACCTCGTCCTCGGCCAGCTTGTAGCTGTGGGCGATGATGCCCGGCTGGCCGCGCCGGTCCGCCCGCACGACCTCCGCGGGTGCGGCCACGCCCAGGCACTTCGTGCCCAGCGCCGCGGCGGCGGACTGGCCGCACAGCACCGCACCGGTCGACAGCCACGCGGCGCGCGCCTTCGCGCAGGCGGTGAGTTCAACATCGTTGGGTATGTAGACGTCGCGGAAGACCGCCCGATACCGGGTGCGCAATTGACTGCGGGTGACGGTGCCGGTGGCGAGTGCACGGCTACCGAGGAAGGGCTGCATGCGGGCATACTCGCCGTCACCGCTGAGCCACGTATGCGCCGAAGGTGGGGCCTGTGGACGAATTTCGGTGTGTGAACGTACCTGGGCCCCACGTTCGGCGCACGAAAAAGCCCGGCCCCCAAGGGAACCGGGCTTTTTCGTTGCTGAGGACCTAGAAGTCCATGCCGCCCATGCCGCCGGTCGGGTCGCCCGCGGGAGCGGCCGCCTTCTCCGGCTTGTCGGCGACGACGGCCTCGGTCGTCAGGAACAGCCCGGCAATGGACGCCGCGTTCTGCAGCGCCGAGCGGGTGACCTTGACCGGGTCGGCGACGCCGGCCTTGAGCAGGTCCTCGTACTCACCGGTCGCGGCGTTCAGGCCGGTACCGGCGGGCGAGTTGCGGACCTTCTCGGCCACAACGCCGGGCTCGAGCCCGGAGTTGAAGGCGATCTGCTTCAGCGGGGCCTCGAGCGCGACGCGCACGATGTTGGCGCCGGTCGCCTCGTCGCCGGTGAGCTTCAGCTCGTCCAGCGACGGCGAGGCGTGCAGCAGGGCCACGCCACCGCCGGCGACGATGCCCTCCTCGACGGCCGCCTTGGCGTTGCGGACCGCGTCCTCGATGCGGTGCTTGCGCTCCTTGAGCTCGACCTCGGTGGCCGCGCCGGCCTTGATCACCGCAACACCGCCGGCCAGCTTGGCCAGGCGCTCCTGCAGCTTCTCGCGGTCGTAGTCGGAGTCGCTGTTCTCGATCTCCTGGCGGATCTGGGCCACCCGGCCGGCGATGGCGTCGGAGTCACCGGCGCCCTCGACGATGGTGGTCTCGTCCTTGGTGACGACGACCTTGCGGGCCTTGCCGAGCAGCGCGACGTCGGCGCTCTCCAGCGACAGGCCGACCTCCTCGCTGATCACCTGACCGCCGGTGAGGATCGCCATGTCCTGCAGCATCGCCTTGCGGCGGTCGCCGAAGCCGGGGGCCTTGACCGCCACCGACTTGAACGTGCCGCGGATCTTGTTGACGACCAGGGTGCTCAAGGCCTCGCCCTCGACGTCCTCGGCGATGATCAGCAGCGGCTTGCCGGCCTGGATGACCTTCTCCAGCAGCGGCAGCAGGTCCTTGACCGTCGACACCTTGGAGCTGACCAGCAGGATGTAGGGGTCCTCCAGGACCGCTTCCTGACGCTCGGCGTCGGTGACGAAGTAGCCCGAGATGTAGCCCTTGTCGAACCGCATGCCCTCGGTGAGCTCGAGCTGCAGGCCGAAGGTGTTGGACTCCTCGACGGTGATGACGCCCTCGTTGCCGACCTTGTCCATCGCCTCGGCGATCAGGTCGCCGATCGACTGGTCGCCCGCGGAAATCGCGGCGGTGGCCGCGATCTGGTCCTTGGTCTCGACCTCCTTGGCCGACTTCAGCAGGGTCTCGGTGACCTTCTCGACGGCCTTCTCGATGCCGCGCTTGAGGCCCAGCGGGTTGGCGCCGGCCGCGACGTTGCGCAGGCCCTCGCGCACCAGCGCCTGTGCCAGCACCGTGGCCGTCGTCGTGCCGTCACCGGCGACGTCGTCGGTCTTCTTGGCGACTTCCTTGACCAGCTCGGCGCCGATCTTCTCGTACGGGTCCTCCAGCTCGATCTCCTTGGCGATGGACACACCATCGTTGGTGATCGTGGGGGCGCCCCATTTCTTCTCCAGTACGACGTTGCGGCCCTTGGGACCCAACGTCACCTTTACCGCGTCGGCGAGGGCATTGAGGCCCCGCTCGAGGCCGCGACGGGCCTCTTCGTCGTACGCAATTGTCTTGGCCATTGCGAAGTGATTCCTCCGGATCGGGAATGAAACTGGGGCCGCCGGGTGGCGACAACCCCATTACTTACGCTGGCCGGGTGCAGTGCCCGCGACGGACGACCAAGCTGGTCTCACCGTCCCGACCTAGCACTCGCCAGTCGCGAGTGCCAACGTCATTCTTAGCACTCGCCTATGCCGAGTGCAAGAACGGGCGGAGGTTATCGCGCAGCGCGTAATCCGTCGATGACGACGTCGGTCGCCCGCTCGGCCAGCGCCGAGTCATAGGCCTGCATGGCCTGGCATCCGACGAGTATCGCCTTGAGATCGGCCATCTGGACGTCCCGTCGCGCCGTGCCCGCGTCCTGCGCGGCACGCAGCAGTTCGGCGAGCGTGGCCTTGAACGCGTCCTCGGCCGCGGGCGCGGCGCAGGCGATGTCGATCCCCAGCCCGGCCAGCGCGTCGACCAGGCCGCGGTCCGCCGCACCCCACTGCAGCACCATCGAGCGCAGGAAGACGAAAAGCGCCTCGCCGGCCCCCTCGGTTTCCAGCAGGGCGCGGCCGTCGTCGACGAGGCGCCGCATGCGGTTTTCGATCACGGCCGCAAACAGCGCCTCCTTGGTCGGGAAGTGCCGGTAGACGGTGCCGGCCCCGACGCCGGCGCGGCGGGCGATCTCGTCGATCGGCACCGCCAGGCCGTCGGCCGCGAAGGTCTCGTAGGCGACGTCCAGCACCCGCGCGCGGTTGCGCGCCGCGTCGGCGCGCAACGGCCGTGCCGGTTGCGCCATCTGTTCACCACCCATGAGTTGACAAAACGGGGCGTGCGTTCCGTATAGTGTACCATCAACCGGAGCGCTCGCCCCGTTTACTCTACTAGTTCAAGGAGCCTGCCATGGCCAAGTGGACCGCCGCCGACATTCCCGACCAGAGCGGTCGCGTCGCCGTCATCACCGGGGCCAACACCGGCCTCGGCTACGAGACCGCCGCCGCGCTCGCCGGTCACGGCGCGCGCGTCGTGCTGGCGGTGCGCAACCTCGACAAGGGCAAGGACGCCGCCGCCCGGATCACCGCCCAGAGCCCCGGCGCCGACGTGGTGCTGGCCGAGCTCGACCTGACGTCACTGGACTCCGTGCGCGCCGCCGCCGACCAGCTCAGGTCCGCCTACGACCGAATCGACCTGTTGATCAACAACGCCGGCGTCATGTACACGCCGAAGGAGACCACCAAAGACGGCTTCGAAATGCAGTTCGGCACCAACCATTTGGGCCACTTCGCGCTGACCGGCCTGCTGTTGGACCGGCTGCTGCCGGCCCCCGGTTCGCGGGTCGTGACCGTGAGCAGCATGGGCCACCGCATCCTGGCCGACATCCACTTCGACGACCTGCAGTGGGAGCGCCGCTACAACCGCGTTGCGGCGTACGGGCAGGCCAAGCTCGCCAACCTGCTGTTCACCTACGAACTGCAGCGCAGGCTCGCCCCGCACGGCACGACCATCGCCGCCGCCGCCCACCCCGGCGGGTCGAACACCGAGTTGGGCCGCTACACGCCCAGGGCGTTCCGGCCGCTGGTCAACGTGTTCTTCAACGTGATCGCGCAGGACGCGGCGATGGGCGCGCTCCCGACGCTGCGCGCCGCCACCGACCCCGGGGTCCTCGGCGGCCAGTACTACGGGCCGGACGGCTTCGCCGAGACCCGCGGCTACCCGAAGCTGGTCTCGTCCAGCGCGAAGTCGCACGACGCCGAGCTGCAGCGCCAGCTGTGGGCGGTGTCCGAGGAGCTCACCGGGGTGGTCTATCCCGTCGACTGACCGGTGGGCCCCGACCGGCTAAGGCAGGTCGAGCAGCTGCTCATAGAAGCCGCCGAAGCCGCGGACGCGATCGACCAGGTGGACTTCGAGGATCCAGTGGCAGACGTGGCCGGTCGGGTCGCTGCGCCGCATCGGTTTGTCGGAGCCGGGCATGATGTACCACTCGACCCCGTCACCGGCGATCTTCTTGTGCGGAAACTCCCCCACCAGGTGGCCGGCGATGTGGCTGCCCCACTCGAAGCCCTCGGCGCGGGCCACATCGACGACGTGGTCGAACAACTGGGCGCCCGTGACGTCGGGGTGGTCGTCGAAATGGCCGCGCCCGGCCGCCCACACCCGCGCCAGCGCGTCGCGGAGGGCGGTCTTGTGCGGATCGTCGCCCAGCACGAACGTGCGTCCGACGTCGGCCTCCCACTCCCCGAAGATCGGTCCCAGATCGAGGTAGACGATGTCGTCCTCGGCGATCGCGCGGTCCGGCGGGTGTTCCTTGAAGGGCTGCAGCGTGTTCTCCCCGGCCCGCACGATCCGGCGATGCCAGTGCCGGGTCACCCCGAACATGTCGGTGGCGAGGCGGGCGATCTCGCCGGACAACGCCTGTTCGCCGACACCCGGGCGGATCATGCCGCGCCTTTCGATCTCGTCGAACAGTCGTTCGGCCTTGACCTGGGCGTCGAGAAGCCGTGCTACCCGCAGTTGTTCGTCGGCAGCCCCCACGCCAGCGATGCTAACTGGCAGGCTGAAAACATGTCCCTCGCCGTTCCGCCCTACCCGCCGCCCCGCTACACCAAGGACGAGCCGGAGGTCAGCGCGTGGCTCAAGCGCGCCGACGAACCGCCCGACTACGAGACGTTCGGGACCAAGTACCACTACCTGGCGAACCAGCAGGCCACCGACGGCGATTACGGCCTGTACCGGGTCGACATCGGCCCGGCCGGCGGCGGGCCCCCCGCCCACTTCCACCGGGCCATGTCCGAGGCGTTCTTCGTGCTGTCCGGGACGATGAAGCTCTACGACGGCAAGGAGTGGGTCGACGGGCATCCGGGCGACTTCCTGTACGTCCCGCCCGGCGGCGTGCACGGGTTCCGCAACGAGGCGGAGCAGTCGGCGTCCGTGCTGATGCTGTTCGCCCCCGGGGCGCCGCGCGAGGCCTACTTCGAGGGCTTCGGGGCGCTGGCCGACATGACCGACGACGAACGCCGCGACTGGTTCATCCGCCACGACAACCACTGGATCCGGTAGGCCGAGTTAATGGTGGGCAAACTCTCGGTGCCGGGCGCCGACGGGACGCACGGTGCTCGTAGGGTTTGGCCGTGCAGGTGAGGTCGAAGCGGTCCGCGGCGTGGCTGCGGATGAAGGTCGAGACGGCATTCAGCGCCCCGGCCAGGACGGGTGACCGCGTGAAGCGGCAGAGGCGCCCGGGGCTGACGGGTTTGCGGCGACAGTCACCGGCGTCGGGCGGCCTCCGCCACGGTGGCGGACGTGGGTTGCCCGGCCGGGCCGCCGCGCCTTCGGGGGTTCGCGGCAACGGGGTGGCGCCGACCGCGCCCGCCCGGGCCCGCGGGCGCCGGCGCAGGGTCTCGGCCGGTTACCGGTCGAAGCGGTAGTCGGCGTCGACCAGCTCGCGGGTGCGGTCGTAGAACGTCCGCCCGCTGTACGGCAATTGCGTGACGACCTTGCCACTGGGATGCCGGAAGTAGTTGGTGCAGGCGAGCCAGACCTTGCCCGCCATGGCGGCCTGGATCTCGTCGTTGTAGCGGCGCTGCGCGTCCGCGGTGACCTCGATCGTGCGCGCGCCGCGGGCCCCCATCACGTCGAGGATGTGGCGGACGAACGTGGTCTGCGCCTCGTGGATGTAGATGATCGAGTTCACGCCGTTGGTGTTCGGGCCGTACAGCGTGAAGAAGTTGGGGTAACCGGCGATCAGCGTGCCGAGGTAGGCCTCCGCGCCGTCGCTCCAGTCGTCGCGCAGGTGGCGGCCGCCGGTTCCGTACACGTCGATGCTGGCGAGGTAGTCGGCGGCCTTGAACCCGGTCCCGTAGATGACGGTGTCGACGCGGTGCTCGACGCCGTCGGCGGTGCGCACCCCGCGCTCGGTCAGCTCGGCGATGGCGGTCGTTTCCAGGGTGACGTTGGGCAGCGCGAACGTGGGATACCACTCGCGCGACATCAGCGGCCGCTTGCAGCCCGCGGGGTAGTCCGGCGTCAGCTTGGCGCGCAGCTCCGGGTCGGCCACCTTGCGCCGCAGGTAGCTGCGGGCGAGCTCGGTGGCCTCGCGCGTCTGCGTGGCGTCGACGTCGAAGCTCGACGATTCGTAGGCGTCGAAGGCCTCGTCGCGCAGCTTGCGCGCCACCTCGGGGTGGCGTTCGAACTCGTCGTGCTGCTCGGGGGTGAACGGGAAGTCGAAGCGGGGCGCGATCCAGATCGGGGTGCGCTGAAACACCGTGAGGTGCGCCGTTTTCGGCGCGATCGCGGGCACGTACTGGATGGCGCTGGCGCCCGTGCCGATGGACGCGACCCGCTCCCCCGCCGTCGGCCTGCTGTGATCCCAACGGGCGGAATGGAATTGGCGACCGCGGAACCGTCGCGCCCCCGGAATGTCGGGAACGTGGGGCACGTCGAGCATCCCGACGGCGCTCACCACGACGTCGAAGTCGTGCTGGGCGCCGTCCTCGGTCGTCAGCGTCCAGCGCCGGCGGTCGTCCGACCACCGCACCATGGCGATCGCGGTGCCCGGCCGCAGGTGCGGCCCCAGCCCGTGGTCGGCGGCGACGGATTCCAGGTACGCCAGGATCTCGGGCTGGTTCGCGTAGGTCTTGCTCCACCGCGGGTTGGGCGCAAAGGAATACGAGTACAGGTGCGACGGGACGTCGCACGCCGCGCCCGGGAACGTGTTGTGCCGCCACGTCCCGCCGAACCCGTCGGCGCGGTCGAAGATGGTGAAGTCGTAGCCGCCCTGCGCCAGCTGGATGCCCATCGCGATGCCCCCGGCACCGGCGCCGATGATCCCTACGCGCGGCTTTACCCCCATTGCGCGAAGTACGGTCGCTCGGGCCGGCTCTTCTCCACGAGGATGAACACCACGCCCCACGGGTCGACGAACCAGGTGGTGCGGACCCGCGCCACTTCCGTGATGCCGCTGACCAGGAATCGCACCCCCTTGCCCTCCAGTTCCGCACGGGTGGCGTCGAGGTCCTCACAGATCAGCCCGACGTGCGACAGACCGTGATCGGTCAGGGCGCGTTCGGCTCCGTCGGCGCCGTCGACGTTGAGGTATTCGATCACCTCGAGCACCCGGTCGCCGTCGTCGCCGAACCCCACGATGGCCGCCTTCATGCTCGGGTCGGGCACCAGCTCGCCCATGTCGTCGCGAATGGCATTACCGCTCATGACGTACGGCGGCGAGAGCACACGCAGGCCCAACACGTCACGATAGAAGGCCACCGCGGCCTCGCAGTCGGGAACGCACACCCCGGTGTGGGCCAACCCGGTAATCACGTTCTCAACCTTACGTCGGCGAGGCGCCGATCGGGGAGGGCCGATAATGGCCGGGTGCGGTCAGTCGAAGAACATCAGCGAGTCGTGGCGGAGATGATCCGCGCCCGCCCACCGGTCGCGGTCGCGCTGGCCGACGCCCAGGGGCTGGCGCTGGCCGAGGACGTGGTCGCCCGGCTGGCGCTGCCGGTCTTCGACAACTCGGCGATGGACGGCTACGCGGTGCGCGCCGAGGACGTCGCGGGCGCCACCCCGGAACACCCGGTGGTGTTGCCGGTCGCCGAGGACATCCCGGCCGGGCGGACCGACGAGCTGACGCTGCGGCCGAAGACCGCGCACCGGATCATGACCGGCGCGCCGGTGCCGGCCGGGGCCACGGCCGTGGTGCCGGTCGAGGACACCGACGGCGGTGTCGACTCGGTGGCGATCCGCAGCCCCCGCCCGGGCGGCGCGCACATCCGGCGGGCGGGTGAGGACGTCGCCCCCGGCACCACGGTGCTGCGCCGGGGCCAGGTGGTGACGCCGGCCGTGCTCGGCCTGGCCGCGGCGCTGGGAATGGCGGAGCTGCCGGTGCTTCGGCGCCAGCGGGTGCTGGTGATGTCGACGGGCTCGGAGCTGGTGTCGCCGGGCGAGGCGCTGCGGCCCGGGCAGATCTACGAGTCCAACTCGATCATGCTGGCCGGCGCCGTCCGCGACGCCGGCGCCGAGGTGGTCGCCGTCGTGACCGCCGAGGACGACGTGGCGCAGTTCAGCGCGCTGCTCGACCGGTACGCCGCCCCTGAAAACCAAGTCGACCTGATCATCACCAGCGGCGGCGTCAGCGCCGGCGCGTACGAGGTCGTCAAGGACGCCTTCGGGCGAGACGGGGACCAGGGGGTGGACTTCGTCAAGGTGGCGATGCAGCCCGGCATGCCGCAGGGCATCGGGCGGGTGGCGGGCGCGACGATCGTCACCCTGCCCGGCAACCCGGTCAGCGCGCTGGTGTCCTTCGAGGTGTTCATCCGACCCGCGCTGCGCCGGGCGATGGGCCTGCCCGACCCGGAGCGGCCGCGCCGGCCGGCGGTACTCGCCGAGTCGCTGACCTCGCCGCGCGGCAAGCGCCAGTTCCGGCGCGCGATCCTCGACCGCGAATCCGGCACCGTCACCAGCTACGGGCCGCCGGCGTCCCACCACTTGCGCTGGCTGGCGTCGGCCAACGGGCTGCTGGACATCCCCGAGGACGTCGTCGAGGTGTCCGAGGGGACCGAGCTGGCCGTCTGGGACCTGAGCTGACGCACGCTCCGTAAGATGGCCGCGTGGCAAGACGCCCCCGCAGCCCTTCTTGTCCGGAAGGCCCCTCCTTCGAGGACCCGGCCTTCAGCCCGCAGCACGCCCTCGAGTTGGTGCGCTCCGCCGTACCGCCCGTGCACCCGGCCGGCCGGCCGTTCGTCGCCGCCGGCCTGGGGGTGGCGCTGGTCGGTCGCCGCCACCGCTGGCTGCGCCGGGCCGGGCTGCTGGCCGCCGGCGCCTGCGCGGGGTTCTTCCGGCACCCGTCCCGGGTGCCGCCCACCCGGCCCGGCGTCGTCGTCGCACCCGCCGACGGCGAGATCTGCGTGATCGACACCGCGGCCCCGCCGGCCGAATTGAGCATGGGCGACGCGCCGTTGCCGCGGGTCAGCATCTTCCTGTCGCTGCTGGACGCCCACGTGCAGCGGGCCCCGGTGAGCGGCGAGGTGGTCGCCGTGCAGCACCGGCCCGGCCGCTTCGGGTCGGCCGACCTTGCCGCGGCCAGCACCGACAACGAGCGGACCAGCCTGCGGATCCGGACCGACGGCGGGGCCGAGGTGGTGGCGGTGCAGATCGCGGGGCTGCTGGCACGCCGCATCATCTGCGACGCCCACGTCGGGGACAAGCTGGCGATCGGCGAGACCTACGGCCTGATCCGGTTCGGCTCCCGGCTCGACACCTACCTTCCGCCCGGGACGGAACCGCTGGTCAGGGTGGGCCAGCGCGCGGTCGCCGGCGAGACCGTGCTGGCCGAACTGCCATGACCGACAAGCCCCGCGGCAGGCGGCCGGTGAACCTGCAGATCCTGCCCAGCGCGATGACCGTGCTGTCCATCTGCGCCGGGCTGACCGCGATCCGGTTCGCCCTGCAGCACCAGCCGGTGCCCGCGATGGCGCTGATCGTCGCCGCCGCCATCCTGGACGGGCTCGACGGCCGGGTGGCCCGCATGCTGGACGCCCAGACCCGCATGGGCGCGGAGATCGACTCGCTGGCCGACGCGGTGAATTTCGGGGTGACGCCCGCGCTGGTGCTCTACGTGTCGATGCTGTCGCGCTGGCCGGTCGGTTGGGTGGTGGTGCTGCTGTACGCGGTGTGCGTCGTGTTGCGGCTCGCGCGCTACAACGCGCTGGCCGACGACGGGACCCAGCCCGCCTACGCCCACGAGTTCTTCGTCGGGATGCCCGCGCCCGCGGGCGCGGTCTCGATGATCGGCCTGATGGGGCTCAAGCTGCAGTTCGGCGAGGGCTGGTGGACCTCGGTGTGGTTCCTGTGCATCTGGGTGACCGGGACGTCGATGCTCATGGTCAGCGGGATCCCGATGAAGAAGATGCACGCGGTGCGGGTTCCGCCCAACTACGCGACCGCGGTGCTGCTGGTGCTGGTGCTCTTCGCCGCCGCCGCCGTGCTGGAGCCCTTCATCACGATCTGGGTGATCATCGTCGCCTACCTGTGCCACGTCCCGTTCGCGGTCCGCAACAAGCGCTGGCTCGACCGGCACCCCGAGGTGTGGGGCGACCAGCCCAAGCAACAGCGCGCCGTGCGCCGGGCGAGCCGCCGGGCGCAGCCGAGCCGCCGGTCGATGACGCGGCTGGGGCTGCGGAAGCCGAGCGGGCGCCTGCGATGATCCCGGCCTCCGGCGAGGCCCGTCAGCTCACCCTCACCGCACGGCTGAACACCTCCGCCGTCGACTCCCGCCGGGGCGTCGTCCGCTTGCATCCGAATGCCGTTGCGGCCCTGGGCATCCGGGAGTGGGACGCGGTGGCGCTCACCGGGTCGCGGACGACGGCGGCGGTCGCGGGCCTGGCCGGTCCGGACACCCCGGTCGGCATCGCGCTGCTCGACGACGTGACGCTGTCCAACGCCGGGCTGCGGGAGGGCACCGCGGTGATCGTCAGCGCGGTCACGGTCTACGGGGCGCGGTCGGTGACGCTGTCCGGCTCGTCGATGGCCGCCGCCTCCATCACGCCGGTCACCCTGCGCCAGGCGCTGCTGGGCAAGGTGATGACGGTCGGCGACGCGGTGTCGCTGCTCCCGCGCGACCTGGGCCCGGGGACCTCCACGTCCGAGGCCACCCGGGCGCTGGCCGCCTCGGTCGGGATCAGCTGGACCTCGGAGCTGCTGACCGTCACCGGCGTCGACCCCGACGGACCGGTCAGCGTGCAGCCGAACTCGTTGGTCAGCTGGGGAACCGGCGTGCCGGCGCCACCGCGCGAACAGCTGACCACCGGCACCCCGGAGATCCTGATCGAGGAGCTCAAGGGTTCCCAGCCGCAGGCCGCCAAGCTCGCCGAATGGCT
Organism: Mycobacterium sp. E2699; assembly: GCF_001666745.1. Taxonomy (NCBI): domain Bacteria; kingdom Bacillati; phylum Actinomycetota; class Actinomycetes; order Mycobacteriales; family Mycobacteriaceae; genus Mycobacterium; species Mycobacterium sp. E2699. The sequence goes on along the minus strand of NZ_LZJH01000109.1, from coordinate 16,032 downwards.
CAAGCTCTCGCTCGACGAACCGCACCTGCTGAAGGCACTCGGCGCGGGCGCCAACCTCGGCGTGCTGGTGTCGGGCCCGGCCGGGGTGGGCAAGGTGACCCTGGTGCGCGCGGTGTGCGACGGCCGCCGGCTGATCGAGCTCGACGGCCCCGAGGTCGGCGCGCTGGCCGCCGACGATCGGCTGAAAACCGTTGCCGCGGCGGTGCAGCGGGTCCGCGACGGCGGCGGCATCCTGTTGATCGCCGACGTCGACGCGCTGCTCCCGGCCACCGCCGAGCCGGTGGCCGCCCTGATCCTGGGCGAGCTGCGCGCCGCCGTCGCCACCGCCGACGTCGCGCTGATCGCCACCTCCGCCCACCCCGACCAGCTCGATGCCCGGCTGCGCGCCCCCGACCTGTGCGACCGCGAGCTCGGCCTGCCGCTGCCCGACGCCGGCACCCGCAAGGCGCTGCTGGAGGCGCTGCTCAAACCGGTGCCCACCGGCGACCTCCGCCTCGACGAGATCGCCGGCCGCACACCGGGTTTCGTCGTCGCCGACCTCGCCGCCCTGGTGCGCGAGGCCGCGCTGCGGGCGGCCTCGCGGGCCAGCGCCGACGGCCAGCCACCGAAGCTGAGCCAGGAGGACCTCGTCGGCGCGCTGACCGTCATCCGGCCGCTGTCCCGGTCGGCCAGCGAGGAATTGACCGTCGGGAACGTCACGCTCGACGACGTCGGCGACATGGCCGAGGCGCGGCAGGCGCTCACCGAGGCGGTGTTGTGGCCCCTGCAGCATCCCGACACGTTCGCCCGGCTGGGCGTCGACCCGCCGCGCGGGGTGCTGCTGTACGGGCCGCCCGGGTGCGGCAAGACGTTCGTGGTCCGCGCCCTGGCCAGCACCGGGCAGCTGTCGGTGCACGCGGTCAAGGGCTCCGAGCTGATGGACAAGTGGGTGGGCAGCTCGGAAAAGGCTGTGCGCGAACTCTTCCGGCGGGCCCGGGACTCGGCGCCGTCGCTGGTGTTCCTCGACGAGGTGGACGCGCTGGCGCCGCGGCGCGGGCAGAGCTTCGACTCCGGCGTGACCGACCGGGTGGTGGCCGCGCTGCTGACCGAGCTCGACGGGATCGACCCGCTGCGCGACGTCGTGGTGCTGGGCGCCACCAACCGGCCCGACCTGATCGACCCCGCGCTGCTGCGACCCGGCCGGCTGGAGCGGCGGGTGTTCGTCGAACCGCCCGACGCCGCGGCCCGCGGTGAAATCCTGCGCACGGCAGGCAAATCCATCCCGCTGAGCGACGACGTCGACCTCGATGAGGTGGCCGCCGGGCTCGACGGCTACAGCGCCGCCGACTGCGTGGCGCTGCTGCGCGAGGCGGCCCTGGGCGCCATGCGGCGCTCCATCGACGCCTCCGCCGTGACGGCCGCCGACCTCGAGGCGGCCCGCAAAACCGTGCGGCCGTCGCTGGATCCCGCGCAGGTGGACGGCCTACGGGCGTTCGCGAAAGCTCTCTAGCACCGCCCGCGCCGACGCGGCGACGTCGGCCTCCAGCCAGCCGGGCATCGGATCGTCGTACGCGTGGCGGCGCACCACGGCGTAGGGCAGGTCGGCGACCGCCCGCGCGACGGCGTCGACGGATCGCCGATCGCCGCGCCCGTACAGCCGCCTGGCCAGCGAGGCGACCCGTTCGGTCAGCGGCGCGTTCATCGCGGCGAGCGTCTCCCGAAAGGCCGCGTCGGGCTCCGCGTCGAGCAGGTCGGTCGGCCGGATGGTCAACAAGAACCGGGCGTCCTCGGGGAGTTCGCGCGCGAAGCCGACGGCTGCCACGGCCATGGCCACCGCGGCGTCCAGCGCGGTGTCCGCGTCGGCGGCCATCGCCCGCTGCTGGAAGCGTTCCAGCGCCCGCAGCCATGCCGCCGTCAGGATGCCGTCGCGATTGCCGAACCGGTGATACAGCGTGCCGGCGGGCGCGCCGCTCGCCTTCGCGATCGCCGCGACGCTCGCGGCGCGCGGTCCGCCGTCGAGCACCAGCGCGCGGGCTGCGTCGAGGATCACATCGGTTTCGTGCTTCCGCGGGGGTGCCATGATCTAGTACATTCCTTCTATATGGAACGATTACCCTATATCGATGAGCATGCCATAACCGTGAGCGCCGATCGCGCAGACACGTGGTCGGCGCTACTGCGGGTGCTGTGCCGCGACCCGCGCGATCCCTCGACGGTGCCGCCCGGATTCGTCCTCGACGAGGCGCGGGCGCCCGAGCGTTTGGCCCTGAGGGGCCGCCATCCCTTCGCCGTCTACCGCTGGGTGTTCGAGCTGGACGCCGGGTCCGCGCACCGCACCCGGGTGCGCGCGCTGACGTGGGCCGCCTTCCCCGGCATCCACGGCAAGGCCTATCGCGCGCTCGTCATCGGCACCGGCGGCCACCGCGCCGTGGTGCGCCGGACGCTGCATCGCATCGCCGCGGCCGCGGCCCAGGCCGATTACACCGACGTCTTCGAAGTACCCGTGGCTCAAGGGGATTCGCGCACCGCCGAACAGGCGCTCCGCGACGCGGTGGGGCGCCGCCCGGGCGCGCGCGGAGGCGCGGTGTTGTGGATCCACCGCCACGTGCTGAGGTTTCGCCTGGGCCCGTATTCCTCGCCCGACCACCTCATCGGCTGGCCGATCACGCGTTCGGCGCGCGACGAGATCGTCCTGACCGCGAGCGGTCCGCTGATGCGCGGCGAGCTGGCGCTGCGCCGCCGGCACGGCCGCGCCACGCTCACCACCCGCGTGCACTACGGCCACAAGATCGCCGCCCGAGCGGTCTGGGCCCTGATCGGCCCGATGCACCGGGCCGTGACACCCCAACTGATGAAACGCATTGCGGCGCACGCCTGAACCATTCGGCTCGGTCGTTCGTGACCACATCGCTGTAACCAGCTCGCATACACACAGGCATGGAGAAGAGCCCCATGAACGACGAGCAGCCGCGATGATCAAGGCGGCGCCGACGACGCGGGTCCTCACGGTGGCCATCCTGGTGTCGACGGTCGTCTTCCTCGACGGCACCGTGGTGAACCTTTCGCTGCCGGCCACCGCGCGCGAACTCGGCGGGGGCATGTGCTCCCAGCAGTGGGTCGTCGACGGCTACCTGCTGGCCGTCGCGGCCATGGTGCTGCCGGGCGGCGCCATCTCGGATCTGTTCGGCCGCATACCGGTGCTGCGCTTCGGGTTGGTCGCCTTCGGGGCGGGCTGCGCGCTGGCGGCCACCGCCGGCACCCCGGCGATGCTGATCGCCGGGCGCATCGTCCAGGGGCTGGGCGGCGCGTTCCTGGTGCCCGGCTCGCTGGCCCTGATCAACTCGACGTTCGACCCCGCGCACCGGCCCGCGGCGATCGGGTCGTGGACGGCGTGGACCAGCACCGCCTTCGCGGTGGGGCCGCTGTTGGGCGGGCTGGCCGTGGACATGCTGAACTGGCGCTGGATCTACGTGTTGTCCGCGGTCCCGATGGCGATCGGATTTGGGTTGACGTTCTGGTTGCACCGGGTGCCCGCGCCCGCCGAACGCGCCCGCCTCGACGTCGCCGGCGCCGCGCTGTCGGCGGTCGGGCTGGCCGCCACGGTCTATGCCCTGATCGAACAGGGCCGCCGGGGGTGGGACGACGCCCTGGTCCGGGCGGCACTGGTGGCGGGCGTGGCGGCATTGCTGGCGTTCGTGGTGTGGCAGCGCCGCACGCCGCACCCGATGGTGCCGCTGAGCCTCTTCACGACCCGCAACTTCGCGGGCGCCAACCTGGTCACCGCGTTCGTCTATGGCGGCATCACGATGGGCTCACTGGCGATCGGCCTGTACCTCCAAGAGGTCGCGGGCTATTCGGCCACCGCCGCGGGGCTGACCACCTTGCCGAGCCCGATCATGTCGTTCCTGTTCGCCCGCGGGGTCGGCGGCATGGCCGCCCGGCTCGGGCACCGGATCTTCCTGATGGTCGGCCCGGCCGTGGCCGGGCTGGGGCTGCTGCTCATCCGCCCCGGACCCGGTTTGCACCTCGGCACGGACGTGCTGCCGGGCCGGATCCTGCTGGCCGTCGGCATGGTCTTGGCGATCACGCCGCTGTCCGCGGTCAATCTGTCGGCCGTCAAGTCCGCGCACAGCGGGATCGCCGCCGCGATCCAGAACGCGACGGGGCGGACCTCGGCGCTGATCGCCGTGGCCTGCGTGGGACTGATCACCGCCAACCGGCTGACCGACGCCAGCTTCACCCGGCTGCTGATGGTCAGCGCGCTGTTGTTCTTCGTCGGCGCCGCCGTCGGCGGCCTCGCGATCAAAAACGCGGCGGGTTCGGCCGAGTCCGCTTCCGACGAGATCACGTTCGCGCTCAACCCCGCGCGCTGACGCTACTGTCATCGACCATGACAGAACGTCGCACCGCCCTGCAGGTCGTCGACGGAATCGACCTCTCGGGCAAGACCTGCGTGATCACCGGTGCGTCCTCCGGGCTGGGCCGGGAGTCCGCACGGGCGCTGGCCGCGGCGGGCGCACACGTCGTCCTTGCCGCGCGCGACCGGGACGCCCTGGCACAGACCGCCCGATGGATCGTCGGCGAAGTGCCGGCCGCGCGGACCTCGGCCGTGCGGCTCGACCTGACCACGCTGGCCGGCGTGCGCGCGGCCGCGAGCGCCATCCTCGAAATCGCGCCGGCGATCGACGTCCTGATGAACAACGCCGGCGTCATGTTCACCCCGTTCGGCCGGACCGACGACGGGTTCGAAACACAGATCGGCACAAACCATTTCGGCCACTTCGAGCTCACCCGGCTGCTCGTCCCCCAATTGGCGGTCGCCGCCGGGGCTGGTGGGCAGGCCCGCATCGTCACCCTGTCCTCGGGCGGCCATGTGCTGGGCGACGTCGACTTCGACGATCCCAACTGGGAGACCAGGGAATACGACAAGTTCGCCGCATACGGCGCGTCCAAGACGGCCAACATACTGCACGCGATCGAGGCGGACCGGCGGTTGTGCGAGTTGGGAATCCGCGCCCACGCCGTCCATCCCGGCACCGTGGCCACGTCCCTGGCGCGGTACATGTCCCGGGCGGACTTCGCCCGGCTGCGCGCGATGGCCGCCGCCCGCGGCGCCGCCATCGACCCGTCCACCCCCGAGCAGGGCGCGGCCACCCAGGTGTGGGCGGCGGTCAGCCCGGAGCTGGCGGGCCGGGGCGGGCTGTATCTCGAAGACTGCCGCATCAGCGACGCGGTCGCGCCCTACGCGCGCGATGAACAACGCGCGGCGGACTGGTGGGCCCTCTCCGAAAAGTATTGTGACAGGGCCTGAATCGAGTACGTCGGTGTTCTGACCGAATCCCACCGCGCTTGGACTGTCAACGAGGGACGTCGGGTGCTCTGTGCTGACTTTCCAGGTCCTCGAAGAACTCTCGCAGGTTGACGGTCAGACCGGCACGCGTGGCGGTTTCCTGCCAGCGGGCTTCGATGGCCGCGATCTCGGAGATCGCCGCGCGCACCGCGGCCTTGCCTTTCCTCGTCAGGTGCACCAGGCGGGCCCTGCCGTCGGAGGGGTCGGGTCGCAGCTCGAGGTAACCGTTGCGGCGCAAACCGTCGACCAACTCAGTCATCGCTTGGCGCGTCATGTCGGCGCGCTGAGCAAGCGTCGTCAATCGTGTTCCCCCGGGATCGAGGTTCTCGAAGACGACGTGCTGCGCGGCAGTCATGTCGGTATACCCCGCGGCGTGCAGGCCGGCGATGAGCTCATCGATCATGAGCCGCGCGACCGAGCGGACCGCGCTCACAGCGCTGTTCGCGATGTGCAACGGATGGACGCTGTCGGTGATGGCGGCGAACCGCACGGCGATCCTGCCGGGCGGGTCGACGAACGCGGTGCTGCGGTCGGGGCCCTTTCGGGTCAGTCGCAATCCGCTCTATCTCGGGCTGATCGCGCTTGACGCTGGACTGGCGCTGCTCACCCCGTCGGTGTGGGCGCTGCTGTTCGTCCCGGTGGGGGTCGCTGTGCTGCGCTGGGGCGCGATCGGCCCCGAGGAGCGCTACCTCGCGGCGAAGTTCGGCGCCGATTACGACGCCTACCGGACCAGCGTCCGCAGATGGCTCTAGCAGCGTGGCCCCGGCGGGCTCGCCTGGCACTCACGGCTCCGGCAGCTCGCTCCAGTCGACCGACAGCCGCGAGCTGAACCGCGGCGCCCGGCGATCCAGGAAGGCGCTGACGCCCTCGCGGGCGTCGGCCGTGCCCATCACGCGGTGGTGCAGCCGGGTTTCCAGCGACGCGACCTGCCTTGGGGTGTAGTTGTTGATCGCGGCGTCCCACAGCAGCCGCTTGCACAGCGCGGCCGACATCGGCGCCACGTGGGCCGCGATGTCACGGGCCATCTCGCGCGCATGGTCGAGCACCCGCTCGGAAGGCAGCGCCCGGTTCGCGACGCCGAGCGCCACCGCCTCGGCCCCGGTGAAGGTGCGCCCGGTGAGCAACAGCTCGGCGGCCACCCCCAGGGTGGCCAGGTGCGCGAGCGTCCAGTGCGACATGCAGTCCGGGATCACTCCCCGGCGCACTTGCACCACACCGTATTTGGCGTCTTCGGCGACGATGCGGATGTCGGCCTGCAGGGCGATCGTCAGTCCGATCCCGATGGCGTGGCCGTTGAGCGCGGCGATCACCGGTTTGCGCAACTCGAAGGCGGCCGGGTCGATCGGCGACGCGGAGAACGCGCTGGCGTCCGCCGGGGCGTCGAACGGCGAGATGTTGCCCGAGAAATCCGCCCCCACGCAGAAGGCGCGGCCGGCCCCGGTCACGACAAGGGCCCGGACGTCGTCGTCGGCGTCGCACTGCCGGTAGGCACGGCTCAGCAGCCGGCCCATGTCGGCGGTGTAGGCGTTGAGATGGTCGGGGCGATTCAGCGTCAGCACCGCCACGCCCTCGTTGATGTCGACCGTCACGTCGGCGCTCATCGCCTTGCCCCCTACTCGGACAGCTGGAACTCCACCATGTCGGCAAGCGCGTCCACGGCCTCGGAGAGCGCCGCGAAACGCTCGGCGGCCGACGGCGCCGACAGCACGGTGTAGCGGTCGGCCGCGCCGATCGGGATGCGAGACGCCAGCGCGAACAGGCGCCGTCCCGGGTCGCCCGCTCCGTCACCCAGGAGCGCGTCGCGCTCCGGCAGGCGCGCACCGCGCGCCTCGGCGACCCGCTCGAACAACGCCACCACGCGCTCCTCCAGTGCGAGCAGCTGCGCATCGCTCACCGGCTCCCCCGCTTCGTCGGGCCACACGGCGACCGTCGCGCGCGGATAGGGATCGTCGGGCAGCCACTCACGCACCCGGATCCGCTCGCCGGTCCGGCACCGCAACACGTATCGGCCCGCACCCTGTTCGGCGTGCTCGGCGATCCGGGACAGCACGCCGACGTCGCACCGCGCGTCGCCGCCGCCGACCTCGCGGCCCCGCGCGATCAGCACGACACCGAACGGTTCGTCGGCGTCGAGGCAGTGTTGCACCAGCGCGGCGTAGCGGGGCTCGAAGATGCGCAACGGCAGGTCCTCGTCGGGCAGCAGCGCCGACTCGAGCGGGAACATCGCCAGCTCAACGGGTGCGGAATCGGCCATGACTCCAACCTAGATGTCCAGCTCGGCCACCAGCGCGTCGACGACCGCGCGCAGGTCGCCGTCGTGTTCCTCGGCCACCCGGCGCTGGCGCTGGTAGGACGCGCCGTGGGTCGCGATGTCGGCCACCGCGCGCAGCTCGTCGGCGCACTGCAGCGACTCGGCGACGGGCTCCAGCCGGTTCAGCACGTCGGTGAGGTCGTCGGTCACCAGCCGCTCGTTGCTTTCGGCGTCCAGGATGATCACCGCGTCCAGGCCGTAGCGGGCCGCACGCCACTTGTTCTCCTGGACGTGCCAGGGCGGCATGGTGGGCAGCGTCTCGCCGGCGTCGAGCCTGCGGTCAAGGTCCACGATCAGGCAATGTGTCAACGCCACCAACGCGCCGAGCTCGCGCAGGTTGGAAACGCCGTCGCAGACGCGCACCTCCAGCGTGCCGAGGTGCGGCGAAGGCCTGATGTCCCAACGGATTTCGTCCATGTGGTCGATGATGCCGGTCTTCTTCTGATCGTAGACGAACCCCTCGAACTCCGACCATCGCTGAAAGTGAAACGGCAACCCGGCGGTGGGCAGCTGCTGAAACATCATCGCGCGGTTGCTGGCGTAGCCGGTGTCCTGGCCGCCCCACCACGGCGACGAGGCCGACAGCGCCAGCAGGTGCGGGTAGTACTTCAGCAGGGACGTCATGATCGGCATCACCTTGTTCGCCGACGATATCCCGACGTGGACGTGCACCCCCCAGATCAGCATCTGCCGGCCCCACCACTGGGTGCGCTTGATGAGCTCGGCGTAGCGGGGGGCGTCGGTCAGCTTCTGGGCGGACCACTGGGCGAACGGGTGGGTGCCCGCACAGAACAGCTCCATGCCGCGGTCCCGGACGATCCGGCGGGCCGGGCGCAGGGTCTCGCCCAGGTCCTCCATCGCCTGCGCGGTGCAGTCACAGATGCCGCTGACCACCTCGACGGTGTTGCGGAGCAATTCCTTGTGCACGCGCGGGTTTTCACCGATCTCGGCGATGACGGCGGTGGCCTCGTTGCTCAGGTCGCGGGTCTGCGCGTCGACGAGCGCGAACTCCCACTCCACGCCGATCGTCGGCCGCGGCGAGGGGGCGAAATCGATGCGGGATCTGGCCCTAGCCGGCACCGATGACACCGCACGCCACCCGCTTGCCGGCGTCACCGGTCGTCATCGTCGTCTGGTCGGGACCCGGCGTTCCGTTGGTCTGGTTGTAGCGGTCCGACGGGATGTTGGCGAAGTTGTCGGCGCCGGCGTGAATGATGATCGCCGTCTTCTCGCCGCTGGTCAGGTCCTCCATGGCGAACGCGTCCGTCGTGGTCACCAGCATGCCCACGCCGTCCTTGCGGACCTGCAGCGAGGTCAGGTCGCCGCTCTCGGGCATCCCGGAATGCCCGGGGGCCTGGAAGTGGCCACCGGCCGACAGGAAGTCGCCGGGCGCGCCGCCGGTCGGGGCCGTCGAATTGGGCTCGCACTTGCCCACCTTGTGGATGTGCACCCCGTGGAAGCCGGGCGTGAGGTGCCCCGGGCCGGACGTCGCGATGGTGACGGTGGCATAGCCGTTGCTGAAGTCGAACTTCGCGGTCGCGACCTGGGTCCCGTCCGGCGTCTTGAGCTGGGTGGTCAGGCTCTGCCCCGCCGGCTGCTGCTCGGCGCCGTCGGTGCCCGAGCTGGGCGAGGGCGCGGCCGCTCCGGTCCAGATCGCCGGCGTGGTGCCGGAGACCGTCGACGCGTGCTGGGGCGACGAGCACCCGGTTACCAATGCGATTGCGGACATGGTGGCGGCAGCGGCATTGCGGTGCTTAGGCATAGCGGAAGCCTAGCCCGACGGCCCCCGAAATTGGAGCAGCGCCAACGTCAGCCCGTCACCAGCACGATGACGCCGGGCGGCTGCCCGTTCAGCGCCGGAATGCGCGGCTGGACGGGGGCTCCCAGGTTTTTGCCGACCGCGTCCGCGGTGGCGTGTTCATCGTCGGCGTCGGTGTAGTAGACGGTGGTGGCCGTCACGTCGGGAATCGTCAGGTTGCCGACGTCGGTCACCTTGAAGCCGGCGCCCGAGAGCTGATCCTTGGTGTGGGCGGCGACGCCCTCTTTGGACGAGATGTTGTACACGCGGACCTCGGCCTGGTTCGCCGGGGCGGCGCTGGTGGTGGGCGGCGCGCTGACGCTGCTGGTCGCGGTGGAGACGGCCGACGCCGAGTCGTCGTCGGATTTGCCCGAGGAACTCAGCGCCTGCCAGCCGAGCAGCAGGAAGATGACGCCGAGGAACAACAGCACCATCACCATGGCCCGCAGGGGAAGCCCCGTGGAATCGGGAACACGCTCTTTCATCGCGCCCCACTGTAGCGAGTCAGGTCACCTCGAAGCCGAGCCGCCGCGCCGCCCGCGCCTTCTGCCGGCTGGCACGCAACCGCCGCAGCCTCTTCACCAGCATCGGGTCGGCGGCCAGCGCCTCGGGCCGATCGACCAGCGCGTTGAGCACCTGGTAGTAACGCGTCGCCGACATCGAGAACAGCTCCTTGATGGCGTCTTCCTTGACCCCGGCGTACTTCCACCACTGGCGTTCGAACGCCAGGATGTCGTGTTCACGGCGGGTGAGGCCATCTGCGATGTCAGCGTCGTCCCCCGATCGATTTGCCCGCGCCATGGCGCTGTCCATATCGCTTCCCCTGGACCCTTCCGGCGATGCTCAAAGTGTTCGAATGACTTAATACATAGGCGTTTTTAGGGCATGCTTCGCGCGAATATTGAACCACGCCGCGAACCCTCAAGCCGTAATGCAGACCCGCGAGTCTCCCGATTGGCCGCGATTGCCCGGCGCCGTCCACCCCCGCCCGCGAACGTAACGGCACGGTGGAAAATCACGCGAAGATTCGCCACGGCGTTACGCTCGCGGGCACGCGGCGGTCGGGCACCCGGCCCGCGCATCGCCGCCGGGCCTAAGCTTTCCGACCATGGCAGTCGTACCGATACGCATCGTGGGGGATCCGGTGCTGCACACCCCGACGACGCCGGTGCCCGTCGGCGCCGACGGTTCGCTGCCGCCGGACCTGGCCGAGTTGATCGCCACCATGTACGACACCATGGACGCCGCGCACGGCGTCGGCCTGGCCGCCAACCAGATCGGCTACGGCCTGCGGCTGTTCGTCTACGACTGCGCCGAAGACCGCGGGCTGACCGACCGCCAGCGCGGCGTCGTCATCAATCCCGTTCTGGAAACCTCCGACATCCCCGAGACCATGCCCGACCCGGGCACCGACGAGGAGGGCTGCCTGTCCGTTCCCGGCGAGTCGTTCCCGACCGGCCGGGCGAAATGGGCGCGGGTCACCGGACTCGACGCCGACGGCAAGCCGATCACCATCGAGGGCACCGGCCTGTTCGCGCGGATGCTGCAGCACGAAACCGGGCACCTGGACGGGTTCCTGTACCTGGACCGCCTCATCGGCCGGTACGCGCGGAGCGCGAAACGGGCGGTGAAGTCCCACGGTTGGGGCGTCCCCGGATTGTCGTGGCTACCGGGCGAGGGGCCGGACCCGTTCGGTCACTGATGGTTTCGTGGCCGGCCCTGGGAACCCGGGTCACGGTTCGCTACCGGCGCCCGGCCGGATCGGTTCCGCCGCTCACCGACGCCGTCGGGCACCTGCTGGCGGTTGATCCGCTGGTGCGCGTGCGGACGAAGACGGGCGCGGAGGTCCAGTTCCCCGCCGCCGACGTCGTCGCGCTGCGGGCGCTGACCGACGCGCCGGTGCGCACCTCCGACATCCGGGCGCTCGAGCACGCGGCCGCCACGGCCCGGCCCGGTGCCGAACGGGTCTGGCTCGACGGGTGGCTGCTGCGAGCCGGGCATGGGGCCGCGCCGGCCGCCAATTCGGCCGTGCCGCTGGATGTTTCGGCCCGGTGGACCGCGATCCCCGAGATCGTCGCGTGGTACGAGCTTCGCGGCCTGGCGCCGCGGCTGGCCATTCCCGAGCGCTTGTTGTCGCTGCCGCCCGGGGTCACGGCCGAGCTCACGGAGCAGGTCCTGGTGCGCGACCTGGCCGGCGTCACGCCGGGACAACCGGACCGCGGGACCTGGCGCGCGACGGTGACCGACGCGCCCGACGGCACCCGGTGGCTGGGGCTGTCGGCGCCACTGCGCGAGGGGGTGTTGGCCTGGGGCGCGAGCCGCGGGGCGACCCGCGCCTACGTGGAACTCGCCGACGGCGACACCGACACGATTGGCCTCGCCGAGTCCCTCGGCTTCCGCCCGCACCATCGTCGGCGCTACATCCGGGCCCGACGAGCCGATACCGTCTAGCCATGCTTCGCCTGGCCACCTGGAACGTGAACTCGATCCGCACCCGGCTGGACCGCGTCCTGGACTGGCTGGCCCGCGCCGACGTCGACGTGCTGGCCATGCAGGAGACCAAATGCGCCGACGGCCAATTCCCCACCCTGCCGTTCTTCGAGCTCGGCTATGAGGTGGCACACGTCGGGTTCAATCAGTGGAACGGCGTGGCCATCGCCTCCCGCGTCGGCCTCGACGACGTGCAGGTCGGGTTCGAGGGCCAGCCCACCTGGAGCGCGAAACCGGAAGTGGCCGCCACCGCGGAGGCGCGCGCGCTGGGGGCCACCTGCGACGGCATCCGGGTGTGGAGCCTGTATGTGCCCAACGGGCGCGCCGTGGGTGATCCGCACTACACCTACAAGCTGAATTGGCTTGCGGCGCTGCGGGATACGGCTTCCGGCTGGCTGCGCGACGATCCCGGCGCGCCGATCGCACTCGTCGGCGACTGGAACATCGCCCCGACGGACGAAGACGTGTGGAGCACCGAGTTCTATGCCGGTGCCACCCACGTCTCCGCGCCGGAGCGGAACGCCTTCAACGCGATCGTCGACGCGCAATTCACCGACGTGGTAAGGCCTTTCACGCCCGGCCCCGGCGTCTACACCTACTGGGATTACACCCAGCTGAGGTTCCCGAAGGCACAGGGCATGCGCATCGACTTCATCCTCGCCTCGCCGGCGCTGGCCGGCCGCGTCACCGGCGCGCAGATCGTCCGGGACGAACGCAAGGGCAAGGCGCCAAGCGATCACGCACCCGTCCTGATCGATGTGAGCCCGCTCTGAGAAGTTGCTCGTTGTACGCGCGTTTGTAACGTGGCAGGCTTTCGCCCTAGAGAACAATTTCGTTGTTGCTGTTAACCTCGCGTTCAACGGGTATACGGGTTGCCACGCGGTTCCCAGTGAGAGCGATCAGAGACCAGGGAGTCACCATGGGCGTCGTCGGCGGGGCAGTCCGCAACGTGAGCAAAACAGTGGGTCGTGCCGCGGACGCGACCACAGCGGCCGCCGGCGCTGTCGGCGGCGCCGCGGTCAACGGAATCGTCGGCGGCGTAACGGGAGCCGCGGAAGGCATCAAGCGCGGCATCAGCAGCGGCAGTCACTCGACGCCGGCCGCCGCGCTGGCCCTCGGGGCGATCGGCGTCGCCGGCCTGGTCGAATGGCCGGTGTTGCTCGCCGTTGGCGGCGGCGCGCTGTTGCTGCACCGGATGCAGCACAAGCAGCAGGGCCAGACGGCATCGAAGGCCAACCTCAAGCCGGTGCCCTCGGAGCCCGCACCCAAGAAGGTCACGCCGGCAAAGTCCGCCGCCAAGCCGGCGGCCAAGAAGGCGACCGGGCGCCGCGCCGGTGCCGCCGAGTTGCGCAGCACCAACTGAGACCCGTCTGAGCCGCCCTTGAGCATTGTCACGTCATTACCACGATCGACACCGCTGCGGGCTCTCACCTCACTGGCGCACGAGGCCGTCCACATCGCGGCGATTCCGCTGCGCGAAGGCGCCCGGGCGCTCACCGGCGACCTTCCCCACGAGACGCTGGGCCGGCGCTGCTGGCGTGGCCAGAGCCGCGCCTGGATCGAAGTGCGCGGCCTCGAGGACGACGAATCGGGTGAACTCGGGCCCGCCGTGCTCGACGCGGTCCGCGCCCACCGCGGCGTCACCGCGGCCGGCCTGAACCGCCCGTTGTCGCGTGTCGTCGTCACGCTCGGCGATGCGGACACCTCGCTGCGCGACCTGTGCCGCCTCGTCGAGGGTGCCGAAAGGCATTGCCGCTCAACGAGAAAACCCTCGGCGATGGCCCTTCCCGGCGACGGGGTGGTGGCCGCGACCAGAGCGGTGACCGTGGCCGCCAACGCCGCCGGGCTGGGCATTGCGCTGGCCGGGCGGGCGCTGCGCTGGCCCCGGCTGCCGATCGGCGTGCAGGCGCCCATCGTGGCGCTGGATTACCAGCCCTGGCTGCGGCGCCTGCTCGAGGACCGCATCGGCGGCCCTGCGACGGACACCGTCCTGACGCTGGCCATGACGGCGGCGGAAACCGTCACGCTGGCGCCGGCGTCGCTGTCGGTGGGCCTGCTGATGCAGTCGCTGAAGGCCGCCGAATGCCGCGCCGAGGCGCGCGCGTGGCGCCGGCACGAGCCCGAGCTGGCCCGCCACGCCGGGCAACCGGGCGGTGACGCGCCGCCGCCGCGACCGCCCCGCGCCCGCATCGTGGAGCGCAACGCGGGCCGTTTCGCGCTGGTGCAGGCGCTGGGTGCCGGGCTGGTCGGCGCCACCACCCGCAACCCGAACATGGTCGCCACCGCGCTGCTGGTGACCGCCCCCAAGGCCAGCCGCACCACGCCGGAGGCGTTCGCCGCGGCGCTCGGACGCGGATTGGCCGACCAGCACGCCGTCCTGTCGCTGCGGCCCGACGCGCTGCGCCGCCTGGACCGCGTCGACGCGATCGTCATCGACCCGCGCGTGTTGTGCACCACCGGGCTGCGGGTGGCGCGCATCCGCGGCGCCGGCGAGATCGACCTCTCCGCGGCGTGGGACCGCGCCCAACTGGCGCTGGAGCGCAACGGGCACCGGCCGGGCTGGCACCGGGTGCCCGGCATGTCGGCCGCCGAACGGGGCTCCGCGGTCGAGGCGCTCTTCCGCCCCGGCCACGACCCGTTGGCGTCGGCCGTGGTCGCCGAGGCGCATCGCACGGGCGCCGAGCTGGTCTCGGTCGACGTCGATTCGCTGGGTGAGTTGCGGCCGGCGTTCGACGACATCAAGCCGTTGGGCGAGGGCTCGGTCGACGACGCGCTCGCCCGCGCGGTCACGGACCTGCAACGGGCCGGCCGCACCGTGGCGGTGCTGTCATCGCTTGGCGCACAAGCGATCTCGGCTGCCGACGTGGCGCTGGGCGTGCTGCCCCAGCCCGCCGCGGGCCCGCCGCCCTGGTGTGCCGATCTGCTGCTGCCCGACCTCGCGGCCGCCTGGCGGGTGCTGCACGCGCTGCCGGCGGCCAGGACCGCCACCCAGCGCGGCGCCGGGATTTCGGCCGGCGCGACGGCGATGGGTTCGCTGCTGATGATCCCGGGCATCCGCGGCCTGGGCCCCGGGCCGGTGACCACCGGCGCGGCGGCCGGCGCGCTCTCCGGTTACCTGCTGGCGCGCGGGATCATGACCGCGAACGTGCCGCGGCCGGCGTCGGTCCACGAGTGGCACGCGATGTCGGTCGACCAGGTCCGCCGGGCACTCCCCCCGCCGCCCCCATCGGAGGCGGAGGCCTCGCCGCAAGGGCGGGCCCCGACGCCCCCGCCCGCGCTCTGGCAGCTCGTCAAGGCCGTCCGCGCCGAGCTGACCGACCCGCTGACCCCGGTGCTGGCGCTCGGGTCGGCGGCCAGCGCGGTGCTCGGTTCGCCCGTCGACGCCGTGCTGGTGTTCTCGGTGCTGACCGGCAACTCCATCCTGGCGGCCAGCCAGCGGCTGCGCGCCGAGAACCGCCTGAACCGCCTGCTCGAGCAGCAGATCCCGCCCGCCCGGAAGGTCGGGACCGGTCCCGACGGGCAGCGCACCTACACCGACGTCATCGCCGCGCAGTTGCGGCCCGGCGACGTCATCGAGATCCGGACGCACGAGGTGGTGCCGGCCGACGCCCGCATCGTCGAGGAGGTCGACGTCGAGGTCGACGAGTCGACGCTCACCGGCGAGTCGCTGTCGGTGGAGAAGCAGGTCGACGCCACACCCGGAGCCGACCTCGCCGAGCGTCGCTGCATGCTCTACGCCGGGACCACCGTGGTCGCGGGCACCGCGGTCGCGCTGGTGACCGCGGTCGGGGCCGACACCCAGGAACGCCGGGCCGCCGAGCTGGTGTCCGGCGACCTGTCATCCGACATCGGGCTGCAGCACCAGCTCAGCCAGCTCACCAACCGGGCCTTCCCCGTCAGCGTGACCGGCGGCGCGCTGGTGGGCGGGCTGGGACTGTTGCGCGGCACGGGACTGCGCCAGGCGGTGTCCAGCGGCATCGCCATCGCCGTCGCGGCGGTGCCCGAGGGCATGCCGCTGGTGGCGACGCTGGCGCAATCGGCGTCGGCGCGGCGGCTCACCAGGTTCGGCGCGCTGGTCCGCGTGCCGCGCTCGGTGGAGGCGCT
>NZ_LZJH01000108.1:0-120404 GCF_001666745.1 Mycobacterium sp. E2699 | reverse complement strand
CGCGTCACATTGCGATGCGGAACCGCCACCCCCTTCGGGGTCCCCGTCGTACCCGACGTGTAGATCAGATAGGCGATATCGTCCGGGGCGGGCAGCGGCAGCCCGGGTGGAAGTCCGCCATCGGCAGCCGGGACGTCATCGACATCGACAACCAGCAGATCGCAGCCCTCGAGCCGCGGGCG
Organism: Mycobacterium sp. E2699; assembly: GCF_001666745.1. Classification (NCBI taxonomy): domain Bacteria; kingdom Bacillati; phylum Actinomycetota; class Actinomycetes; order Mycobacteriales; family Mycobacteriaceae; genus Mycobacterium; species Mycobacterium sp. E2699. Next base: position 120,222 of record NZ_LZJH01000108.1, on the reverse strand, counting down.
CAGCTCGGCCGTCGTCACCGCCGCGACCGGCGCGGCGTCCTCGAGCACGAACCGCATCCGCGCCTCGGGCACCGCCGGGTCGATCGGCACATAGGCCGCCCCGGTCTTCACCACCGCCAGCATCGCCACCACCGCCCGCGCCGACCGCGGCAACAGCAACGCCACCCGCTGCCCCGGACCCACCCCGTGACCCACCAACACCCGCGCCAACCCGTTGGCCGCCCCGTCGAGCTCCCGATACGTCAACGACCGACCCGCAAAGCTCACCGCTACCGCGTCGGGCACCCGCGCCACCTGCGCGGCGAACACCGCCGGAATCGCCGCCGACGCCGTCAACGACTGGGTCAACACCACGCGGTTACCCAACCCGTCGAGCCGGGCGCGCTCACCGTCGTCGAGCACCTCGATAGCGGACAACCGCCCGGCGGGGTCGGCGGCCATCGCCACCAGGATCCGCTGCACCCGTGCCGCCAGATCGGAGACGACGGCGTTCGAAAACGGCCCGCCGGCGCCCGCTGTGCTGAGGAAAAGCTGGTCTCCGGCCCCGGAGAAGATCAACGCAAAATCACCCACCTGGCCGGGATTGGTGAATGACGCCGACGCTTCCACGCCGGCAAAGTCCATCGTCATTTTCGACGGCATGAAATTGACGCTCACCCTGTCGGCCGTGCGCTCCGAGCCGCGGGGGTTTGCTTTGCGTTCCAGCGCATGCACCGGGTACCGCTGATGCTGCAGCGCTTCTTGTATCCGCGCGTCGACATGTTTACAAAAGCCGGCGACCGAAGATGCCGGCGAAACGCTCAACACCAACGGCACCACGCCCGAAATCATCCCGGGCAGCGTCTTTGACTCCGGACGCACCCGCCGGCTGACCGGGAAGTCGAGCACCACCTCGGATCCGTCGGCGCACCACCCACGAACCAGAAGTGCGCATGCCGCGGTGATGATCGATGATCGGGGCATGTTCCACTGGTGAGATAACTCTTGAATTCGGCGAAGGACAATGGGGTCCAATCGAACCGGCGTCGACGGCTGAGACGAGTCACCTTCGCCCACTTCCGGGGCCGGCCGACTATTCGACCCCCTTTCCGGCGGCAGGTTCTCGGCCCAATAAGCCTGATCCTCCAGGTAATCGGCGGATCCTTCGTATTCCGACTCATAGCGGACCAAATCCTCTAATGAGCCGAAAAAAGCAGGAGGAATTGGCGCGTCGGAAACAATTGCAGCGTAGACAGTTGCAATACGGTTGGCCAGAAGCGTTATTCCCGAGCCATCTATGACTATATGGTGGAAGCATCCGAACAAGTAGAATTCATCGACCCAGGTCTGAAATAAAGCAAATTTGAACAGCGGGCCATCCGGAGGCATTGGCGTGTGTTGGATCGATAACGCCATCCGGCGCGCCTCCTGCACCGGATGACGCGAGTCGCTCAGGTCATAGAAGTCCAGCGCGACATCCGGGTGGTCGATCGCCCGCTGGAAAACCCGGCCATCCACCTCGAAGATGGCGGCCCTGGCCGGTTCGGCCTCCTGCAGCACATGGTCGATCGCCCGCTCGAGCAAATCACGCTGAATCGCGCCGTCGAATCGCACGAGCACGCCGAGCTGCCACTCCGTAGTGGAGTGGCCCGTTTCCTGAGCAAGCCAAATGTCGAGCTGACCCCGCGTCAGCGGAATTGCCCGGTCATCAAATTCCATCCGGTTTACCTATCAAACCCCTGTCCCGCTGCCAGCCTCTCGCGCAGTGTCTTCGGACGTATGTCCGGCCAGTTCCGTTCGATGTAGTCCAGACACGCAGCGCGATCGGCTTCGCCGTACACCACCCGCCAGCCGGCTGGAACGTCGGCGAAGGTCGGCCACAGGCTGTGCTGCTCCTCGTCGTTAATCAAGACGAAAAAACTGCCATCGTCGTCATCGAACGGATTGATGCTCACCGCGTCTCCAGACCATCCAACTGGACATGGGTATAACAAGTTCTAAACCATACTGGAGCCCAACAGAAGTTGTCTAAGCCTTTGCGGAATCTCGATGCCGTCTGGCGTCTGCTTACACCACCGCATGCACCGCGCGAGGTAGCGAACGTTAGGTACGGTTTACAGTTTGGAAGGCTACCTATGGTTTGCTGTCGCAACGGTTAACGGTTGAAGGATGCCCCGCGATGCGCATGCGGTTTCTGGCGGTGATTGCACAAGGCGCTGTTGGAGGGATCGCTATCACCGTCGGCGTTCTCACCGCTGCGGTCGGCCCACGCGTACGGAATCTGCATCGCGCTTTGCCGCCGAGACCGGGAACCGCGACCCCGCGGGTGGCAGCTGCGCCGGTGCCTCACGCGGTTACCGCAACGATCCGCTGAGGCGGCTCTCGGCCACGACCGCACTCGGAATGGCCGGGCGGAAATCCGTGGGCGGGAAATGCCGGCCCGGTCGCGGCGCGCCGCCGATCGCCGCGGTGCCGATTGCTCGGGGGACAGGCTTTCAACGGCGCCGCAGGGGCGTGGGAACAGTGCACGATGAGCTTGGACGGGCCGCAACGACAGCGCCCCCAGCGATCTTTCAGTTTGCAAACGCGACGTCTATTGTGAAGACGCAGAATTCAGTAAGGCAGCGCGTGGGCGGTTCGGTCCCTGATGCGAGGCTCGAGCCTAAAGGATTCAATGAGGGTGATCGGTCAGACATCGCCGCGAGCCGGAAGCTATATTCATACCTTCGGTGCCCCGTGCTCGAAGTAAGCCCCGCCCGACGCACGCGACTCGTGGAGGATGCGACATGACTGGTTCGTGCCTCGCGCCGGCATATCCTCGAATCAATATCCATCGTGACGGCACCCTATAACTCATGGGACAAAGCAAATGGTTGGGACAACGTAATGGAACATAGCGAAACTTCGGTACACGTCGAGTCGAAGGACGATTCAGAGATCGCAATGTCGGAGCACCTGGCCGACGACCTATTGTCGACGACCGCCGTCGGATGGCGCAGCTTTTATGATCTACTCAGCCGGCGCCTGGAGGCCGCGGGTGTGGCTGATTCATCGTTTTTCCTGAATTACGGATACGTTCCGACGGATTCGAACAACGAATCCGTGTTCCCCATTCGCCCGGGCACGTTCAACGCCAACTCGGTCCGGCTGGTGCTGGAGGTGCTCGGCTCACATGACCTGAATGACCGCACAGTTGTCGAGATAGGTTGCGGACGCGGCGGCAACGCCGCACTTGTCGCGGAAAAGTTCAACGCTCAAGTGATCGGCATTGACATGTCCGCGGAAGCAATCGCCTTCTGCCGCAAGACGCACGTCCGCAATCCGATAGAGTTCAAGGTCGGTAATGCGCTCGATATCCCCTTGGCGGACGGGTCCTGCGATGCCATCGTGAACGTGGAGTCATCGCATTCATACGGCAATTTGCCGAAATTCCTGAGCGAAGTGCGCCGGATTTGTCGCCCCGGCGGATGGTTCTTACATACGGACTTCCTCAGCACCGAGGACTGGGACTATGTCAGAATGCGCCTGAAGGCGCTCGGCTTTTCCACCGAAAGCGACCGCGATATCACTGCCAATGTATTGGCCTCGCGCGATCAAGCCAGTAGTAACTGGGACCAGGTTTACGGTGACGGCAATGCACGCGTCGCTAATTTCCTCGCATTACCCGGCTCCTCGATCTATGAGCAGCTGCGGGCGGGACTGTTGGAGTACAGGATCCTGAGATCTCAACTGCGGACAGAGGCGACGTCGGGCTCTCCCGGTTAGGCGGCCCGACCGCCAGTCGAAGCAATCTCCGCAAACGGTCCATCGGACGGACGCGCCCGGCCGACCCACAGGGCGTAGCGCGCGGCACAGCCGAACCCGTCCGTGATCGGCGACCGGCCTCCGGCTATTACGCCCTTGTCGCCAGCGCGTGCGTACCCCGATCAGGCGGGCTCGTGCGCACCGACGGATTCCGCCCCGTTGGTCGAGGCCGCATCGGGAACCTGACCGGCCAGGTACTCGGCCAACGACCCGATGGTCGGATAGTCGAACACCGCGGTTGCGCTGATCGTGAACGCGCCACCGAACTGCGGAAGCAACCGGTTGCTGAATTCGACGGCCATCAGTGAATCGGTGCCCAACTCCAGGAACCGGCTGGTTGCGGCCGGCGGTTGCGCGAGCCGCAGGAAATTCTGGACTTCGTACCGCAGGTATTCCGTGAGGAAGCTGCCGCGCTCCGCCTCGGGTACCTCGTGCAGTTGCCGGAGCAACTCGCTGTCGCCGCGTGTCGCCGTGACAGCGCTCGGCAGCACATGGTCGAGCATCGCCGGGCGGGAGGCGCCCAGCCCCTTCGCGGCGCGCTGCCAATTGGCTTTGATGACGGTCGCCTGCCCGGTTCCGTGAGCGACGATCTCGTCGAGCGCGTTCAGCGCGGCCGACGGTTCCAGCGGGATCAGGCCTTGCGCGCTGAGATTGGCGCGCGCGGCGTGCGAGGTCGCCATGCCGCCCTTCGCCCACGGACCCCAGTTGATGCCGGTCGCCGGCAGGCCCTGCGCCCTGCGCTGCGCGACGAGCCCGTCGAGCACCGCATTGGCGGTCGCGTAGTTGGCCTGGCCGGGCGAACCGATCACGCTCGAGGCCGAGGAGTACAGGACGAAGAAGTCAAGATCGTCGTCCTTGGTCAGCCGATGCAGGTGATAGCCGCCGAAGGCCTTGGGCGCCAACGCCTTCCGGAATCCCTCCGGGCTCTGCTGCGGCAGTAGCGCGTCGTCGAGGACGCCCGCCAGGTGGGCCACCCCCGCGAGCGGCGGCAACTCGGCCCGGATCCGCTCCAGCAGCTTTTCGACTTCTGCCTCGTCGCCAACGTCGGCCGCGAACACGTGCACCCGGCAGCGGTAACGCTCGGTGATGTCGTCGATCGCCAGCTGTGCGTCCGCGTCGGGTGCGCGGCGGCTGGTCAACACGATGTCGCCGGCACCCAGTTGGGCCAGATGGGCCGCCGTGTGCAGGCCGAGCGCACCGAGACCGCCGGTGATGAGATAGCTCCGATCCCCGCGCGGCTGCAGCGGTTTGGGCATCTCCAGCACGATCTTGCCGATGTGCCGCGCCTGCTGCATGCGACGGAACGCGGTCTTGGCCTCCGTCACCGGGTAGACCTCGGCCGCGAGCGGGGCCAGCTCGCCGCGGTCCATGCTGTCCGCCAGCTCGGCCAGCAGCTTGCCGACCCGCTCGGGTTCTTGCTCGATGGTCGCGTCCAGCGCGACGATCTCGTAGGCGATGTCGGGACGCACGGCCGCCATCCGCTCGGGGGCCCAGATGTCCCGCTTGGCGATTTCGGCGAACCGGCCACCCTGTGCGGTCGCGCGCACGGTCGCGGCGATGAAGCCTTCGTTGGTCAGGCTGTTGAGCACCACGTCGACGCCCGCACCCCCGGTGTCGGCCAGGATCTGATCCGCGAAGTCCGTAGTGCGCGAGTCGTAGACGTGTTCCACGCCCATCTTGCGCAGCGTCGCCCGCTTGTAGGCGCTGGCCGTGGCGAACACGGTCGCGCCCCGCTGCTGGGCCAGCTGGATCGCGGCCAGACCGACGCCACCACTGGCGGCGTGTATCAGCACCCGGTCACCGGGACCCACCTGCGCCCAGTCGAAGGCGAGCCGCGTCGTCAGTGCTCCAGCGGGTATGGTCGCCGCTCCCACACCGCTCACCCCGTTCGGCACCGGCGCGAGGAACTGCTGCGGCACATTGACGCGGGTGGCGAACGACCCCGGCATGAAGCCGAAGACGCGCTGGCCGACCTCGAATCCCGTTACGCCGGCGCCCACTTCGGTGACGACGCCGGACAGGTCGCCGCCGCCGATGCGCCCCGGATCGCCCGGATAGAGGCCGAGCACGTTGAGCACGTCGCGGAAGTTCAGGCCTGCCGCCTCGACGCGGATCTGGACCTGGCCCGCCGCCGGCGGCGGCACCTTCATCTCCATCAGGCGGAGGTTGTCGATCGCACCGCGTTCCGTCACATCCAGGATGTAATCGGTCGCGCGCGGCACCTCGAGATGGCCGTCGCGCGCCCACGGCAGCAGCCGCGGCACGAAGTACTTTCCTTGTCGCAGGGCGAGTTCGGGTTCGTCGGCCGGGGTGCCGAGCAGGGCGCCCAGCAGGCGCACCGCATCGTCGGCACCGTCGCAGTCGACCAGCCTGAGGCGCAGGCTCGGCTGCTCGGTGATGACGGTGCGCCCGAAGCCCCACAGCGCCGACTGCGCCGGGTCGACCGGCTCGCCGGGCTCGGTCGCGACGGCCCGCTCGGTGACGATCCACAGTCCGCCCGTGAGTTTCAGGTCTTGCTGGGCCAGCAGCGTGCGCACGACCGTGAGCAGCCGATCGATCTCGGTCTCGAGCCGCGCGGCGAATTCGGCGCTCGACTCTTCAGCATCTGGCCGCCCGGGGGCGCGCCAGACGACGCCGGCGACCGGCGCACCGCGCTCCTGGGCCTCGGCCAACTCCCGCTGCCAGCGCTCCGCGTCCGGGGCACCGTCCAGTGAGACGCAACCCCGGACGTCGGCGGCCAGCTCGTCGAAACCGGCGATCAGCCAGGTGGCCTCGCCATTGCCCGCGGCGTCGCCCGCCGTCGGCGCCGGCACTTCCTCCCAGCCGAGGGTGTACAGGTTGCGGGTGGCGTCGCCGCCGAGCCCACGGAGCAACGCCTCCCGAGGCGCGCGCTTGACCGTGAAGTCGCGTATTTCGCCCAGCTGGTGACCGTCACGATCAACGAAATCGAGATCGAACGCCTGGGTCTCGCTGTCCAGACCGCCCCTCTGCCAACGCGCTCGGCAGTAGAACCGCCGTGGCATCTTGTCATGCAGCACGACCCGCCCGTACCGCAGCGGCAAGAAAAGATCGCCCAAGCCCGCGCCATCCTCGGTCGCCGCGAGCGCCGCCTCCAAGGCCGGGAAGGCGATGCCGGTGCACAGGTCCAGCAGCACCGGGTGGATCGGCTCGGTACCGAGCTGTTCGGCAAGCTCCTCGCCGATGGCGATGTCGCCGACCGCCTCACCGTCACCGGCCCACAGCGATTTGAGGGACGTGGACCAGGTGGGACCCCAGGCCAGCTCCATGTCGGCGAAGGTGTCGAACAGCTGCTGCGGGCGGGTGCGGCCCAACCGCTCGCACGCCGCGTCGATGGATTCCGTCGGCTCCAACGCGGGCTCGTCGTCACTGTCAGAGTCTCCGCTGACGATCCGACCGTCGGCGTTCAGCGACCACTCGGCGTCGCGGTCACCGTACGGGCGGCTGTGCACCTGGAACGTCCAAGCCCCGCCGTCCTCGACGGGATGCACAGTCAGCTGCACCTCCCGAGAGTTCTTGTCGGGCAGGATGATCGGTTCGTAGAAGAAGACATCGCGCACCTGGGCGGGGGTCCCGACCGCGGCAATGGCCATCGCCGCGTACGTCGCGCCGGGAACGACGACGGTGCCGTAGATGACGTGATCGGAAAGCCAGGGCTGCGACTTGACCGACCACCTGCTGGTGTAGACGGAGTCGCCGGAGGCGAGGTCCTTTGCGCTTCCCAGGATTCCGGAGGCGACGGCGCCGTCGACCGCGACGTCGGCGGTCTTGGGCCAGAAGCGACGGCGCTGGAACGGATACGTCGGCAATTCGACCATGTGGTGCGGCCGGTGGTACAGCGCGGCGAATTCGGGCCGGTGCCCGGCTACATAGGCCGCGGCCAGCGCTTCGGCCATCTGCCGCCGGGCATCGACGCCCTTGCGCAGGGAGACGACTGACCGCGGAGTGGCCGAGGAGTCCGGCCAGGCCTGCACCGCCGCCCCGGTCAGGACGGGTTGCGGACCGATCTCCATCAACACCGAGCAGCCCAGCGCCGCGACGGTCTGCACGCTTTCGGCGAACTGCACCGGCTGGCGGGAATGCCGCCGCCAATACTGCGCGTCCAGCGGGGTGTCCGCGGCGATGACCGCGCCGGTCCGGTTGCACACCAGGGGCAGCGTCGGAACGGCGAACTCGAAACCCTTTGCGTACGACTCGAACTCGTCGAGTGCCGGCTCGAGCAGCTCCGAGTGGAAGGCATGACTGGTCTCGAGCCAGGTGCAGCGGATTCCGTCACCGCCGAGTCGGCCGACAATCTGTTCCAGATCCGCGGCCGGGCCCGACAGCACGGTGTTGGGGCCGTTGTAGGCGGCGACCGAAATATGCGGAAATTCCTCCGCGATGCGCTCCACCTGCTGGGCGTCGGCGAATACCGCCACCATCCGGCCGCCCTCGGGGAGATTGCCGAACAACCGGCCGCGTTCGGCCATCAGCCGTGCGCCGTCCTCGAGGCTGAACACGCCGGCCACGCAGGCCGCCGCGTACTGGCCCACGCTGTGGCCCAACACCACGTCGGGCTCGACGCCCCACGATTGCCACAATCGCGCCAGGCCCATCTCGACGGCAAACAGCGCCGGCTGGGCGAAAGAGGTGTGCCGCAGTGTTTCTCCGGCCTCATCATCGAACAGCACCTCGAGCAACGGTCGCGGCAGCATGCCGTCGATCGCGTCGGCGCATTGCTTGACGGTGTCGGCGAAAACCGGCTCCGTGTCGAACAACTCGCGCGCCATCCCCGAATATTGGCTACCCTGCCCGGTGAACAACCACGCCGTCTTCGGCGGGTCACCGCACTCGCCGCGCATCGCACCCGGTCCCAGCCGGTTCTCGGCCAACTCGGCCAGGAGCTCACGCGCGCCCTGAACCGACTCCACAACCAGTGCGGCCCGGTGTTCGAAATGCGAACGCCCGACACCCGCCGTGTAGCAGACGTCGGTGATGTCGGCGTCTGGATGCTCCTCCAGCCAGGCCCCGTAGCGCTGCGCCAACGACACCAGTGCCTGCGGTGAACGCGCCGACAGCGGCAAGACGCTGACCGGTTCCCGTTCAGCGGCCCGCTCGGTCACCGCAGCGACGTCGGGGCTGGCATCGCCCGCCGAAGCGTCCTCGGAGACTTCGGATTTCGGCGGCGCCTCCTCGATGAGGACGTGCGCGTTGGTGCCGGAGAACCCGAAGGAGCTCGTGCCGGCGCGGCGCGGCCTGCCGTTGGCATGCCACGGAAGCGGCTTGTCCACCACCCGCACCGGCAGCGAGTCCCAGGGAATGTTCGGTGACGGGTTCTCGAAGTGCAGGTTCTGCGGCAGGGCCTCGTGCTGCAGCGACAACACGACCTTGATGAGGCCGGCGATTCCGGCCGCCGATTCGAGGTGGCCGATGTTGGTCTTCGCCGATCCGATCAGCAGCGGCCGGTCCGGGTCACGGCCGACGCCGTAGGCGGCGGCGGCGGCCTGGACCTCGATCGGGTCGCCCAGCGAGGTGCCCGTGCCGTGCGCCTCGAGGTAATCGACGTCTCCGCCGACGAGACCGGCGCGAGCCAGCGCCGCGGCGATAAGCCGTTGCTGCGCACCGCCGTTCGGCACCGTCAAACCGCTTGACGCGCCGTCCTGGTTGACCGCGCTGCCGCGGATGACCGCGCAAATCTGATCGCCGTCGCGCTCGGCGTCGCTCAGCCGCTTGAGCACCAGGATCCCGCAGCCTTCGCTGCGCGCGTACCCGTTCGCGGCCGCGTCGAACGTCTTGCAACGGCCGTCGGCGGCAAGCATTCTGGCGCGCGCGGTGGCGACGATGGAGGCCGGGCTCACCAGGACGTTCACCCCACCGGCCAGCGCCATGTCGCAGTCGCCGGAATGCAGGGCCTGGCAGGCCTGATGGACGGCCACCAGCGAGGCACTGCACGCGGTGTCCACCGCCATCGCCGGCCCCTCCAGCCCCAGCGCGAACGCCACCCGGCCCGCGATGACGTTGAGCGCGTTGCCGGTGATGAAGTGCGCCTCGATGGTGTCCACCGAGTTCGCGTTCAGCAGCTGCGAATACTCGTTGGCCGCAACGCCCACAAACACGCCGGTTCGGCTGCCGCGCAAGGCGGACGGCGCGTACCCCGCCCTTTCAAGCCCTTCCCACGCGATCTCCAGCATCAACCGCTGCTGCGGATCCATCCACACGGCCTCGCGCGGAGAGATGCCGAAGAACTCGGGGTCGAATCCGTCGATGCTTTCCAGGTATCCGCCGTACCGGGTGTAGATCTTGCCCGGCGCCTCGGGATCCGGGTCGTAGTACTCGTCGACGTCGAAGCGGTCATCGGGGATCTCCCGGATCGCATCGACACCGCCGGACAGCAAGTCCCAGTACGCCTCTGGATCGGGCGCACCCGGGAAGCGACAGGCCACCGCGACGATCGCGATCGGCTCGTCCGTGCGCGTCGGCGCCGCGGTCGCTACCGGCGCCGGCTGCGCCGCCGTACCCGCGGGCGCCGGGGCGTCGAGGCTGAGGACGTCGTTGACGAGGAAGTTCGCGACGTCGGTGATGCGCGGGTAATCCATCGCCAGGGTCGACGGCAGCTCCGCGCCCACGGCCCGCTCGAGTCGGCGCCGCAGCTCGACGGCCATCAGCGAATCCATGCCGAGGTCGAAAAGCCCGGCCTCCTCGCGGATCTCCGCGGGGTCGATGCGGGTCACGTCCGCCACGGCGTCGCGCAGATAGTCCACGACGAGTTTCTTCCGCTGCTGCACCGGGGCCGCGGTGAGCCGGTCGACCAGTTGGGTGGTCCCCGCCTCGGACGGCGCCTGTGCGGACTCGGGCACCTCACGCTGCAAGTGCGTGAAGAATCCCCGCTTCCCCGCCATCTGGTAGAGCGGCAGGAAGCTGGCCCAGTCGATCTTGGCCACCACCCCATGTGATGCGCCCTTGCTTGAAGACGCCAACAATTCGGCCATCCCCGCCAATGCGTCGGCAGGCGTCAATGGCCGGACCCCACGCTTGTCCAGTTCCGCGCGGGCGGCCTCGTCGGCCATGCCCGCCGCCAGCCACGGGCCGAAGTTGACGCTGATCCCCGGAACGCCCTGCTCACGCAGCCGCCAGGCCAACCCGTCCAGGAAGGCGTTGGCCGCGCTGTAGGTGGTCTGGCCACCGGCGCCCCACACCCCGGCGATCGAGGAGGTGCTGAGGAAGAAGTCCAGCTTCAAGCCGGCGGTGGCTTCGCTCAAGTTCCAAGCGCCCCACACCTTTCCGGCGAACACGCGGTCCACTTCGGCGTCGTCCAGGGCTTGCAGCGGGGTGGTGCTGATCTCGCCCGCGGCATGCACGACCCCGGCCAGCGGCGGCAGGTCGGCCCGCACCGTGGCCAGGACGCGTGCGACGTCGTGCGGGTTGGCAACGTCGGCCGTGATGACCCGGACCTCGGCGCCGGTCTCTTCGCTTATGGCATCGATGCGTTTTTGTGCGGCCTCGCTCGGTGCGCGCCGGCTGGTCAGCACCAGATGCCGGGCGCCGTGCGCCGCCAGGTATGCGGCAACTTCCAGTCCGATCGCACCCAGCCCGCCGGTCACCAGATATGTCGCGTCAGCACGCAGTGCCAGCGGTGTCGCGGCGGGCTGCCCCGCGCGGCGAGTCAGCCGAGGAACGTAGACGGCCTGGTCGCGGAGGGCGAATTGGTCATCACCGACCGGCGCTGCCACCAGCCGGTCGACCAGCCGGGACCACTGGTCCGCACCGCTGCCGGCCAGATCCGCCAGTCCGCCCCACAGCCGGGGATGCTCCAGCGCGGCGGCGCGACCGAACCCCCACAGGCAGGACTGCGCCGGCGACACCTTGTCCGCGGCGGTGACGCGTTGTGCGCCACGGGTTATCACCCAGATGGGCGCGCGCAGCTCGGCGGCGGAGGCGGCGCAGAAGAGTCGCCGAGTTCCGCTCAGGACCTGGTGCTGCATCCGCAACAGCGACTGCGTCGACGGTGCGGTGTCCGAATCCAGCGCCGCCAGATGAAGGATGCGGGTCGTTGGTTCGTCGGCCACCGCGGCGCGCAACGTGGCCGCGAGCCGCTCTTGGTCCGCGTCGGACACGGGCAGCCCGATAACGCGGTGCCGGTGCCCGCGTGCGGTCAGCGCGTCGACCAACGGCTGAACCGCGGCGGCGTCGTCGCTGATGAGGAGCCAGGCGGATCCCTTGCCGGCCTCGGTATCGCAGACGGCTGCGGACGCCGGAGCGGCCTTCTCCCAGCGGATCTCGTAACGGGCGTCGGAGACGGACTGGGCCTTGCGCTGTTGATTGTGTTGCGCGGCGAGCTGTTTCAGCAAGTCCACGGCCTGTTGATTGCCGTCGCCAGCGTCCAGCAGGGCGGCGAGTTCCTCGATTCGGCCGTCCTCGAGAAGCCGGACGGTTTCGGTGCGCATGGCTTCCGTGTCGGACGCCTGGGTGGGACGCAGCCGCTGCTCGCGGAACCAGTACTGGCGATGCTGGAAGGGGTAGGTGGGCAGGTCGACCTTGCGCGCCGATCCGCGCTGGATACCGCCGAAGTCGGGCAGGTGGCCGCCGACGTAAGCGTTGGCCAGGGCTTCGGTGATCTGGCGGTGGTCGGCGGTGTTTCGACGCAACGACGGGATCGCCCGGGGCGCGGTCGCCGGGTCCGGCCATGCCCGCATCGCCGAGGCGGTGAGCACCGGCTGCGGGCCGACCTCCAGCAGCATCGTGCACCTGAGATCGGCCAGCGTGCGCACACTCTTGGCGAACTCGACCGGTTGCCGCGCATGGCTGCGCCAGTAGGCGGCGTCGAGTTTCGCACTTCTGCGGAGGGCCGCGCCGGTGCGGTTGCACACCAATGTGCGTTGTGGCGAAGCGAACTCGAACTGATTTGCGTACGCTTCGAATTCGTCGAGGACCGGATCCAGCAGGGCCGAGTGGAACGCGTGGCTGGTGTCCAGCCAGTCACAGCGCACGCCGTCGGCTTCGAGCCGGGCCACCGCCTGTTCCAGATCCTGCACGGGTCCCGACAGCACGGTGTTGGCACCGTTGTAGGCGGCAACCGACAGGCTCGGGAACTCGTCGGTCAGGCTTTCCACCCGTTCGGCGGCGGCGAACACCGCGACCATCCGCCCGCCGGCGGGCAAGCTGCCGAACAGACGGCCCCGCTCGGCCATCAGCAGCATTCCGTCCTCGAGGCTGAACACGCCGGCAACGCAGGCCGCCGTGTACTGGCCGACGCTGTGGCCCAGCACCACGTCGGGTTCGAAACCCCAGGACTGCCAGAGCCGGGCCAGGCCCAGCTCCACCGCGAACAGGGCGGGCTGGGCGTAACTGGTTTGCCGCAAGGCCTCGTCGCCTTCGGGGTCGAAAATCACGTCCAGCAGCGGTCTTTCGAGAACGTCGGCGACCGCCGCAGCGCACTGGGTCATTGTCTCGGCGAACACCGGCTCGGTCTCGAAGAGCTCCCGCGCCATGCCGGCATACTGGCTGCCCTGGCCCGTGAACAACCACGCCGTCTTTGGCCGATCGGTGCACTCCCCACGCACCAGGCCCGGGGCCGGCCGATCGTCGGCCAGCGCGGCAAGTGCCTCCCGTGCGGACTCCGTCGAATTCACGACCAAGGCGGCCCGGTGCTCGAAGTGCGAGCGCCCCACCCCTGCGGTCAGGCACACATCGGCCAACGAGGATTCCGGGTGATCGGCCAGCCAGCTCACGTATCGCTGAGCCAGCTGCACCAAGGCGGCCGGGGTGCGCGCCGACAGCGGCAACAGGCTGAAGCGCCTGTCGTCGGACGGCTCCACCGGAGCCGCAACCTGGCCCGACACAGCGGGCGCTTCCTGGACGATGACGTGCGAGTTGGTTCCGGAGAACCCGAACGAACTGATCCCGGCGATGCGGGGACGTCCATCGGATGCCCATGGCGTCGCCTCGTCCACCACCCGCACCGGAAGCCGGTCCCAGGGAATGTGCGGGGACGGCTTCTGGAAGTGCAGGTGCTTCGGCAACACCCCATGCTCGAGCGACAGGATGACCTTGATCAGACCCGCGATCCCCGCGGCGGCCTCCAGATGCCCGATGTTCGTCTTCACCGACCCGATCAGCAGCGGCCGCCCGGGGTCGCGCCCGTCGCCGAGTGCCGCACCGGCGGCCTGGACTTCGATCGGGTCACCCAGCGATGTCCCCGTTCCGTGCGCCTCCAGGTAGCCGACGTCGCCGGCCGCCACACCGGCGCACTGCAGCGCCTCTTTGATGACGCGTTGCTGGGCGACGCCGTTCGGCACCGTCAGGCCACCGGACGCGCCGTCCTGGTTGACCGCGCTGCCCCGGATCACGGCCCGAATCCGGTCTCCGTCGCGGATCGCGTCCTTGAGTCGCTTCACCACGACGACACCGCAGCCCTCGCCGCGCACGTAGCCGTCCGCGGCCGCGTCGAACGTCTTGCACCGGCCGTCCGGGGCCAGCATGTGCGCGTGGGAGAAGGTCATCGCGGTCTTCGCGCTGAGGATGACGTTCACCCCGCCGACCAGCGCGAGGTCACATTCCCCGAAGCGCAGCGCCTGGCACGCCTGGTGGACTGCCACCAGCGACGAGCTGCACGCCGTATCGACGGTGACCGCCGGGCCCTGCAGGCCCAGCCCGTAGCTGATCCGGCCCGCCCCTGCGGCCGCCGACGTCCCAATTGCCACGTACGCCTCGATCTCGGCGTAACTCAGCTGCTCCGAAATCAATCCCAGGTAGTCATGGGTGCCCAGACCCATGAACACGCCGGTCTTGGTGTTCGCCAAAGACGACGGCGCCGTTCCCGAATGCTCGACCGCTTGCCAGGCCGTCTCCAGCAGGATTCGATGCTGCGGGTCGATCAGCATGGTTTCCCGGTTGGACAGCCCGAAGAACGCCGCGTCGAACCCCGTGACGTCATCGATGAAGCCCGCGCGACGGCTCACTATCTTCCCGGGTGCATCCGGATCCGGATCGAAGAACTCGTCGACATCCCACCGATCGGAGGGCACCTCAGACACCGCATCGCGGCCGTGTTGCAGTACGTCCCAGAATTCGTCGGCATCAGCGGCGCCCGGCAGGCGCACTGCATAGCCGATTACCGCAAATCCCTCTGGCGCGTTGGCAGGATGTTCCGGGTGCTGGAGATCGGTCATTTCCGATCCCCCGTCCCCTTGGGTTGCTTGTCGTCGTTGAACACGACGAAAAAGCTGCCACTGCCGTCATCGAAGGGATTGGTGCTCAACCGTGTCTCCAGACCATCTACTCGACATAGGTATAACAAGTTCTAGACCATACTTGCTGGGTGAGACGCCTGTCACGCGAATAGGTCAGTGAGACGCCTGCCACGCCCACCGCTGATCGCTGCCCCGGCGAAGCGCTCCCTCAATGGTCGAGTACGGGCCGTCTGAGCTGCAGCGATAACCGTTGGCGGCCCGAGCGGAAGAGAGCTTGCGGTCCCCGGCGGGACCGGCTCGATCGGGAGCCTCAGCCGACGCGCTTGGGCCGGGCGAAATCCTCGACGAGGTCGGCGGCGGCCACGGCGTTCTTGGGGGGTTCGCTCATCCGGGTGGCGAGCTCGCGCGCGTGGGCACGGCACTCCGGATCGAGAATGGTGCGCAGATCGGCGACCAACGATTTCTCGTTGGTGTGCGATATGCGCCGCCCGGTGCCCACCTTCAATTGTTCGACCTGGGCCGCCCAGGGCGCTTGGGCCGGCAGATTCCAGAGGATCAGCGTGGGGCACCCGGCGCGCAGGCCGGCGGCCGTGGTGCCCGCGCCGCCGTGATGAACGACCGCCCGGCAGGCGGGGAAGATGGCGGTGTGGTTCACCGCGCTCACCACCTTGATGTGCTCGAACCGGGGCAGGTCGGTGAAATCAGTCCCGCCGGCGCAGACCAACCCTCGCTCGCCCAACTGCGCACAGGCCTCGCCGATCATGCGGAGTGTGTCGGCCGCGGAGGCGACCGCCGGGCTGCCGAACCCGAAATAGATCGGCGGTGATCCGGCGGCAACCCAGGACGCGACCTCGTCATCGGTATCCGTGGCCAACTGCAGCGTCAGTGCGCCGACGAACGGCCGTTGGCCATCCCACTTCGCCCATTCGGCTGCCAACCCGGGAAAGCACACCTCGTCGTATGCCTGGATTTCGAGTGATCCGCGTTCAGCGATCCGTAGCGTCCAGGGGCGCGTGGCCTCCGGCAGGCCCAGTGCACGGCGCTGCGCGCCCTCGACCTTCTTCGTCAGTAGCCAATATTCCCACGCTTGCAGCTGCGCCATGAGGTGGTGACGGCGGGGTCGTGCCGGGGAGAAATGCAGCGTGGCCATCGGGATGTCGTAACGCTCCGCGACGTTGCTGACTAGCGGCTCGAAACTCTGACCGCTGATCAGTACGTCGGCACCGTCCGCCAGCGACGCCAGCGTCGTGCTCATCTCCTCCCAGCACCGGGCGCCCAGCTCCCAACTTTCGCGCCCGAACCTGATCAGGTCCTGGATCTTCCAGGGGTTGCGCCGAAGCGAAGTCCAAAACGGGCGCACCGCTTGCATCGTGGCCGACCAATCCAGGCCGTATGCGACCGCCGCAACCCCGGCCGACTCGGCGAAATCGACCAGGTCGGGCGGGACGGCGATGCGCACGTGGTGCCCGCGGCGGTGCAGCTCACGGCCCAGAGCTACGCAGGGCTCGATGTCGCCACGGCTTCCCCAGTTTGACACCACAAATTTCACGCGGATCCGGGCCTTCCTGTTGGGTCCAACAAGTGCCGACCCGACCTGCGGTAGATATGAATCTGGCCATAGTTACCACGGGGCTGTGGCAGATCTATGGGTTTCGGGCTATATTTTCGCGTTCTTTACGTATTCGTTCATTTCGACAAGCGCATCAGCTCGCACTGATTTGCCCGTGTCCTCGAAGGCCTCTCACGTGGGCCCAGCGCAGTAATCGGTCAGACGTGGCGGCGTTGATCACCACGACGGCGCCTGCTGGCCATCAGCCAACGCGCCTGAGGCAGGCGAATTCTTCCAGCAGGTCCGCGGCGGCCGCGGCGCTTTTAGCGGGTTCGGTCATCCGGCCGGCGATCTCGCGGGCGCGGGTCGCGTATTCCGGGGCGAGAATGGTGCGGAGGTCCGCCACCAGCGATTCCCGGTTAGCACTCGAAAAGCGCCGGGCGGTGCCAACTTTCAACCGTTTGACCGCACCCCCGTAGACCGCGTGAACGAGGTCCCA
The DNA here is from genome assembly GCF_001666745.1 of Mycobacterium sp. E2699. Lineage (NCBI taxonomy): Bacteria > Bacillati > Actinomycetota > Actinomycetes > Mycobacteriales > Mycobacteriaceae > Mycobacterium > Mycobacterium sp. E2699. The sequence continues at coordinate 103,205 of NZ_LZJH01000108.1, read as the reverse complement.
GTACAGGATCAGCTGCGGGACCCCCGCGCGCATGGCAATGGGTGTGGTGCTCGAGCCGCCGTGGTGGACGAGCGCCCGGCAGGCCGGAAAGACGGTCGAGAAGTTCACCGCGCCCACCACCTTGACGGCGTCAGAATGGGGAACACTGCTGAAGTCGGTTCCGGCGGCGCCAATCAATGCCCGCTCGCCCAACTCCGCGCAGGCCGCGCCGATCATGGCGATCGTGTCTGCCGGGGACTCGACGGGGATGCTCCCGAAGCCGAAGTAAATCGGCGGTGTCCCTGCGGCAATCCAGGACGCGACCTCCTCGTCCGCATCCGTCGCCAACCCGAGGGTCAGCGTGCCGACAAACGGACGTTGACCGTCGAATTTCGCCCATTCGGCGGCCAACCCCGGAAAGCACGCCTCGTCGTAGGCCTGAATTTCCAGCGATCCCCGTTCGGTAATCCGTCGCGGCGCGGAGCTCGTCGCCTTCGGCAGGCCGAGTTCACGGCGCTGGGCGTCCTCGGCCTTCTTCACCCCACGCCAATTCACCCACCAGTAGGCCTTGACTGCCGAGCGGGCCAACGGCGCCGGCAGGAATGGCAGGGTCTGGCTGTTGGGCCGTAGCGGAAAGTAATGCAACGTGGCCAGCGGAATGTCGTAAAACTCCGCGACATTGGCGGCAGCGTCCTCGAAATTGATGCCCGTGAATATCAGGTCGGCCCCGTCCGCCAGCGACATCAGCGCCGTGCCCATCTCCTGCCATCCCTGGAGGAGGCGCCCCGCTATGTCGAGTCGCGACCCGATCAGATCCCGGATTCTCCATGGGTGGCTGAAAAAGCAGGTCCAGAACTCGCGGTGCGCGTCGAGAATCGATCGCGCCTCCGGCCCGAAGCCGACTGCCGTAACCCCCGCCGACTGCACGAACCCGACGAGGTCCGGCGGGACGGCCATGCGCACCTCATGCCCCCGGCGGTGCAACTCACGACCGACGGCGAGGTTGGGCTCGACGTCGCCGCGACTTCCCCAGCTTGCGAGCACAAATTTCATCGAGGCCTTGTCCTCACTTTCCGTGCGCATTCTGCGAGGGGAAAGCGCAGCCCCCACAACGCCGGCTCAGCCGCCCGGCAGCATATCCCGGTCGCCCGCCACACACGGGAAATGTCGAGGCATCGGGCGTTTACTTCCGAGGAGATCCGGCGGTCTCACCGAGAAATTGGCCGAGAAACCGAGCCGGCTTCAAATTCAGCAACCGCTTGCGATCGGCGGCGAGATCCGCATACGTCAGCGCCTCGACCTCAGCGGGCGAGTAGGACAGTCGTGACTCTGGAGGTCCTTTACGCACCACTCCGACGCCGGTGTCGCACTTCAGCACCGCGACCTGCAGGTCGTCCCGCACGCTGCGCAGGTGGACTATCGATTTCCAGACGTCGCCACTCCACAAACCAATGATCAGTGGCCCCTTCTGCTGTGCGACAAAGTCGGCCCACGACTCCGCGCGACGGCCGATCAATTCGGTCGCGGGATTGCAGTCGTGCAGGAAAATGACGCCGTCGTCCCGCAGGTAGCGCACCGTGTTCTCGACGTCGCGCACCACCTGCTCGTAGGTGTGCATGCCATCGATCAGGGCGACGTCGATGGGGCGCTGCTCGAGGAACGCCGCCTGGTTCGCGAAGAAGTCGTCACTGGTCGTCTCGAAGTAGTGGGTGACGCGTGCCTTCGCATCTGCCTGTTCGCGGGAGCGCGCCGAGAGCCTGAATTCCGGGTCGACGGCGATTTTCTCGTCGGCGGTGATCCGCCGGAATGCAAGGCCCTTCGATACGCCGATCTCCAGATAAACGGGCTTCACCCGTCCGTCGAGCGCCCGCTGCACCGCCTTGATTCGGTTGGCGCCTGGTAGGGCGTCCACCAACATCGTCAGAGCGTCGTTGAAGTTCACGCGACGATCCTTGCGATTAAACGCGTGTCTGACAAGAGGTGCGCCCCGGCCGCGAACCCTGAATTGGAAGGGGGTCGAATCGACTGCACGGTCACGCGTTGTCCTGGGCGTGGTGGGCGGTTGGGTCGAGCCGGCCCAGACCCGTGATCTCCAGGCTGACCGACTTCCGCTGTCCCGCGGCGCCGAGCATGAAAAGGATGTCGCCGATCGGTGCGCCCAACCAAAATCGCCAAAATCGCCTGCCGAATAAATTCCACGCGTACTGCCCATTTCCGATCGACCAATACACCGCGATCAACACGAAGTAGTACAGCCAGCGTCGCCACCGCGAGGTGACCATTTCGACATTCATCTCCCAGGTCTCGAGCCCCCACGCGCGATAGCGCCACTCCAACCCGTACCGCGCTTGAAACTCATAGAAAGCAAGCATTTCGCCATTGGTGACCAGATACTCGTCGAACACGAGGATCGATCCCTCGGTGAAGCGATCCTTGCATGTCTCCAACGCGTGCAGACAACTCTCATAGGTGTCCAAATCCATGTGGAAAAGCCTGACGGGGCTGGCTGGACGCTCGGCCAGGAACGGGGCCAATGTCTCGTACGTGCTCCCCCGCATGAACTGCACTTTCCGACCGAGTGTGTCTGGTATCCCGTCATGCAAAATTACGCCGGTGTCCGGCATCAGACGCTGTGCGAGTGGTTCCGTCAGCGAGAAGGTTCCACGCTTGAAGACCATCTGGTCGTCGACTTGCCAGTCTTCGACAAGGCCCTCGAAGGTGTCGAAGCCGTATACCGTGCGGCCGGAAGCATCGGATATCAGCCTTGTCGACCAGCCGATCCAGACGCCCAGATCAAGCAGCAGCTCCTCGGGATCCTCGGGGCATTGCTTCGGCAGGCGCGACGCCTCCCAGAGCAGCGTGTGTCCTGAAATCTTGGACCGCCGCAGCTCCGCAAGCGTGCGGGCGATGAATGCGCGATATGCGTCGTCATAAACCGTAATGTCCCGTGCATACAGATTGGGGATGAAGCGGTCGCGATTCCGATAAACCAAGCGCGCGCACAGCAGCACCAATAGAAGTGCGCCCAGCGCGACCAGCAGAATAGGCGCGAAGTAACACGCCGTAGCCACACCTAACGCAACGCCGACGAGAATCGCTTTCCAGAGATGGTGGAGGCTCGTCCGATCCAGCGTCAGAGCGCCCACCGTCGGACTATCGACTACGTTCACCGGCTCACCTCCGTGATCTCGGCTGCAGATTGGTACTACTGCATTGGCGTGGCACTGGGTCCGCCGGCGCTGACTCACCGATCTGGCGCGGCGCCCGCAACGAGCCTCTGGGGCGCCTCCAGTCGGGTTTTTGGCAGCCCGAACGTCCGGAGTCTCGCGGGCCGACGAACGATGACGTGATGATTGGCGAACATACCTAATCTGTTGAACAGGTGTGTGATAATCCCCCGGTTCGGGAAGCTCGTCCTCTTACCAGGTAGGTGACCTTGACCCAGGCCGACAGCGTTGCCCCCACCGAGCGGGTGCAGGATCGGCGCCCGACGAAGGTTGGGTTTCGCCCGGATATCGAGGGCTTGCGCGCCGTGGCGGTGGTCGCCGTCGTCTTGTTTCACGCCGAGGTCCCGGGGTTGGGCGGCGGGTTCGTGGGCGTGGACGTCTTCTTCGTCATCTCCGGCTTCCTGATCACCGGCCTGCTGTGGCGCGAAGCGAACACCAGCGGCACCGTGCGGCTGCGCAACTTCTATGGGGCGCGGGCCCGCCGACTGCTGCCCGCGTCGGCCGCGGTCGGGGTGATCACCGCGATCGCCTCGGTTGTGCTGCTGCCGCCGCTGCAGGCCCGAATCGTCCTTGGCGACGGCATCGCCAGCGCGCTGTATGTGAGCAACTACCAATTCATTCATCAACAAGTCGACTACTTCGCCGGGTCGACGGCGACGTCGCCGTACCTGCACTATTGGTCGTTGGGCGTCGAGGAGCAGTTCTACCTGGTGTGGCCGGCGATGATCCTCGGGACGGCCTGGCTCATCCGGCTCGTGCGGCGACGCGGCAAGACGGATGCCACCTCCTCGAAGAAGCCCTACCTCGTGGTGCTGCTGCTGGTCGGAATTCTGTCGTTCGCGCTGTCGCTCGCGGTCACCTACGTGGTCCCGGCCGTCGCGTTCTTTTCGCTGCCCACGCGGGCCTGGCAATTGGCGGCCGGCGGCCTGGTGGCTCTGACGGCCGGCCGGTGGCGCCGACTGCCACCCCGCGCTGCCGCGATCACCGGATGGACGGGGCTGGCTCTCATCCTGCTGGCCTGCACCTGGCTGGGCCCGGCCACCCTGTATCCAGGCATCGCCGCGCTGCTGCCCACGCTGGGCGCCGTGCTGGTGATCGGCGCCGGCTGCGCCGCAGCCACTCGAGGATATGCCCGCGTCCTGGCGGTACCGCAAATGCAGGCGATCGGCCGGGTGTCCTACTCCTGGTACCTGTGGCACTGGCCGGTGCTGGTCCTGACACCCGCGCTGCTGGGCCACCCACTCGGGCTGCCCGCCAGGCTCACAGCGGCCCTGGTCTCGGCCGGGCTGGCGGTGCTCACCCTGCGCTACCTCGAAAACCCACTGCGATTCGCCGCCCCCATCCGCCGATCAGCCCTGGCCAGCCTCGCCCTCGGCGCCACCGCCACCGCCACCGCCGTCGCCGTCGGCGTGGCGCTGCTGGCGTGGATGCCCGTCCCCGTCGGCCGCGGCCCGGCCGCCCCCACGCTGGCCATCACCGCCACACCTCCCCCCGCGGGCTCGGGCATCGACGCCTACGACACCGCAGTACGCCAAGCCTTCGCCCAAGTGCACGCCGCGGTCACCGCGTCGACCGACCTCAAAGCCGTACCCTCCAACCTGAATCCCCCACTTGCCGACGCGGGATCTGAATTCAGGGCCGTGTTTCTCAATGGCTGCCTGCGCAATCTCACCGAAGTGGGGCAGCCCGAATGCGCATCCGGCGACACCGCCTCGACGACGACGGTGGCGCTGCTCGGCGACTCGCACGCCACGATGTGGAGTCCAGCGCTCCAGCAAGTCGCGTCGCAGCAGCACTGGCGGCTGGAGACGCTGGGTAAGGGCGGCTGCGCACCGATGAACCTGCCCATCACCGACGCCGTCAAGCGCGCGGTGTCCAACGCCTTTTGCGAGCAGTGGCGCGCTCAGATCCTCGCCCGGTTGACCGCCGAGCGCCCACGGCTGGTCGTGGTGAGCATGTTCCGCGGGTACGGTATCGGGCGCGGCTACCAGCCTGGTTTCACGTCATACGACGCGGCCTGGCTCGACGGCCTGACCCACCTGGTGCAGCAGCTCCGCGGTACCGGTGCGCAGGTGCTGGTGCTCGGCCCGGTCCCCAATCCGCTCTCATCGGTGCCGGTCTGCCTGTCCGGCCACCTCGACGATGCAACGGCCTGCGCGCCGTCGAGGTCGGCAGCGGTGAACGAATCCGGCATCGCCGCCGAGGCCGCCGCCACCAAGGCCGGGGGCGGGCAATACGCCGACCTCACCGAACTGTTCTGCACCGCCGACCGCTGCCCGGTGATCGTCGGAAACAACCTCGTCTACTTCGACAACGTTCACTTGACGACCGAGTATGCACGCCTTCTGGCACCGGTGATCGGGGCGCTGGCCGAGCGCGCGCTCGCCCGCGGATAGCCCCCACGGGGAGGTCAGGAGGACCTGCCGGCTCCCTCTTGCCGGGGTTAGTCTTTCTGTGCGTTCTTAGCTACTTCGCCGAAGCACCGGAGCTGATCCGCAGTGATGACCCGGGCCGACGCCCTCAAGGCCCACCCCGTATCGCGCGGCGTCACGGGCGAGTCCCGTGTCATCGGAGGCTGATCCGTGGCAGACAACCGGCTCGCGTTGCTGGACCAAGCCTTCTATGCGGGGCATTGCGCCGTCGGCCAGCAGGAAGTCATGCAGATCCTGTGGCTTTATGAGCGCCCTATCGACTTCGATGGGCTAAGACGCTTTCACCACAATCTCGGTCACGGGTTGCTCGCACGGCTCATCGAGCGTTCGCCGCTGCCGTTCGGCCGGCATCGGTGGGTCTTGGATCGTGGGCCGGCGGACATCGATATCGCCGAGCGTGCCCGTCCCCGCGCGGAGCTCAGCGACTGGACCGATGAACGCTCACAACGGCCCGTTGATCCCGAAGCGGGGCCCGGCTGGCACCTCGGTGTCCTTCCTCTGACCGACGGCTCGACAGCGGTCACCCTGGTGGCGTCCCACTACGTGCTCGACGGCATCGGTCTGCTCATCGCGGCGATCGAGGCGATGCTGGGTCAGACGCGCGAGCTCGGCTACCCGCCGCCGCGCTCACGGGGGCGATTGCGCGCGGCGGCGGAGGATGCCCGCCAAACGGCCCGGGACCTCCCCGACGCTGCCCGCGCGATGATCGCGTTTGCACGACTCTCCCGGCGTCAGCGGCGCGACACTGCCCGCCCCGCACTGGCACGGCGGCCCGTCACCCCGCGTGGAGACGGCGGCGGTGACCCGGTCATCTTGCCCGGTGCCTCGATTCTCGTCGACGTGGATCACTGGAATGCCCGTGCGCAGGCTCTGGGCGGATCGAGCAACACGCTGGCCGCCGGGTTGACCGCGAAACTCGCGGAGCACCTCGGGCGCCGGCGCGGTGATGACGGCGCCGTCACCCTGCAGGTCGTCAAGAGCGACCGCACCGAGGGTGATACGCGTGCGGTCGCAGTGTCGTTCGCCCGCGTCACAATCGACCCGACCCGGGTGACGACGGATCTGCGTGAGGCCCGCGCAGCCATCAAACAGGCGCTGCAGGATCTGCGGGAAGCCCCAGGTCTGTCGTCGCAGCTGGCCGCGCTGACCCCGTTCACTCCGAAGCGGACGTGGAGGCGGGGCGTCGATGCCGCGCTCAACGACCCGGATCTGCCGGTCGTTTGTTCGCATCTCGGCGACGTCGGCTTCTCGGTGGGCCTTCTCGACGGCACCCATTGCGACTACGCCTGGGCACGAGGGACGAGGCAACACGTCACGCGACAATGGCTGGAGAGAACCGGCGGGCACCTGCAGGTGTTGTCCTTCAGCTCGCCGGGCCTCGGCAAGGTGTGCATCCACGTCGTCACCTATCAACCGGGCGTCGTGACCACCAAGCCCGCTTTGCGCGAACTCGCCCAGCGCACGCTCGCCGAGTTCGAACTGACCGGCCAGATCGATTGACGACCTCAATTGATGTTCGTGCCGCGGGGGCCTCGGTATGATCACCCGGACCGCACCCTGGGTGTACGCGTGCCGGTCAGCTATTTTCCTCCACAGAGGAACCGGAGGCGTCGGCTGTTGTCCACATCAGTGCTCATCACTGGCGGGGCAGGATTCATCGGGTCCGCGCTCGCGCGGCGTCTCGTCACGGCCGGCTATGACGTCGCGGTCATGGATGTTTTGCATCCGCAGGTGCATGGCGAACGTCCAGCGATCGACCTGCCGCCATCCGTGCGGTTGTTCACCGGCGATGTCACCCATGCGCCCGACTGCGATGCGGTGCTTCGGCTGTGCCGGCCTTCCCAGGTCGTGCATCTGGCGGCGGAGACCGGAACGGCGCAATCGCTTTCCGAGGCCTCGCGCCACGGTTCGGTCAATGTGGTCGGAACGACACAACTCCTTGACGCCCTGAGCCGCTCAGCGCAGGTCCCCGACCAGCTCGTCCTGGCGTCGTCCAGGGCGGTCTACGGCGAGGGTGCCTGGCAGTGCGGCTCCCACATCTTTTATCCGCGGCCTCGCGACCACGCTCAACTCGTCGCCGGTATCTGGGATCCGCACGGGCCCACGAACGATGCGCCCGTCCCGCTTGCGAGCTGTGCCGGTCGAACGGAGCCGCGGCCGACCAACATTTACGCCGCGACCAAACTCGCCCAAGAGCACATCCTGACCGCCTGGGCCGCCGCGCACGACACCCGTCTCAGCGTGCTGCGGCTGCAAAACGTATACGGGCCGGGCCAGTCGCTGACCAATTCCTACACGGGAATAGTCGCTCTTTTCGCACGGTTGGCGCGCGAGAAGCAGCCGTTGGAGGTCTACGAAGACGGGCGGATCGTGCGCGACTTCGTCTATATAGAAGATGTCGTCGAAGCTTTGTTCGCTGCAATCGAGAATCCTGCGAATCGATCACGCTGTGTCGACATCGGATCGGATGTCCCGACAACCATCCATGAGCTGGCTCGCAAGATCGCCGCAATCTGCGATGCGCCCGAACCGGCCGTCGTGGGCAAATTCCGCGACGGCGACGTACGCGCGGCGAGCTGCGACATCGAGCCGGCCAAAAGCGAGCTCAGCTGGCGTCCGCGGTGGGCCCTCGAGGACGGTCTGCGGGCTCTGCTCGATTGGATCGGCGATCAGCCCGAATCATCTGCCGAGCCAAGCGATCACTCGCACATGACGGCTTTGCTGAAGTAACCGATCCTCTTACCGAGTAGGTGATCTTGCCCCAAGCGGACAGCGTCAGCCCCGCCGAAGGGCTGCGCGGTCAACACCCGACACCATCGAGGTTCCGGCCGGACATCGAGGGATTGCGCGCCGTCGCGGTGGTCGCCGTTGTCCTGTTTCACGCCGAGGTCCCGGGGTTGGGTGGCGGGTTCGTGGGTGTGGACGTCTTCTTCGTCATCTCGGGCTTCCTGATCACCGGGATGCTCTGGCGGGAGGTGGACGCCAATGGCACGGTTGGGCTACGCCGCTTCTATGGCGCGCGGGCCCGCCGACTGCTACCTGCATCGGCCGCGGTAGGCGTCGCCACCCTGATCGCCTCGACGGCCCTGTTACCTCCCTTACAGGCAAAGGTCGTCATTGGTGACGGCATTGCCAGCGCGCTGTATGTCAGCAATCTGTGGTTCATCGGGCAGAACGTCGACTACTTCGGCGGGCACCTGGCCGCCTCGCCGTTCCAGCACTATTGGTCGTTGGGCGTCGAGGAGCAGTTCTACCTGGTGTGGCCGGCGATGATCATCGGGATGGCATGGCTCATCCGGCGTCGGCGCAAGAGTGCCGATGGCCCTGCTTCGGGGGGCCCGTATCTTGCAATCCTCGCGCTGGTCGCGGTCTCTTCGTTCGCGCTGTCGCTGCTGATGTCGTACTTGGTGCCCGCCGCGGCGTTCTTTTCCTTACCGACCCGTGCCTGGCAATTGGCCGCCGGCGGTCTGGTGGCCCTGACGGCCGGCCGGTGGCGCCGACTGCCGCCGCGAACTGCCGCAATCACCGGATGGGCAGGGCTGGCCCTCATCCTGCTGGCCTGCACCTGGCTGGGCCCGGCCACCCTGTATCCAGGTATCGCCGCGCTGCTGCCGACCATCGGCGCCGTGCTGGTGATCGGCGCGGGCTGCGCCGCAGCTACGCAAGGATGCGGTCGCGTCCTGGCGATACCGCAGATGCAGGCCATCGGCCGGGTGTCCTACTCCTGGTACCTCTGGCACTGGCCAGTGCTGGTCCTGACACCCGCATTGCTGGGCCACCCACTCGGGCTGGCCGGCCGGCTCACAGCGGCCCTGGTCTCGGCCGGGTTGGCGGTGCTCACCCTGCGTTACCTCGAAAACCCGCTGCGATTCGCCGCCCCGATCCGCCGATCGGCCCTGGCCAGCCTCGGACTCGGCGCCGCCGCAACCGCGACCGCGGTGGCTGTGGGCGCGGCACTGCTGGAACTGGTACCGAACCCGGTCGGGCACGGCTCTGCGGCCGCGGCGCTGACCATCACCGCCGCACCTCCCCGCGCGGGCTCGAGCATCGACGCCTACGACGCCGCAGTGCGTCAAGCGTTCGCCCAAGTGCACGCCGCGGTCGCCGCGTCGACCGACCTCAAAGCCGTACCCTCCAACCTCAACCCACCGCTCGCCGACGCAGCGGCCGGTCAGAAGGCCATGCGGTTCAACGGCTGCTTTCGGACAGACAAAGAAAGCGGGCAGCCCGAATGCGCCACGGGCGACACCGCCTCGACGACGACGGTGGCCCTGCTCGGCGACTCGCACGCCGCAATGTGGAACGCGGGCTTCCAGGAGATCGCCACGCAACGGCCCTGGCGGCTCGAGTTCATGGCCAAGGCGGGTTGCCCGCCGATAGACGTGCCCGTTACCAATCACCTCGATCGGGTGGTTGAACATTTTCGCCACTGCGAGCAGTGGCGCGCGCAGATCCTCGCCCGGTTGGCGGCCGAGCACCCCCGGCTGGTCGTGCTGAGCATGTGGCGGGGTTACGGTGCCGGCAATTGGCAGCCCGGTTTCACGCCCTACAACACGACGTGGATCGCGAGCCTGACCCGCCTCGTGCAGCAGCTGCGTAGCACCGGCGCGCAGGTGCTCGTACTGGGGCCGGTCCCGGATCCGCGATCAATGGTGCCGGTCTGCCTGTCCGGCCACCTCGATGACGCGAACGCCTGCTCGCCGCCACGATCGGCTGCGGTGAACGAATCCGGCATCGCCGCCGAGGCCGCCGCCACCAAGGCCGGAGGCGGGCAGTACGCCGACCTCACCGAACTGTTCTGCACCGTGGGCCGTTGCCCGGTCATCGTGGGCAACACGCTGGTCTACCTCGACTTCGATCATGTGACCCCCGAATACTCCCGCCAGTTGTCACCGGTAATCGGGGCGTTAGCCGACCGCGCGCTGGCCAGTGGGATGTGACAAGAGCTCGACGCCCTCGCCGATCTCAGCCGACACGTTTGGTGCGGGCGAAATCTTCGACCAGATCAGCGGCGACCCTTACGCTGTCGGCCGATTTGGTCATCTTGGAGGCGAGTTCGCGGGCCCGGGTGAGGCATTGCGGGGCAAGGGTGGTGCGAAGGTCCGCGACCAGCGACTCGCGGGTGGTCGCCGAAAATCGCCGCCCGGTGCCAACCTTCAGCCGCTTGACCCGGGCTCCCCAAGCCCCCTGATCGGGCAGCGTCCAGAGGATCAACGTGGGGAGTCCGGCGCGCAGGCCCGCGTTCGTGGTGCCCGCGCCGCCGTGGTGAACGAAGGCGCGGCAGGCAGGCAGGGCGGCAGCGTAATTCATGACTCCCACCACCTTCACGTGCTCGGCCCGCGAGATGTTGCTGAAGTCGGTGCCGGCGGCGCAGATCAACGCCCGCTCGCCCAACTCTTCGCAGACCGAGCTGATCATCGCCAGCGTATCGACCGCGGATTCCACCCCGACGCTGCCGAACCCGAAACAGATCGGCGGTGTTCCCGCCGCAATCCAGGAGGCGACCTCGTCATCGGTGTCCGTCGGCAGCTCCATGGTCAGCGCTCCGACGAAGGGGCGCTGGCCGTCCCATTTCGCCCATTCGGCCGCCAACCCCGGATAGCAGACCTCATCGTAGGCCTGTATCTCCAGGGATCCGCGTTCGGCGATCCGCCGCGTCCAGGGGGTTGTGGCCTCCGGCAGCCCGAGTTCACGGCGCTGCGCGTCCTCGACCTTCTTCGGTCCGCGCCACGACAGCCACTCGAACGCCGTCATCGCGGCGCGGCCCAGCGGCGCCGGCAGGTATGGCAGGAGTTGGCCGTTGGCCCGCCACGGGAAGATATGCAGCGTGGCCAACGGGATGCCGTAATACTCCGCGACGTTGGCGGCGGTGTCCTCATAGTTCATGCCGGTGAGGATCAGTTCGGCGCCGTCGGCCAGTGACGTCAGCGTCCTGCTGACCTCGCCGCGGCACTCGGTCAGCGGCCCGGAAACCTCGCTCCACATCCTGCCCAACTCGCGGATCTTCCAGGGGTTGCCGAAGAAGTAGGTCCAGAAATCGCGGTGCGGGTCCAGGATGGCTTTCAACTCCGGTCCATAGGCAAGCGCAGCCGGCCCCGCCGACTCGACGAAGTCGACCATTTCCGGCGCGACAGCCATGCGCACGTCATGCCCGCGGCGCACCAGTTCGCGGCCGACAGTGACATAGGGCTCGACCTCGCCGCGCGTTCCCCAGTTCGCGAGCACGAATTTCATCGCGGATCCTGACCTTTCACTTCCCCTCGCATTCTGTGGAATGAAAGCGGCGGCCCCGCACCCCTGGCTCAGCCGCCCAGGAGCATAACCCGACGGCCGCGTGGCACCGACGTGAAAGCCAGAAGATCTTTGGACAGGTGGTCAACAGCACCGGGCCGGTCGGGAGCGCCGGGAACCAGTGCGCGGCGTCCGCTCGTGCCGGAATGGCCGAAAGGTATTGGACGGGTGTGTGATAATGCCACGACTCGAACAACCCGTCCTCGTCCAGGTAGGTGACCGTGCGCCAGGCCGCGAGCGCTAGCCCTACCGAAAGACGGGAACCTCAACGCTCGGAACGGTCGGGGTTTCGTCCGGACATCGAGGGCTTGCGCGCGGTCGCGGTGCTGGCGGTGGTCCTCTTCCACGCCGAGGTGCCCGGCATCGGCGGTGGCTACGTCGGCGTGGACGTGTTCTTCGTCATCTCGGGCTTTTTGATCACCGGGCTGCTGTGGCGCGAGGTCAGCTCCACCGGCACCGTCGGACTGCGCCGCTTCTACGGGGCACGCGCCCGCCGGCTGCTACCCGCGTCGGCCGCGGTAGGCGTTGTCACCGCGATCGCGGCGGCGGTCCTGCTACCCCCGCTGCAGGCGTCGAGCGTCCTACTGGAGGGCATCGCCAGCGCGTTGTACATCAGCAACTACTGGTTCATCGGCGAAGGCGTCCACTACTTCGGGGGTCACCTGCCGCCGTCGCCGTTCCAGCACTACTGGTCGTTGGGCGTCGAGGAGCAGTTCTACCTGGTGTGGCCCGCATTGATCATCGGCACGGCATGGCTCATCCGGCGTGGGCGTCGGCGCCGCGCCGCCGACGACTCCTCGCAACACCCGTATGTGGTGGTCCTTGCGCTGGTCGCGGCCGTATCGTTCGCCCTGTCGCTGGTGATCACGTACGTGATGCCCGCGGTGGCGTTCTTTTCGCTGCCGACCAGGGCCTGGCAGTTGGCCGCCGGCGGCCTGGTAGCCCTCACGGCCGGCCAGTGGCGCCGGCTGCCGTCACACGCCGCCGCCATCACCGGGTGGGCGGGGTTGGGCCTGATCCTGCTGGCCTGCACCGTGTTGAGCCCGGCGACCTTCTATCCGGGTATCGCGGCGCTGCTGCCCACGCTGGGTGCCGTTCTCGTGATCGGCGCCGGCTGCGCCACGCCCACGCAAGGATGCGGCCGCGTGCTGGCCGTATCGCCAATGCGAGCGATCGGCCGCATCTCCTACTCGTGGTATCTGTGGCACTGGCCGGTGCTGGTGTTGACACCCGCACTGCTCGGCCACCCACTGGGCCTGGCCGGGAGGTTGGCGGCCGCCCTGGTCTCCGGCGGGCTGGCGGTGCTCACCCTGCGGTGCATCGAGAACCCGCTGCGATTCGCCGCACCCATCCGCCGGTCTCCCCTACGCAGTCTCGCGCTGGGCGGTGGCGCCACCGCGGTCGCCGTGGCGGTCGGCGTGGCTCTGCTGGTCGTCGTCCCAATCCCGGTCGGCCGCGGCGCGCCGGCCGCGGCGCTGACCATCAACGCGACACCCCCTCCCGCGGGCTCCGACATCGATGCCTATGACGCGGTGGTGCGGCAGGCGTTCGCCCAGGTGCAGGCCGCTGTCGCGGCGTCGGCCGACGTCAAAGCGGTGCCATCCAACCTGGCACCGCCGCTGGCCGACGCGACAGCCGAACAGCACGCGTACTCGTTCAACGGCTGCCTGCGCACGCCTTTCCAAGGCGGACAACCCACCTGCGCGACGGGCGATACCGCCTCGGCGACGACGGTGGCCCTGGTCGGCGATTCGCACGCCGCGATGTGGGATCCCGCGTTCGAGCAACTCGCCACCCAACGGCACTGGCGACTGGAGCTGTTGAGCAAAGGGGCCTGCCCACCGCTGGACCTGCCCATCACAAGTCACCTCTTCAGTCGCCTGGTTGAAAACGTCGAACACTGCGATCAATGGCGCGGCCAGATCCTCGCCCGGCTACGCGCCGAGCACCCGCGGCTGATCGTGGTGAGCATGTGGCGGGGCTACGGCGCCGGCAACGGCAACGGCTGGCTCTCCGGCTTCTCGGCGTACGACCCGGCGTGGATCGACGGCCTGACGCGCCTCGTGCGCCAGCTGCGCGGCACCGGTGCCCAGGTGCTGGTGCTCGGGCCGGTGCCGGCTCCGGACACATCGGTGCCGGTCTGCCTGTCCGGCCACCTCGACGACGCGACCGCCTGCTCGCCGACGAGGGCGGCGGCCGTGAACCAAACGGGCATCGCGGCCGAGACCGCCGCCACCAAAGCCGGCGGCGGACAATACGACGACCTCACCGAGTTGTTCTGCACCGCCAACCGCTGCCCGGTGATCGTCGGCAACACGCTGGTCTACTTCGACTGGGAGCACCTGACGCTCGAATACTCGCGGATGTTGGCGCCGGCGATCGGGGCGCTGGCCGACCGCGCGCTCATCCCCGGCTGAGAGATCGCGGGTATTGGCAACGAGGTTCCGAGAATGATCGGATCAAAATTTGCTCACCTAACGCGTCACTAATGCCGCGAAAGCGCAGGCCTCGCGACACCTGAAGCTCTGATCGGCTTGCCTCATGGACGTTGCGCGACCTGCCGCCGCGTTCCCGGACACGGTGCCATACTGCACCAATGAGGCAGGCGCATCAGATCGTCAACCGCTACTGGTATCCCTTCCATACCCGCTTCCTCAGCAACGACGACAGGGTTTTCATGAACTGGGGCTACGAGGAAGATCCGCCGATGGCCCTGCCGTTGGCAGAGTCCGATGAGCCCGATCGGTACTCCATTCAGCTTTACCACCGCACAGCGACCCAAGTGGATCTCACCGGCAAATGCGTGCTGGAGGTTAGTTGCGGCCACGGCGGCGGCGCCTCGTACGTGATGCGCACCCTGAGCCCCGCCTCCTACACAGGGCTGGACTTAAACCCCGTCGGCCTGGAGTTCTGCCGAAAAAAGCACCAAGTGCCCGGCCTGGATTTCGTGCACGGCAGCGCCGAGGCGCTGCCATTCACAGATCATTCGTTCGACGCGGTGATCAATATCGAAGCGTCGCACTGCTATGCTCGACTCCCCCGATTCCTCGCCGAAGTCGCCCGCGTATTGCGACCGGGAGGCTATTTCCTATACGCCGATGTCCGCAAAAATCGAGATATCGCCGAATGGGAGAAGGACTTAGCCGACGCCCCGCTGCGGCTCGTTTCCAAAAGGATCATCAATGAGGAGGTTGCGCGCGGCGTGGAGAAGATATATCTGTCTGAGTCCAGTAGTCGGCGCCGCCTTCTGCCGTCTTGCGGCTCTTGGTTATGGACGGAATCCCGCCGCGCGTTGCAAAACAACGAGACCAGCTACCGGACGTACTGCTTTGCCAACGTGTGAACCGGCCTCCTGGCCCGCCTCGCGAGCGAGCGTCAGGCACTGGTTATCGTCAGCAGTCATCGTTGCCCCGCAGGCTCCTGGTCGCGCGAACCGGTCCCCATGCTGATCCCGTTTCTTACGCCCGATACCCAGGGATTCTTCGCGCTACCGCCCGATTGCCCGCGCCCACGGGCTCGACAACATCTGCTGCTATCATTCGGCGATGCAGTGGCAGCGAAAAGAGCATGCTAAGCAGATGCCGGAGAGCAACGGGCCGGCATTGAGCCGCGGAGAGTCGGCGCAACGAGGCAGTTATGTCGACAGGAAAGCATTCCTGAGAATTGGCGCGGCCCTTTACGAATCCATGCCAACGCCATGGGAATTCGTGAAGAAAATTGCCGCTCCTCCGCTGGCCCGCTACTTTTACCAGCCGACGGGCTCGGAACCTAATGAATACCATAAGTGGTATTACAACACTGAAGTGTTCAATAAGATTACCTGGATGGGCGTCCACTGCCAGAAGTCGGCCAGCGATATGTGGAATTACCAAGAGATTTTATTTGAGTTGAAGCCGTCCCTGGTAGTCGAATTCGGCACACATTACGGTGGTTCGGCCTTGTTTTTCGCGAACGTCATGAGGCAAATCGGCCGACCATTCAAGGTGCTTTCGGTGGACGTCTACCACGGTCCCCTTGAGCCCAAAGCCCGCCAGGATCCCGATATCACGTTCTTCGAATCGCGGTCCACGGTCCCCGCTGTCGCCGAGTGCATCCGGGACCTGAGAAGCCAGTTCCCCGGCAAGGTCTTCGCGATCCTCGACAGCGACCATTCGATGAATCATGTGCTGGCCGAGATGAAGCTGCTGCGGCCGTTGCTGTGCGCCGGCGACTACCTCGTAGTAGAGGACTCGAACATGAACGGACACCCTGTCCTTCCTGGATGGGGCCCGGGCCCGTATGAGGCAATCGAAGCCTACGAGCATGAATTCCCAGACGACTACACGCACGACGTGGCGCGCGAGAACAAGTTCGGCTGGACGCAGGCGCCCAACGGGTACTTGATCCGCAACTGATGCACAGCCGGATACGGGCGTTGCGCCCTCATGCGCCTCGTCCGCGCGTCTTCGGCCGTGTTACGGCTGATCCCCCGCGGGTGCCTTGAGGTACCACGGGTTGGCCCGCGCCCACTCGATGGTGCGCCGGATCCCTTCCTCGACGTCGACCTCGAGGCGCCAGCCCAGCTCGCGTTGGGCTTTGGTCGAGTCCGGGATGCGACGAGGGATGTCCTCATAGCGAGCGCCGTAGCGCGCCGCGGTGTCGACGTGTTCGACGCTGGATACGGAGTCGACATTTGCGATCTTGATCGCCAGATCGACGGCCTCCCCGATGGTCGTCTCGGTCATGCTGCCGACGTTGAAGGCCTCGCCGATCGCCGCGTCGCTGTCGGCCGCGAGCAAGGTGCCGGCGATGGCGTCATCGACGTAGGTGAAGCAGCGGGTCTGGTCACCCGAGTCATACAACAACGGCGGGAGGCCACTGAGGATGCGGTGGATGCTCTGCGAAACGACGAAGATCGGGCTTTGCCGCGGGCCGTAGACGTTGAAGTAGCGCACCACCGTCACCGGTAGCCCGTAGGCCGTGTGCATCGCGAAAACGAGGTGCTCGGCCATTGCCTTGCTGGTGCTGTAGCTCCACCGCGCGGTCTTCGTCGACCCGAGGACGCGGTCGTCGTCCTCGGCGAACGGCGGGTTGGGGTTTTTCCCGAACACCTCTGAGGTGCTGGCGAACAGCACGCGGATTCCGTGCCGTTGGCTGAGCTCCAGCACGTTGCGGGTGCCGGTCACATTGACGTCGAGCACCCGCAGCGGATCGTTGAGGTAGTTCTTCACGCCGACGACCGCGGCCAGGTGGAAGACCGTGTCGACGTCGGGCGTCAGCGCCCGTTCGAGCGCACCGATATCGGTCACGTCGCCCTGCACGAACCGGAAGTTGGCGTGCCGGTCGAAGTCGATGCTGGTGTCACGGGTGTTCTTCGCGAAGTCGAACACGGTCACCGTGTCGCCGCGGTTCAGCAGGGCGGAGACCAGGTGTGATCCGATGAAGCCGTAGCCGCCGGTCACGACGACATTGGACATATTCGCTCTTTCGTTTCTGCGTACAGTTTGCGCTCCACTGCCTAGCGGCTAGCGGCCGATCCCTTTGTAGACGAAGCCGGCGGCGCGCACCGCCGCGGGGTCGAAGCTGTTGCGTCCGTCGAGGAACACGGAACCGGGTGCTGCCAGGTCCGCGAGCCGCGCCAGCGGGATCTGGTGAAATTCGCGGTGGCCCGCCAGGACCACCAGGGCGTCGGCGTCCTTGACCGCGGACTCGATGTCCGGGGTCAGCGGGACCTTGGTCACCGTGTGGGCCTCTTCGTCCGGCACCCACGGATCGTGCACCGTGAGCTGGCAGCCGGATTCCTCGAGCAGGGCGACGACATACTTCGTCGGCGTCAGCCGACAGTCGCCGGTGTTGTTCTTGAACGCGATGCCCAGCACCGCGATCTTGCTGGTCTCGATCGTCTTGCCCTGCTCGGCCAGCAGCTGCGTGAGCAGCCCGTAGGTGTAGGCCGGCATCGTGTCGTTGACCGTCCTCGAGGTCCGCGGAATCGACAGCTCCAGCCCCACGGATTGTCCCAGGTGATTGACGAACCACGGATCCTTCGTCAGGCAGTAGCCGCCCACACCCATGCTCGGCCGCAAGATGTTGGCATCCCGGCCGCCCTTCGGCATCGTGTTGGCCGCCTCGATGACTTGCAGGGCGTCCATCCCGAGCCGATCGCACACCTTGGCCAACTCGTTCGCCAGCGCGACGTTGAGGTCGACCCAGAGGTTGTCCGCGAGCTTGACCATCTCGGCGGTCCGCGGATCATTGACGACGACGGAGTCCACTCCCAGGGCGTGCCGCCACAGTGTGGAGCAGGCGCGGGCGCTGCGCTCCTCGACGGCACCGACCACCACCGGGATCGACGTCAGCTCGTGGATGGCTTGACCCTCGGCGAGCCGCTCGGGGCAGAACGCCAACCCGAAGTCGACCCCTGCCCGCAGGCCTGAGGTCTCTTCCAGGATCGGCCGGACGAGCTTTTCGGTGGTGTCGGGCGGGACCGTGCTCTTGAGGATGACGAGGTGCCCGGCGTGCAGGTGCTCGCCCACGGCCCGCGCCGCGGCCTTGATGTCGTCGACGATGGGCTCGAAGTCCGGGCCAAGCGGCGTACCGACGGTCACGATGATGAAGTCGTTGTCGGCGAGGGCCCCGAAATCGGTCGTGGCGCGCAGCCGACCGACTCGCGCGGCGTTGGCGACGAGTTCGCCCAGTCCCGGCTCGGGCACGGTCGTCTTGCCCAAGTTAATCTCGTCGACGACGCTCGGTCGGACGTCGATCCCCGTCACGGGCCAGCCGCGATCGGCCAGCACGGCACCGATCACCGTGCCGATGTAGCCGAAACCCACCACTGCGATCCCGGACCGCATGCCGCGCACCAAGAGGTCGATCTCAGCGTCGCTGCGCCCGAACACGCCTTCAGCCATCGCGGAACCTAGCCCTCCAGTCCCCCGTGGCGTTTTGTGAGATATGGGCCCTCCCGGCCTCAGGCTAACCAACCCAGCACTCTAATCCAACACTCGTGCAATAGACCCGAGATCGGCAAGGTTGGCGACCTTGCTCGGATCGTCGGTCATTCGTCGAGGGGCTTGCTGTCATGCAGCCGGTAGCGCGGCGCGGACGCAATTAGACGCGTGTGCGATGATGCCGCGGGTGCATACCGCGTCCTCTTACCAGTTAGGTGACCGTGCGCCAGGCCGATAGGGTCGACCCAACCGCGGGACAGCGGCATCCGCTCTTTGGGCCAAAGTCTTTTCGGCCCGATATCGAGGGGTTGCGCGCCGTTGCGGTGGTGGCCGTTGTTTTGTTTCATGCTGACGTGCCGGGGGTGGGTGGCGGGTTCGTCGGAGTCGACGTGTTCTTCGTGATCTCGGGCTTCTTGATTACGGGGATGCTCTGGCGGGAGGTAAGCGCCACCGGCACGGTCGGACTGCGCAGCTTCTACGGGGCGCGGGCCCGCCGATTGCTACCGGCATCGGCCACGGTAGGCGTGGTCACATTGATCGCCTCGGCAGTCCTGCTATCCCCGCTGCAGCTGCGTACCGTCACTTATGACGGCATAGCCAGCGCGGTTTACGTGGGCAATATGTGGTTCGTCGCGCAGAACACCGATTACTTCTCCAGCGAAGCGACGCCTTCCCCGTTCCAGCATTACTGGTCTTTGGGCGTCGAAGAGCAGTTCTATCTTGTGTGGCCGGCGTTGATCATCGGGACCGCTTGGTTTGTCAGGCTCGCGCGTCGGCGCACTAACGCCGCCCAGGCCCGGTCGGCGGTGGGGCCGTATCTTGTGATCCTCGTCGTGGTCGCGGCGGCGTCGTTTGCGGTATCGCTGGCGCTCACTCGCATGTGGCCTCCGGCTGCCTTCTTCCTCATGCCCACCCGGGCATGGCAGTTGGCCGTGGGCGGTTTGGTGGCCGTTTCGGCCGCCCAATGGCGCCGGCTTCCCGCGCCATTGCCCGGGATCGCGGGATGGGCGGGTCTTGGGGTGATCCTGCTGGCATGCACTCGATTGAGCGCAAAAACGCCTTATCCGGGTACCGCTGCGCTGCTGCCCGTGCTCGGCGCGGCACTTCTGATCGGCGCGGGCTGTGGCACCCCTGCTCAGGGGGGTGGGCGTGTGCTGGCGTCACCACCGATACGGGCGGTCGGGCGCATTTCTTATTCCTGGTATCTGTGGCACTGGCCGGTGCTGGTGCTCGCACCGGCGTTACTGGGCCACCCACTGGGGCTGGCCGATAGGCTGGCGGCGGTCGCCGTCTCAGTCGGGTTAGCCGTTCTCACACTGCGATTTATTGAGAACCCGCTGCGTTTTGCCCCTTCCGTGCGCCGCTCGGCAATGCGAAGTCTCGCACTCGGCGGGGCCGCCACGGCGGTCGTGCTTTGTGTCAGCGCAGCACTGCTGGTGTTTACGCCCCCGCCGGTCGGGCGCGGCACCGCGGCTCCAACACTAAATGTCAATGCGGTGGCCGCGGGGACCGATATTGACGCCTACGACGTGGCGGTGAAGCAGGCGTTCGCCCAGGTGCAGACGGCGGTAGCCGCATCGGCGGACGTAAAGGCCGTACCGTCAAACCTCGCCCCGCCCCTTGCCGACGCGGCAGCCGAAGAGAAGGTCATGGGACGCAAGAGCTGCGCGCTCAATCTTTTCCAAGTCGCACAACCCGACTGTGCGATGGGCGACGCCGCCTCGACGACGACAGTGGCTGTGATCGGCGATTCGCATGCCGCGATGTGGAGCGCGGCGTTTCAGCGGATCAGCACGCAGCGACACTGGCGGCTGGAAATGCTGACCAAGGGGTATTGCCCCGTGCTGGATTTACCCATCTTCAGCCCCCTGCTTCGCCGCGAATACACCGAGTGCGAGCAATGGCGCCGTCAGATCGTGATCCGGCTCCAGGCCCAACATCCGCGACTCGTGGTGCTGAGCATTCGCCGCGTCTACGACGCCCAAAGTTTCGCTCCTTACGACCCTGCATGGATCCTTAGCCTGACCCGCCTGGTACACGAGCTGCGGGGCACGGGCGCGCAAGTGCTGGTGCTCGGGCCGATCCCGGATCCGCACTCAGTGGTGCCGTTTTGCCTGTCGCGCCACCTCGATGACGCAACAGCGTGTGCCCCGCCACGGTCGAGCGCGGTCAGCCAGTCCGGCACTGCCGCTGAGAACGTTGCCACCACGGCCGGCGGCGGACACTACGCCGACCTCACCGAGCTGTTCTGCACCACTGCCCGCTGTCCCGTCATCGTCGGCAACGCGCTCGTCTACCTTGACTCGAATCATCTGACGCTCGAATACTCCCGACTCTTGGCGCCGGTCATCGGGCTGCTAGCCGGCCGGGCGCTCGCCCACGGTTGACGCGCGCAGGGAACGACGGTGGGCCGTTGCTGACGGCGGGTGATACGATCCCGATTCGCTCAGACCAGGCCAAGCTTTGGCCGATCATCCGCTGAGGAGCTTGATTGCCGGACGGCGAACTGAATGCACGCGACATCGAACGCTTGGTGTGGGACGTCATCGTCGTGGGCACCGGCATGGGCGGTGGGATGCTGGGCTACCAGCTGGCCCGCTTCGGCCGCCGGGTGCTGTTCGTGGAAAAAGGGCGCTCGACACTTCCCGGTACGCCCGGAACGATCCGCTCCGCGATCCCCGAACTTGCCGAGCCGTGGACCGCCGGGTCCCCTCAGGCCTACTACGATGCCCTGGCGCGGGCCGGACGCTCGACCGACGAGATCGAAGACGTCAGCGGGCGGCGCTCGAAGCGGTTTGTGCCGTTCATGGGCAGCGGAACGGGGGGGTCCTCGGCCCTGTACGGGATGGTCTGCGAGCGCTTTTTCGCCGGCGACTTCACCCCGCGGCAAAACTTCCGCGACCCCGGCGAGTCCACCGTGCCCGAGGCCTGGCCGCTTACCTACGAGCAGATGAGCCCCTGGTACGCGCAGGCCGAAAAGCTGCTGGGAGTCCGCGGCCAGCCCGACCCCATGCGCCCGGAGGCCGCCGAAGTGGGCCTGCCCCCGGCACCGCCGTTCTCGGTCGATAACCAGCCGCTCGTCGACTATTTCTCAAGCCGCGGACTGCATCCCTACCACCTGCCGATGGCCTGCGATTACACCGACGGTTGTACCACCTGCCAGAGCTACCTGTGCCCGCAGTCGTGCAAACACGACGCCGCCCGCAACGGCGTGCTCCCCGCCGTCGCCGAACACGGCGCCCACCTGCTGACCGAATGCCGGGTCGTGCGCCTGGACGCCGACTGCACCCAGGTCCGGCAAGTGATCTGTCAGCATCGCTCCGGCACGCTGGCCCTCAAGGCCAAGGTGGTGGTGCTGGCCGCCGGGGCGCTGGTCACCCCGGTGCTGTTGCTCAATTCCCGCTCTGGCGATTGGCCACGTGGATTAGCCAACGGCTCAGACCTCGTGGGACGCAACCTGATGCGCCATCTGGCTGACCCAATCCAGATCTGGCCGCAACCCGGCAGCAAGATCACCGCAGAGAATAAGGAGATCGGGCTCAACGACTTTTATTTCTGGAACGGCCAGAAATACGGCACCGTGCAGTCATTCGGTGCGATACCGCCCATGGAGATGGTGACGCACCGCCCCAACTGGCAGGGGAAGGCCATGCGATTGATGAGCCCCGCGGTGCGGCGGGTCTACGAGCGGTTTTTCACGGGCGGATTGGTGCTCGTCGCGATCATGGAAGATCTGCCCTACCTGGATAACCGCGTCCTGCCCTCCGATCGGCCCAAATCGGACGGTCGCCAGCGGCTGCGGCTTGAGTATCGACTACACGCGAGCGAGATCGAGCGCCACGCGGCATTCTTGTCGGAGCTGAAAGACGTGTTGAAGCCGTTTCGGCAGATCGGCCTCGGCAGCGGCGAAGAAAACGTGAACCTTGGCCATGTCTGCGGCACATGCCGCTTTGGTACAGATCCCAAAACCAGTGTGCTGGACCCGCACAACCGGGCCCACGAAGTTGACAACCTCTATGTGGTGGACGCCTCGTTCTTCCCGTCCAGCGCAGGTTTAAACCCCAGCTTGACCGTCGCTGCAAACGCCCTGCGGGTAGCCGCGCATGTCAACGACGCCCATTTCGCCGCGTGACCCGACCGATCCGCTCCGCGGATGTGGCGCCCCGCTGATCGTCCGGATACCAACGGCGCGAAAGGATTCCGTTCAGAGCGGCATTCGGGGCGAAAGGCCCGCAGCGCGATACATCGCATCGATCACGGTCATGTTCTCGACCGCGTCTTGCGGGCCCG
Organism: Mycobacterium sp. E2699; assembly: GCF_001666745.1. Classification (NCBI taxonomy): domain Bacteria; kingdom Bacillati; phylum Actinomycetota; class Actinomycetes; order Mycobacteriales; family Mycobacteriaceae; genus Mycobacterium; species Mycobacterium sp. E2699. The sequence goes on along the minus strand of NZ_LZJH01000108.1, from coordinate 80,060 downwards.
TCTTCACCGGTTCCCCGCGCAGGACGGCCGCGGCGAAAGCCTCCAGTTGATAGGCATAGGTGGCGCGGGCCGGGAACTGCTCTACACGCTTGCCGTTGGCCGAGCGGACGGAGAACCGCTGGAATGGCATCAGCGGATGCAGCCGCAGCTTGCCGCGATCGCCAACGAGCCTGGCGGTGAACCGCGGGAGATCGGTCGACCACATCGAGCAGTGAATCCGGCCGGTGTGGCCGCCCGCGAACCGCAAATCCGCCGTCATGACCCGGTCCACCTCGGGACTACGCAGTTTCGCCCGTGCCGAAACGACTTCCGGGGTCGAACCGCCGAACGTGCGCGCCATATCGACCGCATAGCAGCCCAGGTCCATTAGCGCACCACCGCCAAGGGAGTAGTTGTAGCGGTTGGCGGAGAATTTCGGCATCCAGTAACACCAGTCCACCTCTACCCGCCGCAGCTCGCCGAGTTCCCCCGAAGCAATGATTTCCTCGACGCGCGAAGCAAACGGGTGATAGCGGTAATGAAACGCCTCCATTACCACCCGGTCTGCCTTGGCGGCCAATTCGGCGATCTCGCGGGCCTCATCGGCATTGGCGGTCAACGGCTTTTCGCATAGCACGTGCTTGCCCGCATCAAGCGCAGCCCGGGTCCACCTGCCGTGCAAGCTGGTCGGCAGCGGGTTGTAGACCGCATCCAGGTCGGGGTCGTCGAGCAGCGCCTCATAGCTTTCGTGCACCCGGCCGATACCGTGTTCTGCGGCAAAGGCTTGAGCATGCGACACATCGCGAGCGGCGACCGCCGCCACCACGACTTCGTCGTTTTCCTTGGCCGGCTTGATGACCGCCGACGATGCGAGGCGCGCTGCCCCGAGCAGGCCGATCCGCATCGGGGCGCCGGGTCCAGACATGGACGGGATCGTAGCACCGGGATCCGGCTCGCTACGGAGATCGGCTGAGACTATGCGGCGCACTTGTCTGACCCATGAGGGACCGATGTCGGCGCATAACTCGGGCCCCGTGCAGATCGCGCGGTAACGCCAATGGCGGAGAACGTCCCAAAGACTTCTTGCTCCGAGAGATCACAGCTAGTCCTGTGGATGTCGACGACTTTGCGGATACGCATGCTTCAGGCGAAAACGCCACTCAGCAAAAGCGGGCCTGGTACGAGAACCGGCCTGTCGTGCATGAGCTGGGCCGTGCGGAGCAGCACCGCCCAGCGCGCAGGACGCCCGTCGGACCAGCGCCTCACAATCTCGGCATTCTCAGGACCTCGCATGCACACGTGAAACGACAGATGCAGCAGACGCATTGATGTACGGTCGCGCCGAGCTGGCGGTTGTCCGTCAGCTGAGTGACGATGACTGATTCGGACACAGCCCGATTTTGGGCGACCGGGGCGGCGCTTACACAGCGCCGCAGCGTGTTCAGCCCGAAACGCCACTGAGCGGCGACCCTGCTACGTTTCTAAAAACCGTAGTCAACACAATTATCGCCAAGTCGGTACATGATTGGAACGCACAAGTCGAGCCGCAAGCCAAGACCGGATACAGCTTGTCTAAGAAGACCGAGAGACAACGGCCAGACTGACAATAAATGCCCAATTTCGCTGGTTAGCGCTCGACCTCGTCCTATGCATTTCGCGCTGTCTCTGCTAACAGACGCCTGCAGAAAGGGCGGGCACGCATCCGCAGGCGTGTGCTTCCAGGCGTTCGTGACGCGGCGTATTGGCAAGGTTCCACAAGTCCACTACACGGGATTCATAGGCTTTCGTAGGACCACCGCATCCTGCGGATCAATCCCACGTTCAATATAATCTACTATGTCGAAATACGCCGACCACTCCTTATAAACGTACTCCTTCGTATGAAAAGCGGCCTGGTAAAAGTCAGGGAATCCATCGAGCTTAAACCTTCCTTTTGACAAGGTAACGAATATAAATCCACGCTCATTAACCGTGTCCGAATAAGAACTATCCTTGCGAAGCCATTTCATTGTATTTTCGCCCTGCACCGTTAATATTAGAATTGCTCCAGGTCGCGCGACGCGTTGGAGCTCGCGAAGCCATGCATGCTGGAAGTCCTCGTCCAAGTGGGAAAAAACAGATATGCCGTAAATCAAATCAAATGCATTTGCGTCAAAAGGCAATGGTGGTCGGTGACCATTTACACTCCAACGGATATCAGGTAGGTTGCCCTTGCCCCAGCTCGCCAACTCCGGATCAATGTCTGTGGCGTACAAAGTGCATGACGTAGACCGACCTCGGAAATTTTGGATTACCCGCCCGCAACCACTTCCGAAATCTAAAATATCCGTGAAAGAGTCGAAATCGCGGCCCGCAATCGCGCACAGGTCCTGAATACTCTGCGCAATTACTTTCCCAGCTTCGAGGTATGCATTCAGGTCCTCATTCGCCTGGATTCGCCATCGCAATCTAGCCGGAGGGACCGGCCTCAGCGTCGGATCTCTACTAGCTCTTCGGTCGCGAAACGTTGCTAATAAGAGCCGAATTCGAAACAATGGATATGCACAGGCATAGAATGCGTTTAAGGCTGGCTTGAACTCTATTAACGTTCTGCGGATCCCCATTGCACCTCTCGCACGTAGTCCGACCCGGACCGTATCCCGGGCAGGCTCGCCGGTCAAGAGGTGGCCGAAGCCTCATCGCCAAGCGACGCGAAGCGCTTTAAGACGCAAGGGTTGCGTCAAGGGCGGCGCGGGCAGCCAGCCCAGCGTCCTAAATCAGCCAAGCTCCGCCTGTCAGCGTATGAGAGCTATTGAAAGGGCTAATATCGAGCAAATCAGCCGGGGAAGCAACCAGCTTTTCAGAGTTCGGCCTGCGACCCGGTGTGCATGGGTTTGAAAGTCCGTTGATGACTGAAGTAGGCAATTTACAGGCGTAAGAGTCTCCATGCGGCCAGCAAACTGCGCTGTAGCTTTGCTCAGCGGAAACAATCACGCAAACCAGCTGTAACCCCGAAAACACGGTAGTCGGTGTCAGCTTGCGCACACGTCTTCACGGCCAGGCTGTCATCACGGATGCAGAGATGCCATCTCTGCCCTGGGTGATCTCGTCAGCGACATTGTGTCACACGTCGATTCCTGGCCAATAGGCAAGCCGGACGCACGTCGGTACCGTGCGCCGCCTGGAACCTGGGCTTAGCTCGCGCAGATTTCCGGCGCACATTACTACGAGCCGAACTCGAGCAGGGGCAGGGCCGCAACCGTCGGCCACACCAATTGGTCCAGCACCGGTCCGCCCCCGCGGGGCGGCCTCACATTTTGGACAGCCCGAATGCCCGGCACGGCGTTCGGCAGGCCGGCAATCTCCCTCGCGGAGAGGCTGAACGGCGTCCGCGGCCATCCACCGCGCAAAGTTGTCCAGACACGCTGTCGGGCCAGGAAAGCCTGAAATTTATTCGGCAGGTCGAAGATCATCTGGCCGCCTGGGAAGCGGCGCGCGCATTCGCGGATCACGCTGAACGCCTGCTCGGGCTGCAGGTACGGCAGCAGGCCCTCGGCGGTGATGAACACGCCGTTTTCCGGGTCCACCCGATCCATCCAGGTGAAGTCCAGCACCGACTGCGCGCATGTGGATATGCGCGGCGAATGCGGCAACAGCCGCTCGCGAAGCTCGATAATCGGCGGCAGATCCACAGTCAGCCAACGAAATTGACCACCGAGGCCGGCGGCGTCGAGACGCCAGAAGCTTGTCTGCAGCCCTTCGCCGAGAGCGACGACGGTCGCTTCCTGGTGGTCAGCGAGATAGCGGTGGGCGTGGTTATCGAACGCAAGGGCCCTCAGCGCGATGTCCTGGCGAGTGCCAGGGGCGCTGAACTTGCTGAAGTCGTAGTCGATCGAATCCATCAGCCGAACGGCCATCGGATCGTCAATTATTCCGCCTTGGCGCCGCGCTTCGTTCGCGCGGCTCCACAGCGTCAGCAACGCCGTCTCGGGCAGTGTGATGGTCTCGGCCTTGGTCATCGTGCTGACGATACTCGGCGGACCAGCAAGAATTTCAATCGTTCTCCGACATGGATGGCGTCATTTCTCTGTGGCCGTAGCGCAACGATCGGCCCGCACGCACTGGCCTCCTGATCATGATGATTAGTCCCGAAGCGGCTAATCAACAGCCCGGGACCATATCGATCAGGCCGGCCGAAACCTTTCAGATCGCCTGTCACAGCCGCACGCTCAATCGACGCCCCGCTAGCACGTCGGATTGACACTGGTTGGCATTACGCAAATGCGCCATTCGCATACACTCAGCACAAATGTTCGCCATCGATACCTTGCGCCGCATGGGACCTCGGCTTCGAGCAATCAGGGCATTAGGCAGACGGAGCCCGCTGCCCCGGGTAGTGGTGGTCTCCAACGTGGGTACCTTCGGCGGCGGCGGCGTCGTGGGATTTCGTGACATGCTGTTGGCGCTCCAGAAAAAACGCCCGGACCTGGAACTTGTCGCCGTCGTTCCGCAGAAGGGAAGCGTGGCGGAGCAGTGCGCTCTGGACGGTATCCAGACCGAGATCGCGTGGACACCGTGGTGGGCTTTTGGGAAGTGGCCGCGCATGCCAGGCATTCACGCACTCGTCGGCGCGCTTCCCTACTCCGTGATTCTGGTTCCAGGCATCGTTCAAGCAGTGTTCCTCCTTGCTCGCCTGCGTCCGACGGTTGTCCTCAGCAACACCATGCTCATTCCGTCGCATGCGATCGCCGCCAAAATGCTCGGCATCCCGCACTACTGGATGGTCCGCGAATTTGGAAGAGACGACCATGGGCTTTGGTTCCTCTTCGGTTACCGCAGGACCATCCGCCTGATCAACCAGCTGTCTGAGTCGGTGATCTGCAATTCGCGTGCGGTCGAGCAGGCTCTGCTCGCAATGGAACCAAAGATGAAGACGCGCGTGCTCTACCCGGTCGTCGACACCCCACTCGGCACGCCACCCGAACGGCACCCCGGCGAGCCCATGCGCGTCGTCCTCATCGGTTATTTATCTCAAGCCAAGGGACAGCGCTTAGCAATCGAGGCTATAGGCATCGCCCGGAAGGCCGGCGTCGACATCGAGCTGACGCTCGTCGGTGCCGGCAGCCACAAACCACTTCGCAAGCTCGCACGACGCTTGGGCGTCGAGGACCTAGTGAATATTCACCAACCAACCCGCGACCTCGGACGCTATTGGGCGGCTGCCCATGTCGGTCTGATGTGCAGCCAACGCGAGGCATTCGGCCGCGTTACCGCCGAGGCGATGAGAGCCGGATTGCCGGTGTGCGGGACGAGCTCGGGTGGTACCTCGGAGATCATCGAGCCGGGAGTCAACGGACTGCTAAGCCCCGCCGGGGACGCGCACGCACTCGCAGCAAACCTCATGACGCTCCAGTCCGACGAGGATCTGCGGCGTAAACTCGCTGTTCGTGCGGCGGAAACGACGCAGCGCTTCGAACGTGAACGTCACGACGACGAACTCGTCACCATTCTTGGCCTGCGTTGAGATGCATGCCCGAGATGGATTTCCGGCCGAAGACAGACCGTTGCTCTCAGACGCGGCTGACGCCAATCAGCTAACCCGCCGCAAGCGGGCGAAATCCTCCACGAGATCAGCGGCGGCTGTGACGCTTTCGGCGGGTTTGGTCATCCGGGTGGCCAATTCGCGGGCCCGGGTGAGGTATTCCGGCGCAAGTATCCGACGCAGGTCCGCAACCAGCGACTTCTCGGTAGTCGTCGACAAGCGCCGGGCGGTGCCAACCTTCAACCGTTTGACCGCGGCTCCAAAAAGCGGCTGATCGATGAACGTCCAGAGGATCAATGTGGGAACTCCTGCGCGCAAACCGGCGGCTGTGGTGCCACCGCCACCGTGATGCACGACGGCGCGGCAGGCTGGAAAGATCGCGGCGTAATTCATCGTGCCCACCACTTTGACGTGCTCGAAATGGGGGGCGCGGCTGAAGTCAGTTCCGCCAGAGCCGACCAACGCCCGCTCGCCCAGCTGTGCGCAGGCCGCGCCGATCATCGCGATCGTGTCGGCGGCAGATCCGAGCGGAATGCTGCCAAAGCCGAAGAAAATCGGTGGTGTACCCGCGGCGATCCATGAGGCGACCTCCTCGTCGACAGCTGTTGGCAATTCCAACGCCAGCGTGCCGACAAAGGGCCGCTGGCCGTCCCACTTCGCCCATTCGGCCGCCAGCCCGGGAAAGCACACCTCGTCGTAGGCCTGGATTTCCAGAGATCCGCGCTCGGCGATGCGGCGGGGCCAAGGGCATGTTGCGTCGAGCAGTCCGAGTTCACGACGCTGCGCCTCCTCAACGTCCTTCACCGCACCGCCCCAAGACAGCCGTTCGTACATCGTCATTGCGGAGCGGCCCAACGGCGCCGGCAGCAATGGCAGAAGGTGGCCGTTGGCCCGCATCGGAAGGAAATGCAGCGTGGCCAATGGAAGGTCGTAATGCTCCGCTACATTGGCAGCGAACTGCTCGAAACCCAGACCGGCGATAAGTAGGTCGGCCCCTTCAGCCAGTGACTTCAGCGTCGTGGTTGCCTCCTGTGTCCAGCACTGGGTAACGAAATCCGAAATCTTGCGCCCCAATCTGTCCAGTTCCCGGGTCCGCCAGGGGCTGCGGAAGAAACACGTCCAGTAGTCGCGCTGCGCTTCCACAAGCGGTCGCGAGTCCAGTCCGTAAGCGAGCGCCGTGAGCCCGGCCGCCTCGGCGAAGCCAACCAAGTTTGGCGGCACGGCCATCGACACGTCATGCCCCCGGCGCAGCAACTCACGACCCACGACGACGGCGGGCTCGACATCGCCGCGCATTCCATAACTTGCCAGCACAACTTTCATAGTGGATCTAGCCTTTCAGCCTCATGCGCATAGGCAAAGTCAGTGGCATCGGTCATTATTACCGGTTCTTCGGCGGTCGACTGCGCGTTCGGCCAGTCGCCTCGGGGGTGGATCGTTCACCGTTGGTTCCGGCGCGGAGTGGACCGTTCTGCGCTGCAAAGCGCCCACGCGGACGGGATGCCGCTGCCCGCCTATGGCTGGGAGGCGTTGAGAGCGAGGTGCGCCAGGCCCATCCGCGACCTGCGAGCCGCCGCGTATGTCGCGCGTTCGCGCCGATGCAGCCGTCCTGAGCGGCAACGCATTCCGGCCGCCTCGGGCACCGAGGTTTGTGCCATGGTCGGGTACGCAGCAAATGGTACGATCTCGGTTTGCCCAGGCCGGGCCATGCTTGGGCCATCATCCGCTGAGGAGCGTGATTTGGCTGACGGCGACCTAACCGCGCGCGAGGCCGAACGCGTGCTGTGGGACGTAATAGTCGTGGGCACCGGGATGGGTGGCGGGATGCTGGGCCACCGACTGGCCCGATCCGGTCGGCGGGTGTTATTCGTCGAAAAGGGGCGCTCGACACTCCCCGGGGCGCCCGAAACCATTCGCGCTGCCATGCCCGAACTGGCCGAGCCGCGGGCCTACCGTTCGCCAGATACCTATTACGACGCCTTGGCCCGGGCCGGACGCAGCACCGACGAGATCGAAGACATCAGCGGACGCCTCCCGAAGCGATTCGTACCGTTCATCGGCAGCGGCACCGGCGGCTCCTCAGCCCTGTACGGCATGGTCTGCGAACGCTTTTTCACCCAAGACTTCACCCCCCGGCAAAACTTCCGCCACCCCGGCCAATCCAGCGTGCCTGAGGCCTGGCCCATCACCTACGACCAGCTAAGCCCCTGGTACGCCCAAGCCGAAAAACTGCTCGGAGTGCGCGGCCAACCCGACCCCCTACGTCCCGAGGCCGCCGACGTCGGCCTGCCCGCGGCACCGCCGTTCTCGCCCGACAACCAACCGCTGGTCGACTACCTGACCGGGCGCGGACTACACCCCTACCACCTGCCCATGGCCTGCGATTACACCGAGGGCTGCGCCACCTGCCAGGCTTTCCTGTGTCCTCGCTCCTGCAAAAACGACGCCGCCCGCAACGGCGTGCTGCCCGCGATCACCGAACACGGCGCTGGGCTGCTGACCGAATGCCGTGTCGTACGCCTGGAAGCCGACCGCACCCGAGTCCGCCACGTCATCTGTGCGCATCGCACCGGCATGCTGACCCTGCAAGCCAAAGTCGTGGTACTCGCCGCCGGCGCCCTGGTCACCCCGGTCTTGCTACTCAACTCCCGCTCCGCTGATTGGCCACGCGGACTGGCCAACGGCTCAGACTTAGTCGGACGCAACCTGATGCGCCACCTCCACGACTGGATTCAGGTCTGGCCGCAACGGGGCTCCAAAATCACGGCCGAGAACAAGGAAGTCGGGCTCAACGACTTTTACTTCTGGGAGGGGCAGAAATACGGCACCCTGCAGTCAGCGGGTGCGATGGCCTCGCTGGCGTCCATGGACATGCTGACCAACCACCCCGGCTGGCAAGCGACGGTGCTGCGCCTGATGAGCCCGGCGGTCCGGCCAATCTATGACCGCTTCGTCAACGGCGGACTGGTGCTGGCCGCGATCATGGAAGATCTGCCCTACCTGGACAACCGCGTGCTGCCCTTCGATCGGCCCACCGTCGATGGCCGCCAGCGGCTACGGCTTCACTACCGTCTGCACCGCAGCGAGATCGAACGCCGCGCGGTTTTCTTGCGCCAGGTGAAAGAAGTGTTAAAGCCATTTCGCAAACTCACCCTGCGCACCGGCGAAAACAACACGACCCTGGGCCATGTTTGCGGCACCTGCCGCTTTGGCACCGATCCCAAGGCCAGCGTGCTCGACCCCCAAAACCGGGCGCACGACGTGGACAACCTCTATATCGTGGACACTTCGTTCTTCCCCTCCAGCACCGGTCTGAACCCAAGCTTGACCGTCGCCGCCAACGCCCTGCGTGTGGCCACCCACATCAACGAGGTGCATTTCCCCACCTGACAGCCGAGCTGGAAATAGCGTCCATCTGCGGCTTCGTTGTTGGCGGGCACGGTACGGATCACTGCTGGGGGTGACGCGGTGTACGCATTGCAAATCGCACCCGGCACCGCTAGTCAGCGATCACAACACACACCGGCTGACTGGACCGCAGGAACGAGTCGTAGCGAAACTGCAGTTGTCTTCCTTCCACGAACTCGGTGAACGCTTTGTGCTCATGCAGTTGCCAGCCGGGATAGTTGAAATACTCGTCAAACAGCAGAACTGCGCCAGACCGGATGCGATCACCTAGCTGTGCCAGCACGAATGCGGCTGATGAATACAGGTCCGAGTCGATATGCGCAAACGACACAGGTTCGGGATGTTCGGCGAGAAACCTCGGCAACGTATCGGAGAACCATCCCTTTACCAATGTCACATTCGCTGGAACGGGCGGAAGGTCGTCGCGGGCGAACGCCCCGCGCTGATATTGGCCATACCACGATTCGGGCAACCCCTCAAACGAGTCGAACCCGTACACCGGTCCAGTATGGGAGTTGGCAATAACGCTGATGGTTCGTCCCGTGGCCACGCCGAACTCCAAGAATAAGCCATCAGTTTTGGCTAAACCGACAGCATGCCGCAGCAGATCATCGTGGCGCTCGAACTCCCGCGCCGTCAGCAGATGCTCAGTGTAGAAGCGCGCCGACTGCAGACCGGCTTCATAGTGGGCGAGCGCCACGACATCGTAGTTACCTCGAAAATGAGATTGCCAGCCCATGTAACGGCCAAGCTGGCTAAGTTTGTCTTGAAACCGTTGCTTCACCGCATTCCCCTCGACACACCCGACTTGTCGCCCGGCGACTCTACGCCAACTCCTGGGGCTGATCCCGCCGACCCCGGAGGCCACGCCGACGATGGTGATGGCCATTTCTAGGAAACGCCGCAATCGCCTTGGGCTGGCGTCGACGTTTTGACCACTAGCTGATGCGATTTGAAGATTGCTATGTGCCAGGGTGCTAAACAGTTGAGGACAACCAAGTCGGCAGAGCTGTGAAGGTTGCCCCGCCCGTAGTATCAGTATCACCAGCGCGGCTAGGTTCGTCGGCGCGAACAAACGCGGCGCTGCCTTTCGGCGCCCCTCGCGCGCTTCCATCGATCTCTTCACAACCGCCGCAAGACGCCCTCTGGGGCCGTGCTTCGCACCCCCAGGCCAGGAAAATCGGCCACCTACATTGCAAAACACCGTGATACAGCCAGTCAGAACCGGACGAAGAGCAATTTCACATGTTGGGGGGGAAAATGGCACGGACGTCATCCAGGAAGTCAGCAGGCTCCTGTGCAATTGCTTGCCGATAGGTGTTGAACCGCATTTGCTGGCGCTCAAAGTCGTTCATCAAGAAATGAATCTTATCCGCGGCAAGGCTTTCGAAAGCAGGGCTTCGGTCTTCGATCTTTAAGTCTTCGGCGATCGGCACATCAATCGAATTTGCGGCACTACCTCTTCGGTTTACCAGGATGCAAGCACCAAGCGCAGCCGCTTCCCGCGGTATCCGGTCCTTACCGGGGTGGTCACCGAAATCGATATAGACCTTGGCGCGTCCAAGAAGCGCTCGCACCTGATACAGTGACATACCCTTTAGGGGAACAACTTTAGGCATCGGCCTACCGCTATCATTCAGCGCCTTAAGGATCAACTCGGTCCGTTGCAGCCCCTTCGCCGGATTGTAGACAAGAATATCTTCGCGAGGCCAATTGGGCGGGTTCGCGATCGCCTGAATATACTCATCTGCTAGGCAGTCCGAGAGGCGGCAAGCTGGCTTTAGCAAAACAGAATCTAAGAACTCGCGCGCATACTCACTCTGATACATGTGCCTTGCGGCTCGGCGTTGGAGGAGCCCTAACTGCCTCTTTGCGACGCGCTGTGCTCCCAAGAGTCTTCCCATAAAAGTACGACCCGCTGACCCGAAGAAATTGTCTACACTCATCCACCAGAGATATACTTGGGCCTGTGGAAACCGATTAACCAGGAAGACCAAGACCTCCGGTAGAACAACTATCGAGCCAGGCTCAACATCACGTAAGCGTGCACTATCGACATTGTATTTTTGGTAAGGTTCGGGGGTTTCCCATTTTCGGTGAAATGGTGTGTATATGATAAAAGCACGTTTGGAGTCACGATTAAGCCTATCAGCGAGCTGATGGCACAGTTCTACGCCGCCCGTGACGTTGCTGGTTGCAACGATGAATATCTTCTTCATGGATTAGCTGGGAGCCAAGACGGATCGGCCGCATCCGTGAGTGGAACACTCACTGACGGCGGCCTGTTCGAATAATACATGTGGTCGTGTCTATCACTCGGGCGTGGATCGGGGTACCGAAACGCCTCTTACACGCTGGACTCGGCGGCGAGCCGATAGCCGCGGACGGCCAACGGGATGAACAATGCCACTAGCGCGAATGCCCAGATGAGCGTCACCGCCAGAGGCCACACAAGGGGGCCGCCATGGGCCAGCGCCCGCATCACCTCGATGGGTGGCGACATCGGTTGCACGCGGACCCATGGCTGAAGCCACTTTGGGAACAGGGCGATTGGAGTGATACCGGGATTGATGAACGCCAGCGAGACGGTCACGGTCGTAAGCAAGGTCATGGCGGTACGAGCACTCTTGCGGATGGAAAGCGCCATCACAAGCGCCGCGAACCCGGCCACTACGATCGGCGGGATCAGAATGTACAGCAGTGCCGCCGGCCAGCCGTGCGTGAAGCGTAGTCCCATGGCCACTCCGAGGGCCGTGATAAGGATCGTTCCGATGAGCGCGCGCACGGCCTCGGCGGTCAACCGTCCGGTGAGCGCGCTTGCCCGGTGTATCGGCAGCACCCACATCCGGCTGAGCAGCCCCAACTGGCGGTCCATCACGATGCTGTCCGCTGTGCGCAGGGCGCCGAGCACCCCCGACAGTACGGCGCACACTGGGACGAGGCCGTAAACACTGGCTACGCCGGTGACCTTATGCACCTGCTCGCCTAGCACCGCTTCGTAGGTGAGCAGGATGCAGACAGGCACGACCAGCGATCCCGTCATCACGGCTCGCTCACGCCGCCACCGGGTGAGGAGTCGACCGGCTTGCACCCCGGTCTGAGTCAGCAACGAGCCTTGCATTTTGAGCTGCGTTATCACTTAACCCCGCCTCTGCAAGCGCAGGGTGATCGCGCCGAAGACCAGCACCATGCCGAGACACCAGGCCAGGCTGGCCGCCAAGTTGGGGACCGCCACCGTCCCGGTAGCCAGGCCGCGCAGTGTTTCGGCGAGCTGTGACACCGGCTGATTACGCACGTACGGGCGCAACCAGTCGGGAAAGGTTTTCTCCGGGGCGATTCCGGTGGATAGCAGAAGAAGCAGCAGCTGGGGGGCCCTCACTAGCTGGCCGGTCCCCTCGACACTTTTGGTCCCCGACCCCAGCGCGTCGGCGCCCAGCGCCACCGCCAGGCAGAGGAACAACGTGACGAGCACAAAGGCCAGCGCGTAACCGGGTCCGCCCGTCATCCGGAATCCGAAGGCATAGCCGGCGACCAGGGTCGCCGACAGGGCGAATGCGGCCCGAATCAAGGTGGCCAGCATGCGAGCGCCCAGGGGGACTGCCATGGCGATCGGGAGCGTCGCCAACCGTTGGGTCAGCCCAAGCAGGTGATCATAGGCGGCACGGCCGCCGGTTAGAAGCGCGACGAAGATCACCGACTGGATGACGACAACAGGCACCAGATACTGCGCATAACTCATGCGGCCGGTGTCAACTAGGCCGTGCAACGCCACGGTGAAGAGTGCCAAATACGCGGCGGGCGAGAGGATCTCGAAAATCATGCCGCCGTCGCGCGCGGCGGCGATCAATGAACGTTCGGTCAGGGCGACCAGGGCGTTCATATTTGGGCGACGGTCGGTTCGGTCAGCTGCAGAAACGCCTCGTCTAGCGAAGGTTTGCGCAGCGAGATGTCGACGAGTTCGATGCCCAGCGCATCGACACGGCGAAACACCTCCCCCAGCGTGGCCACCCCGTCTGGGGCCAACATAGATACCGAGTTCGTCTCGGCCTCAATATCAATCCCGTCAAACCCGGCTAGCGCCGCCACGACCCGGGGCAAATCAGCCGGATTGGCCGGGGTCACCTGGCAGTAGCTGCTGCCTACCTGGCGCTTAAGATCGTCGGCGGTGCCGCTGGCGATCACCTGCCCGTGGTCGATGACGACGATCGAGTCGCTGAGCACGTCGGCCTCTTCCAGATACTGCGTGGTCAGCAACACCGTGACGTCTTGCTGAGCCAGCGAACTGACCAGGGCCCAGACATCGCGGCGGCTGCGCGGGTCCAACCCCGTGGTCGGCTCGTCAAGGAAAAGCACCTTCGACGGCACCACCAGAGCGGTCGCCAGATCAACGCGCCGCCACATGCCCCCCGAAAAGGTGTTTACCCGCCGGTCGGCGGCCGCGACAAGATCGAACTGTTCGATCAACTCGTCGGCGCGAACTTTGGCCTGGCGGCGAGGCAGTCCGCGCAGCCGGCCGAACAACACCAGATTCTCCCGGGCCGTAAGCAGAGGGTCCATCGCGGTGAACTGCCCGGCCATCGCGATGCTGGCGCGTACTCGGGCGGCCTGGCCGACGACGTCGTATCCGGCCACGACGGCACGGCCCGAATCCGGGCGGATAAGAGTGGACAGAATGTTGATGGTGGTCGTCTTGCCGGCGCCATTGTGGCCGAGCAGGCCGCACACCGTCCCCGCCGGAACCGAAAAGCTCACACCACAAAGTGCAGGCGTGGATCCCCCGAATGTCTTCGCAAGGCCAGAAACCTCGATCGCAAGTGAGCTCACCGCAGAAAGTATTTCATAGTAGCTGTGGTACGTGGAAAAGGATGGTCGAGGGATGACGCCCTGGGAGATACCGTAAGGCTTCTCCGCTGCTGTATTTTTCCCATGTCCGTTCTGTCAATATTTTCAGGGCCCCTTCCGGCTTAAGGCCCGGCCGCCTGACCGGCTATCCGCGGGTCGTGGACGCAACTACTTCAACGGCGATTTTTCGAGCCAAGCCTGAATCATGTCGTGCAACCGCGGCGAGTTTGCAGTCGGGCGAAACGCTCCACATGGTCAGCGGCGGCCACCGCGCTGTCGGCAGGCTTGGTGATGCGGGGGGCGAGTTCGCGGGCCCGGGCGACGTATTGCGGAGCCAGGATCCGCTGCAGGTCCGCGACCAATGATTTCTCGGTGGTCGTCGAAAAGCGCCGCCCGGCGCCCACTTTCAGGCGTTTGAGCTGAGCCGCGAAGAACGGTTGGTCGGGCAACGTCCAGAGGATCAGCTGAGGAACTCCGGCCCGCAGGCCCGCCGCCAGGGTGCCCGCGCCACCGTGGTGCACGATCGCACGGCAGGCCGGAAATATCGTGGCGTAGTTGACCACGCCGACCACCTTGACGTGGTCGAACTGGGGAACGTTGCCGAAGTCGGTCGAGCCGGCGCCAACCAATGCCCTCTCCCCCAGGCGCGCGCAGGCCGCCCCGATCATGGAAATCGTGTCGGCCGGCGATTCCACCGGGATGCTGCCGAACCCGAAGAAGATCGGTGGCGTCCCCGCGGCGATCCAGGACATGACCTCCTCATCGGCATCGGTTGGCAACTCCATCGCCAGCGCGCCGACAAAGGGCCGGAGACCATCCCATTTCGCCCACTCGGCGGCCAGCCCGGGAAATATCACCTCGTCGTACGCCTGGATCTCCAGTGACCCGCGTTCGGCGATCCGCCGGGGTACGGGGCCGGCGGCCTTCGGCAGGCCCAGACCACCTCGCTGCGCGTCCTCGCGCTCCCGGGTCCCGCGCCACGCCAACCAGTCGTTCGCGGTCATTGCCATCCGGCTCAGCGGCGAAGGGAGGAAAGGCAGCAGCCGGCCGTGGGCCCGCACCGGGAAGAAATGCAGCGTGGCCAACGGAATGTCGTGATACTCAGCGACATTGGCTGCGGGCTGCTCGAAGATCAAGCCGGTGAGTAGCAGGTCGCTCCCGCCCGCCACCGATGCCAGCGTGGTGGACATTTCCGCCCAGCACCGGGTGGCGAACTCGTGGGTCTCTACTCCCAACGCGTTCAATTCCCTGATCTTCCAAGGGGTGCGGAAGTAACACGTCCAGTATCTGCGCTGCACTTCGAGGATGGCCTTCGAATCCAGCCCGTAGGCGAACGCAGCAAGCCCGGCCGCCTCCGCGAAGCCGACCAGGTTGGGCGGCACGGCCATACACACGTCATGCCCGCGGCGCAGCAACTCACGACCCACGACGACGGCGGGCTCGACATCGCCGCGACCGCCGTAGGATGCCAGCACAAACTTCACGGCGGGCTGCCCTTTCGGCTGTCGACTGGCGTGGCCGGTTCGCGGAGCGAGAGACCGGCGGCGCGGTAGATCGCATCGATGACGGACATGTTCTCGATCGCGGCTTCCGGCGTCGTCTTCACCGGTTCGCCGCGCAGCACCGCCGCGGCGAAGGCCTCGAGCTGGTAGGCATAGCTGGTACGCCGCGGGAAGCGCTCCACACGCTTGCCGCCGGCCGAGCGGATCGAGAGCCGGGGCAAAAGGTGCGGGGCCGCCGGACTGAGGTAATGCAGCCGGCCGCTATCGCCGACCACCTTGGCGCTCGCCCAGAACAGGCTCGACGACCACAGCGCGCAGTGCAGGCGGCCCGTGTGCCCGCCGGCAAACCGCAGCTCGGCCGTCATGACCCTGTCCACCTCGGGGCTCTCCAGTTTCGCCCGCGCCGCAACCACTTCCGGGGTCGAACCGCCGAACGTGCGCAGCATGTCGACCGTGTAAATTCCGTCGGTCATCAGCGCGCCGCCGGCAAGGGAGTGGTCGTAGATGTTGCTGTTGGAACGCTTGGGCAGCAATACGCACACGGCGACCTCGACCCGCTGCAGCTTGCCCAGCTCCCCCGAAGCGATGATCTGCTCGACGCGCAACGTCAACGGATGGAAGCGGTACTGGAGCGCCTCCATGACGACCCGATCTGACTTCGCGGCCAACTCGGCGATTTCGCGGGCCTCGGCGGCATTGGCGGCGAACGGCTTTTCGCACAGCACGTGCTTGCCCGCGTCAAGCGCAGCCCGGGTCCACCTGCCGTGCCAGCCGGTCGGCGCCAAGATGTAGACCGCGTCCAGGTCCGGGTCGGCGATCAGCGCCTCATAGTTTTCGTGCACCCGGGTGATGCGGTGCTTGGCGGCAAAGGCGCGCGCACGGGACACGTCGCGTGATGCCGCCGCGGCGACTACGACGTCGGTACATTCCAGAGCGGGGTTGATGAGCGTCGTCGGCGCCCACTTCGAAGCGCCCAGTACACCAATGCGCACCGGGCCCGGGCTTTCAGGCACTGATCCGACGCCCGCGCTTATCCCCGGCCGACATCATTACTTGCGCCAAAACACGCCGGTGCCGTCGATCTCGACGATCTCCGCGGTAACTCCGTGTTTCGCGCGATAGTCGGTGACCGCTTGCTCACACGGCTTCAGGGCGTGGTAGTCGTCGATGATGCAGAAGCCCCCGGGGGACAGTCGCGGATAGAGCGCGTCGAGCGCTTGTATCGTCGATTCATAAAGGTCGCCGTCGAGCCGCAGTACGGCGATGCGTTCGATCGGTGCATCGTGCAGCGTGTCCTTGAACCAGCCGGGAAGAAAGCGGACCCGGTCATCCAGCAGCCCGTAGCGCTCGAAATTCGCCCTCACTTCCGCTTCCGAGACGCCCAATATGCCCGCGGCGAGTTCCGCCCTAATCCCTTTGTCCGCTTTGTAATTCGCGGGGTCTGAGCGTGGCACGCCTTGGAAAGAATCGGCCAGCCACACAGATCGGGTCGCGTCGCCGTAGGCTGCCAGCACCGCGCGCATCAGGATGCAAGCCCCTCCGCGCCACACTCCGCATTCGACCAGATCACCCGGGATGTCGTCGGCCAGCGCTGTCTGAACGCATTCCTGCAGACTCGTCAGTCTCTGCATCCCGATCATCGTCTCGGCCTCCGCCGGCCAGTCCAGGCCCAGCTCGCGGGGCGTGGCCCCGGTGAGTCGGTGCGCATTGTTCCGCTCGAGGTGGCGGTTGAAAGCTTTCCAAAGCAGGCGCCGCCGCAGCGGCCAGTCAGCGGGCGTCCGCTCTTGCATGCCGTATCTGGTGAGGTTGCGCCGAAGCAGGTCGAGGTAGAGGGATCGGACGTCGTAGTCGGTGATGGTCAAAACTGCCCCTGTCTCGCATGCCGGCACTTCCGGCGCTGAGTTTAGACGCCTGTTCGACGCATGTTTAAGAGTTTTCCCAGATTAAATTGCCGGGACGTTGGGCGGTTAACAACGCCCATAACTAACCCCGTCTGCCGCGGCAGACGGGTGATACGATCCCGATTCGCCCGGACCGGGCAAAGCGTTTGGCCAGCACCCGTCGAGGAGTTCGATTGGCTAACGGCGAACTGGACGCGCGTGAAGCCGAACGCGTGGTGTGGGATGTGATCGTCGTGGGCACCGGCATGGGGGGAGGAATGCTGGGCTACCAGCTGGCCCGGTCAGGCCGGCGGGTGCTGTTCGTCGAGAAGGGACGCTCGACACTGCCCGGGACCCCGGGCACGATCCGCTCCACGATCCCCGAACAGGCCGAGCCGCGAGCCGTCCGATCCCGCGAGACCTTCTACGACGCCTTGGCCCGGGCCGGACGCTGCACCGACGAGGTCGAAGACGTCAGCGGGCGCCGCTCGAAGCGCTTCGTGCCGTTCATCGGCAGCGGAACGGGCGGGTCCTCGGCCCTGTACGGCATGGTCTGCGAGCGCTTCTTCGCCGAAGATTTCACGCCGAGGCAAAACTTCCGCGAACCCGGCGATTCCACCGTGCCCGAGGCCTGGCCGATCACCTACGACGAGATGCGTCCCTGGTACACGCAGGCCGAAAAGCTGCTAGGGGTTCGCGGTCAACGCGATCCCCTGCGTCCGAACGCCGCCGAGGCCGATCTACCCCCGGCACCGCCGTTCTCGCTGGATAACCAGCCGCTGGTCAACTATCTGGCCGGGCGCGGGCTGCACCCTTATCACCTGCCGATGGCGTGCGATTACACCGACGGGTGCACCGCATGTCAGACCTATCTGTGCCCGCAACCGTGCAAGAACGACGCCGCCCGAAACGGCGTGCAACCGGCGGTCGCCGAGCACGGCGCCCGCCTGCTGGCGGAATGCCAGGTGGTGCGGCTCGAGGCCGACCGCAGCCACGTCCGGCACGTGGTCTGCGCGCATCGCGGCGACATGCTGGCCCTGCGGGCCAAGGTGGTGGTGCTGGCCGCCGGGGCGCTGGCCACCCCGGTGCTGTTGCTCAATTCGCGCTCCGGCGATTGGCCGCGCGGACTGGCCAACGGCTCCGACTGGGTGGGGCGCAACCTGATGCGTCATCTGCTCGAGCCGCTCGAGGTCTGGCCCAATCCCGAACGCAAGATCACCGCCGCCAACAAGGAGATCGGGCTCAACGACTTCTATTTCTGGGAGGGTCAGAAATACGGCACGGTTCAGTCATTCGGGGCCTTGCCTCCCTTGGAGTGGGTGACCAACCGCCCCGGCCGCCTCGGGAAGGCGCTGCGGCTGGCTACTCCGGCGATGCGCCGAATCTACGACCGGGTCGTCACCGGCGGCCTCGTGATGGCCGCGATCATGGAGGACCTGCCCTACCTGGACAACCGTGTGCTGCCGGCCGATCGGCCCGGCGTCGACAACCGCCAGCGGATGCGCATGCAGTACCGCCTGCACGCCAGTGAGATCGACCGCCGCGCGGTGTTTTTACGTCAGGTGAAAGAGGTGTTCGCGCCGTTTCGCAAACTCACCCTGGGCAGCGGCAAGGAGAACGCGAACTTGGGCCACGTGTGCGGCACCTGCCGCTTCGGCACCGACCCCAAAACCAGCGTGCTCGACCCGCATAACCGGACCCACGAAGTGGACAACCTCTACGTCGTGGACACCTCGTTCTTCCCCTCCAGCACCGGCCTGAACCCGAGCTTGACCGTCGCGGCGAACGCCCTGCGGGTGGCCGCGCACGTGAACCAGGTGCATTTCGCCACCTGACCGCGGATCGTCGAGATAGATGGGAGTGCCTGCTGTGGCGCAATTAGGCAAGGGTGGTGACGGCGCGGGCCCGCTCCGGATCGGCATCCTGGGGGCTTCGCGCTTCGCGCCGATGATTCTCATCAAGCCGGCCCGGGAGAACGCCGACGTCGTCGTCGCCGCCGTGGCGGATCGCGACGAGTCCCATGCTCGGGCGTTTGCCGGCAAGCACGGCATCCCCCGGGTGCACGACAACTACGACGCGCTGATTGCCGATCCGGATCTGGATGCCGTCTACATCGTGCTGCCGAACGGCCTGCACGGCAGATGGACCCGGGCCGCGCTCGCCGCGGGCAAGCACGTTCTCTGCGAGAAGCCGTTCACCGCCAATGCCGCCGAGGCCCGCGAGATCGCCGAACTGGCCGCGAAGTCGGATCGGGTCGTGATGGAGGCAATCCAATACCGCTACCATCCGTTGACTTTGCGCGTCGAGCAGATTCTCGAGTCAGGCGAGCTGGGCAAGCTGGAGCGGGTGGACGTGTCGTTGTGCGTCCTGCTGCCGAAGCGCTCCAACGCCAACGTCTACGACTACTCCCTTGCCGGTGGCGCGCTGATGGATGCCGGAGTCTACGCCGTTGACATGCTCCGCACGTTCGGCGGCTCGACGCCGGAAGTCGTTGCGGCACAGGCGAAACTGCGCGGCGCCCAGGTGGACCGCGCGATGACGGCCGAGTTGCGGTTCACGAGTTGGCTCACGGGCCGGATCCGCTGCGCGCTGTGGTCGTCGGATCTGTTCCGGGCGAGCGCCAAGCTCGTCGGCGACCGCGGCCGGCTGCACTGGCTCAGTCCGGCGGCACCTCAAGTTCTCCCTCGGCTCTCCGTCCAATCGGCCGACAGCAAGCGCGTGGAGCGCTTCCCGCGGCGCGCCACCTTCGCGTATCAGCTCGAGGCGTTTGCCGCGGCGGTGCTGCGTGGCGAACCGGTCAAGACGACGCCGCAGGATGCGGTCGAGAACATGAGCGTCATCGACGCGATCTACCGCGCCGCGGGCCTCTCACCGCGTGAGCCGAGCTGAGCTTCGCCGCAACGGAGGGCATCAGCGACGAACCGAGTCCGGCAGCGCGATCTCAGGCGGCAGGGCCGTACCGGTAAGCCAGCCGTCGACGGTGCGGGCGAAGAGGTCCGGACATTGCAGGGGCCATTCGTGGCCCATACCGGTTGCCAGCCCGTCGACCCCGTTGGGCATTCGCCGCGCGAGCGCGGCCCCCGAATTGCGGACGAGCCGCATCTCGTGGGCGCCGGTGAGGAACAGCGTCGGCGAATCAGATTTGTCGAGTCCCCCGGGAATGGTGAAGCCGCCGGACGCCGCGACGAGATGGGCCATCTGCGCGGGCGGCAGGAGACGCACGTCCTCGCGGTAGCCCTCGGGCTCGGCCGGGGGAACCGGCGCCCGGCGCGCGTTCCGGCGGATGGTCACCGACTGTTTGGCCCAGGCCACCAGCCCCAGCAGTGGCGCCGTCAGCCGAACAGCCGGCATCGCGTTGACGATGGTCCCGCACAGCACCGCCCGACCGACGAGTTCTGGCGCGAGCGCCAGCAGCTGGACCCCCACCTGGGCCCCGAGCGACAACCCGACGAGATGGGCCCGGCCGTCGCTCGCCCGGGACCGGACGAGTTCTGCCACCGCAGTGGCGGCTCCCTCCATCGTGAACGGTCCGTTCTGCAGGCTCTCGCCGTGCTGCGGCAGGTCGGGCACCAAACAGTGATATTGCTGCATCCGCTCGACGACGGGCTGCCAGGACTGACCGCTGAATTCCCCTCCGTGGAGGAATACGACTGTGGGCGCCCCGGCCGGACCGGATTCGCGCACAAACAGGTCCATGAGAGGCGATCCTATTGTTATCTGCCGGGCCGAGAGCGCGGAGTCGCACAATCAGCGAACACGCCGCAGGCGGGCGAAACCTTCCACAAGATCGGCAGCCGCCGCAACGCTTTCGGCGGGTTTGGTCACCCGGGTCGCCAGCTCACGGGCGCGGGCGCGGTATTCGGGGGCCAGGATGGTACGCAGGTCCGCGACCAACGACTTCTCGGTAGTGGCCGAAAACCGCCGGGCGGCGCCCACTTTCAGTCGTTTGACCGCAGCTCCCCAGAGCGGCTGATCGGGCAACATCCAGAGGACCAGCGTGGGGACTCCGGCCCGCAGGCCGGCGGCCAAGGTTCCCCCACCGCCGTGGTGCACCACAGCGCGGCAGGCCGGAAAGATCGCGGCGTAATTCACCGTGCCCACCACCTTGACGTGCCCGGAAGGAGGGACGTCGCCGAAGTCGCTCCAGCCGGAGCAAATCAACGCCCGCTCACCCAACTGCGCGCAGGCCGCGCTGATCATGGCCAGCGTGTCGCTCGGGGACTCGACCGGCACGCTGCCGAACCCGAAGAAAATCGGCGGAGTCCCCGCCGCGATCCACGACAAGACCTCCTCGTCGGCATCCGTCGGCAACTCCATCGTCAGCGTGCCGACGAATGGCCTTCGCGGGGGTGTCCGCCCATTCCATTCCGCCCATTCGGCGGCCAGCCCGGGAAAACACACCTCTTCGTAGGCCTGCAGTTCCAACGATCCGCGTTCGGTGATCCGCCGCGACGCGGGACTCGTGGCCGCCGGGAGACCGAGTTCACGGCGCTGCGCATCCTCGGTCTTCTTCGACCCGCGCCAAGAAAGCCACCACAAAAGGTTCATTGCGGAGCGGCCAATCGGCGCCGGGAGGAATGGGAGTAGCTGGCTGCCGGCTCGGACCGGGAACCAGTGCAGCGTGGCCAAGGGGATGTCGTAGTACTCCGCGACGTTGGCGGCGGGGGCCTCGAAATTCAGGCCGGCGAACAGCAGGTCGGCGCCGTCGGCCATCGATTTCATCGTCGCGCCCATCTCCTCCGAACACCGACCGAGGCCCTCGTTGAGTTCGCGCTGCAACCTCGTCAGCTCCCGGAGCTTCCACGGGTTGTCGAAGAAACATGCCCAGTATTTGCGGGAAATTTCCATGATGGCGTGCGTTTCGGGCCCGCACGCGACTGCCGCAAGCCCGGCCGACTCGGCGAAGCCGACCAGGTCGGGCGGAATGGCGATGCGCACGTCGTGCCCCCGGTTCACCAGTTCGCGCCCCACAGCGACGCAGGGCTCCATATCGCCACGCCTGCCCCAGTTCGCCAACGCAAATTTCATCGCGGACCCGGCCTTTCACTTCCCGAACGCCTTTTGCCGATGAAAGCCCCCGCGGCCCCGGAAGTATAGCGCCCGATACCCGCGATTGAGGGCCGCATGGAAATTGCCGAAAGTCCTTCAGGGGCCGCAACGCCGGCCGGCCCGAATTGACCCAGGTAGGCCCCGGACAATTCCATTCGCAAAATCCGACACGGTAGTGTTCGGCGCGTGTGGGGTAGTTCAGTACTGCTGGTGCTGACGCTTCTGCTGACGTTTGATCCGGTGCGTCTGGGCGTCGTTCTTCTTTTGATCTCCCGGCCACGGCCCGTGTCAAACCTGCTCGTTTACTGGATTGGTGCAATGACGGTGAGTGTGCCTTACGTGGTGATTCCCTTGATAGTGCTGCACCTCGTACCCTCCTTCAGGTCTTTTGCCCAGCGCACCGCGCGCACCTTCGCCAGCCCCGCCGTCCATCACATTCAAATCGGTGTCGGCGTGCTAGCAATAACGGTCGCCGCGCTGCTGGCAGCCCGCTTCTGGGCACGCCGCCGGGCGCTCCTGACGGCGCCGAATGGCGGCGCGTCGACGTTGGCGCCTGACTCGAATACGCCGATCCCACCCTTGCAGCGGGATGCGCCGGCGCAGGACGCATCCGTTATTCGGCGGTTTCAGGGTCGGGCCATCACCACGTGGGAGGGCGGATCTTTGAGGGTCCCGTTGGTGATCGGCCTCGCAATGGGACCTCCTCCTCTGAGCGTGCTGTTGGTGCTCACCACCATCGTGGCCTCGGGAGCCGCGATCGGTACGCAGGTCGCCCTCGCCTTCGCATGGGTGTTCGTGATATTCGCGGTCGTCGAGATCCCCCTTCTGAGCTATCTGGCCGCGCCAGCGAAAACCCAAGCGGCACTGCAACTTCTGCACGACTGGGTGTCGGCGAACCGCCGCCAGGTGGTAATCGGCGTGGTCGCGTTGGCGGGGGTCGCCATGTTCGCCGTAGGCATCGGCGGCGTCTGAGCGGAAGGCTTAGAGCAAATCAACCTATACCCT
The DNA here is from genome assembly GCF_001666745.1 of Mycobacterium sp. E2699. Taxonomy (NCBI): domain Bacteria; kingdom Bacillati; phylum Actinomycetota; class Actinomycetes; order Mycobacteriales; family Mycobacteriaceae; genus Mycobacterium; species Mycobacterium sp. E2699. The sequence continues at coordinate 56,874 of NZ_LZJH01000108.1, read as the reverse complement.
TGAGGCCGGCGAACTCTTCTACAAGGTCCGCGGCAGCCGCGACGCTTTTGTCGGATTCGGTCATACGGGTGGCAATCTCGCGGGCCCGGGCGGCGTACTGCGGGGCCATAATGGTGCGCAGGTCCGAGACCAGCGATTTCTCGGTAGTGCTCGAAAAGCGCCGCGCCGTGCCCACTTTCAGCCGCTTGACCGCAGCGCCCCACATGAACTGAACGTCCGCCATCCAGAGGATCAACGTGGGGACGCCGGCGCGCAGGCCCGCGGCCGTCGTGCCCGCACCGCCGTGGTGAACGACGGCGCGGCAGGCCGGAAAGATGGCCGCATAGTTCACCGCGCCGACAACCTTGACATGCTCGATGTCGGGAACATCGCTGAAGTCCGACCAGCCGGCGCTGACCAACGCCCGCTCCCCCAATTCCGCGCATGCCGCGCCGATCATCGCGATCGCATCGGCCGGAGATTCAACCGGGATGCTGCCGAACCCGAAGAAGATCGGCGGCCTGCCCTCGGCAATCCACGACGCCACTTCCTCATCGGCATCGGTCGCCAACTGCAGCGTCAGTGTGCCGACGAAGGGTCGCCGGTCTCCCCATTTCGCCCATTCGACGGCCAGGCCGGGAAAGCACACCGCGTCGTACGCCTGGATTTCCAGCGCTCCGCGTTCTGCGATCCGTTTGGGCGCCGGGCCTGTCACCTTCGGCAGGCCCAGCTCGCGACGCTGTGCGTCCTGGGCCTTCTTCACCCCGCGCCAAACCAGCCACTCGTACACCGTCATCGCCGATCGGACCAACGGCGCCGGCAGGTTGGGAACAAGGTGGCCGTTGACCCGTGTCGGAAACCAAAGCAACGTCGCCAACCGGATATCGCGGTGCTCGGCCACGTTTGCGGCCAACTCCTGGTAACTCATGCCGGTGAGAAGGACGTCTGCCCCGTCTGCCAGCGAGGTCAGCGTCGCGCTCATCTCGGCCCAGCATCGGATACCGGGCTCCCGAGCTTCCCGCAACAATCTCTTGACATCTTGGATCTTCCAGAAGTTGCGGAACAGTCGCGTCCAGAAGTTGCGCGTTACCTCCAGCCAAGCCTCCATATCCGGGCCGTAGGCGGTCGCCTCGAGTCCAACCGACTCGGCGAACCCAACCAGGTCGGGCGGCACAGCCATGCGCACCTCGTGGCCCCGGCGCAGCAGCTCACGACCGACTGCGATGCCGGGCTCGACATCGCCGCGGGTTCCATAGAACGTCAGCACGAATTTCATGGCCCGGTCTTGGCCCTCCACTTTCCGTGCGCCTTGTGCGCGGCGACGGGGGCAGACTCACACTCCCGGCTCAGCCGACGGGCAGCATAACCCAGGACCGGACACTCGTGCCGAGCACTCCGCTCAACGCCTAGGCCCAGGTTCCGCTGCGCCTGCGAACGATAGCGTTGGCCTCGAGGAACAGGTTCACGAGCGATATCGGGACGAGCCGGTAAAGCTTGCGGAGGTGGTAGTAGTCGTCAAGTGCATTCCGGAAGCCTTGGCCGCTTGCGCGATACGACTCGTAGACGCGATCAAGCGCGGATTGATCCTCTGGCTCGTCGCGGGCGGCCGCACTCAGCGCTTCGTAGGCCGCGGACATCCAGTCCGTGCCGAAAAACTCGGTCACCGGACCGAAGTGTCGGTGGTGGCGTAGCGCGGGCGCGAGAAACTCCTCGACGGCGCTCCCATCGCGGGTATCCAGTTCGGTTGCGATCGCCGCGGAAATTCGCTTTACCTCCCGACGCCAATCGTCCATGAGGTTGTCGTACTCGACGAACACGCGGGGCAAATCGCGCGTCGTCTTCTCGGCCAGCAGACTGTATTTCAACCACAAGGCGCCGCCGAACTCCGGTGAGGTTCGAGCGGCCGCCGCAATTGACTTACTGGCCTCGACCGGGTGGCGCACTGCAATCACGGCCGCGGGATCGAATCCGGCCTGGCGCGCCGCTTCGAACCACATGTCGGAAAGTGCCGTTATCTTCGGGTCCTTGATGACCACAAGCGGCGCTGCCGGCAACGTGCTGAGGTACGCCCGAATCTTGGCGATGTAGGCGGCCTTCGCATCGGCGTCGAGCGCGCCCTCCTCCTGCAGGCGCAGCGTCGGGTCGAACCCAGCGCTGCCGTGGCGGCGCAGGATTGCCCCGTTGAGGTGGACGGCTGGACGCGGCTCCCAAAAGCCAGCGGGGTAACGCGCGGTGGCACCCAGCAGCCTGGGCGGGAGCGTCGCACCGCACAGCGAGAGAACGCGCGTCAGCGCCGATGTGCCGGACCGGGCAAAGCCCAGGACGAATAGGGCGACCGGACGGACCGCAGGCCCCGACGGCGGGATGTCACTCACCGGCAAAGCTCGCCGCTAGACGCCACGCTCGGCACGCGACCCCCTGAACCGATGGAGGAAGTTCTCGCAACGCACTCCGAGACGGTTAGTCGACCCTTAATCACCACAACACCGTAAGTGCCCTACCGGACGGCCGTGCGATTTCTGCAATATCGGGAGTGTCGCTCCGTATTCGGGCGCCTACGGCCAACGCGGTGGCGGCGGGTCTCAACATCTCGCAGGTAAATCATGGGCTGGCGCTGTCTTCGTCAAATCCTGGGCCGCGCCGAAGTCCTCGGGGCTAACCTGATTCGATTCGTTTGGTTCCACCCCATCGAGGCCCACGCCGTCCTGCGCGGTGTGGGCCGCCATGACCGGGTCGACGCCCCGCGGCGGCGCGGCCCCACGCTGTGATATCGGAGGCAGTCAGTGACAACCCGGACCCGCCCCGCGCGCAAGTCCTTACGCCGTCGAGCACCCGGCGGCGATAAGCGGCCGGACAACCTGCTCGCGTTGACGGACCAAGCCTTCTACTGCGGACAACGCGCCATTGGCCAAACGGAAGTCATGCAGGTCGTATGGGTTTACGAGCACCCAATCGACTTCGATGGCTTGAGACGTTTTCACCACAATCTCGGCTACGGGTTGTCCGGACGGCTCATCGAACCTTCACCGCTGCCGTTCGGGCGGCACAGGTGGGTCTTGGATCGGGGGCCGTCGGATATCAATTTTGCCGAGTGCGCCCGTCCGCGCGCTGAACTCAGCGACTGGGCCGACGAACGCTCGCAAGTACCGGTTGACCCCGAATCGGGACCCGCCTGGCATCTCAGCGTGCTCCCTCTGACGGACGGCTCGACCGCAGTCACCTTGGTGCTCTCCCACTACTTAATTGACGGCGTCGGGGGTCTCGTAGCCGTAGCCGATGCGGTCCTGGGCAACAATCGCGATCTCGGCTACCCGCCGCGACGCTCCCGCACCCGGTTGGCCGCGGTGCTTCAGGACGCCCGTCAAGTGGTTCGAGACGCACCCGAGGTCGGCCGGGCACTGGTCGCGGCCGCGAAATTGTTCCGCCGCCAGCGACTCGATGTTGCCGCGTCACCAACGCAACCCCCGCCCGTCGTCCGCCGCACAGACGACGGCGACGAGCCGGTGATTCTGCCCGGAGTCGCGGTCCTCGTCGACCAGGCCGACTGGGATGCGCAGGCGGCGGCCCTCGGCGGCACGGGGACCACGCTCGCCGCCGCATTCGCCGCGAAACTCGCGGAGCACCTGGGTCGTAGGCGTAGCACCGACGGCGCCGTCACCCTGCGAATCGTGATGGCCGAGCGCACGGAGGACGACACGCGTGCGGTCGCGGTGAACTTTGCCCGCATCAGCCTCGACACGACGTCGATAACGAAGGATCTGAGCGAGGCACGGGTCGCTATCAAGGAGGCACTAAACGGTCGACTTGAAACGCCGGACGAGGCGTTGCAACTCGCTCCGCTCGCCCCGTTCACGCCCGAGCGGATGTGGAGACAAGGAATTGACGCGCAGCTCAACGACCCCGATCTGCCGGTGGTTTATTCCAACCTGGGCGACGCCGGCATGGTGGTGAGCCGTGCCGACGGCACCCAGTGCGAGCACGCCTGGGCGCGGGGCACGAGGCAAAACGAAACCCGACAGCAACTCGAGCGGACGGGCGGCCACATGCAGGTGGTGTCTTGCCGCACGCCGGGGATCGGCAAGATTTACATCACCGTCGTGGCCTACCAACCGGGCGCCGATAACACCAAGCCTGCTTTGCGTGAACTCGCCTTGCGCACGCTGGCCGAGTTCGGCCTGACGGGCGAGGCGGACTAGCGAATCGGCCGGCCGAGACCTGAGCCACGTACCGGCCCCCGGCCAGTCCTCTAATTTCGTTCGGAAATCGCTATTGCACTTATGTTGACTAGATGGCCTGGAAGCCGCGCCGATTGCCAGCATCGGCCCTGAACAACTTCGGGCCCGCGTCGGCGATCTCGACGGTGCCGCCGAGCCTGGGCGCGCCGATCATGCTGGCCGTCATCCACGGCGTCATCATGTCGCGCACGCTGCACCTGGGCGGCGTCCATGCGCCGGTGAAGTCCATGAACGATGCCCAATTGCACGGCGCTGGATCACGGCTACACCTACGGCTTTCCTGTGGCTGAGCGGGATGGCCATCCTCATCGGCGCGGCGGCGCTCCTCATCCGCTACACCGCGCAGCAGGTGGCGCACGCGCAAGAAGAAGAAGTCGAGGTGGCGATCAACGCCCGGGAAGCGTAGCCGCGTGCCGGATTTCGCCGCCCGCGCGCCGCTCGCAGGGCGGACACCTGGAACTTTATGGAAAAACTCAGGTAGACCGTGTTGGCCTGGACTATGTTAAGAATCCGTTATTGGACTCGTGTCGGCTTAAGGTGGTGCGGTGGTTGAAGGCAGCGTGCGGAACGCTGAGCGAGCTGAGTCCGATGTCGCCACGCTAGGCGGTCAAGAGCCTGGCCAACGGCCCGGCCGACGACTTTTTCGCCGGCGGGCTGCGAGCGAACCTTCGCCCGCGCCTCATGCGTCCGGGGGAACCGCAAAGAGGCGTCGTAGCCCGGGATTTGCGATGTTCCAGATCCTGCGCCGGCTGTGGGTCCCGCTGGTCATCCTGGTGGTGATCGGCGCGGGAGGCTTCACCGTCTCGCGGCTGCACGGCATCTTCGGCTCGGATAAATTGCCCGCGTATTCCGACACCAGAAAAGATGAGGCCAAACCCTACAACCCCAAGCATGTGAGATATGAGGTGTTCGGACCGTCGGGAAGTGTTGCCGAGATCAGCTACTTCGACGGCGATGGCAATCCGCAGCGAATCAAGGCGGTCCCGTTGCCATGGTCATTGGAGTTCCCGATCGGCTCTGCGACGACCGTCGTAGACGTCGCGGCGCAGGACGATGCTGACAGTATCGGCTGCCGCATCCTGGTGGACGGCGTGGTCAAGGCCGAAAAGACCGCGGAGCACGAAGTCAGCACTTACGTTTCCTGCACGCAGAAGGCCGCATGAGCGACCAAGCGCCGCACGACGCTCGGCCACTGGTGGCGCGGACGATCTATCGCTTCTCTGCGGCAATCATTTTGGCGTGGTTGGCGATCATCGCCGTCTTGGGTATCAGCGTGCCCTCCTTGGAGCAGGTAGAGGCAGAGCGTTCGGTATCCCTTAATCCAACAGACGCGCCGTCGTTCAAGGCGGCTCAGCGCGCGAATGAAGACTTCAAGCAATCCGGTTCCAGCGGCGGCATGGTGACGATTGTCCTGGAGGGTCAGCAGCCCCTCGGCGACGAGGCTCACCAGTATTACGACCGTCTGGTTCGTCAGTTGCGAGACGATCCGAAGCATGTGCAGCACATTCAAGACTTCTGGGGTGATGAACTCACCAGGGGCGCCGTGCAGAGCGCCGATGGCAAAGCCGCATATGTGCAGCTGGTTCTCGCCGGCAACCCAGGGCAGACCCTGGGGAACGAATCGATCGAAGCGGTCCAGCGAATCGTCGCGCGGACGCCCGCGCCGCCTGGGGTGAATGCGTATGTCACCGGGCCCGCGGCGGTCGCTGCCGACATGGGCCACAGTGGCGACAGGACCATCATCACGATGACGGCGGTCAGCGTCGCGGTGATCCTGATCATGTTGCTTCTTGTGTACCGTTCGATCACTACAGTAATTCTTTTATTGCTGGTGGTAGGGCTAGAACTGCAGGCGGCCCGTGAAACTGTCGCCTTCCTTGGCCATCATGGGCTTCTTGGTCTGACCACCTTCGGTGTCAATCTCCTGGTATCCATCGGCATCGCGGCCGGAACCGATTACGGGATATTTTTCATCGGGCGATATCATGAAGCTCGTCAGTCTGGCCAGGACCGGGAAGCGGCCTTTTACACCACCTACCGAGGGGTCGCCAAGGTCGTCTTGGCGTCCGGTGTGACGATCGCCGGCGCGCTATTCTGCCTCACCTTTACCCGACTCCCCTTTTTCAAGGCCCTAGGCATCCCTTGCGCGGTAGGAGTATTGGTCGCGGTCGCGGTCGCGCTCACGCTGGTTCCATCAGTTTTGGCCCTAGGAAGCCGTTTCGGCCTGTTCGAGCCAAAACGGAAGATTCGGGTTCGCGGATGGCGGCGGGTAGGTACGGCCATCGTTCGGTGGCCGGCCCCTATCCTCATCGCGACGGTGGCAGTGGCGCTTGTCGGACTCTTGACGCTCCCGGGATACAAACCTAGCTACAATGACCAGAAGTTCATCCCCAAAGATATTCCAGCCAATTTGGGAATTGCTGCTGCAGCGCGACATTTTCCCCCATCGGCGATGATGACGCCCGAAATCCTATTGGTCGAGTCTGACCACGATCTGCGCAATCCGGCAGATTTCTTAGTGCTGAATAAACTGGCAAAGGCCATCCTCAATGTTCCGGGCATCTCTCAGGTGCAGGCCGTCACTAGGCCTCAGGGAACCCCGCTGGCACACACGTCGATACCTTTCATGTTGAGTTTGCAACAGGCCGCCATGTCACAAAGCATGGGCTTCCAGCAAGCGCGTATGAATGACATGCTCAAGCAGGCCGACCAGTTAGCAGAAACTATCAGGATCATGGAGCACATGTATGACCTAATTCGTAGCCTCGTTGCCACGACCCATCACATGATCCAGGAAACTCACGAAATGCAGGCGATCACGAACGAATTGCGGGATCATGTCTCCGATTTCGAGGATTTCTTCAGGCCGATTCGCAGCTATTTTTACTGGGAAAAGCACTGCTACGATATCCCGGTCTGCTACTCATTGCGCTCGCTGTTTGATGCAATCGACGGTGTCGACGCCCTTACCGATAAGCTTCAGGAAGTGCTGGTAGACCTCGATCAGCTTGATGTGCTCATGCCGCAACTCGCCGCCGAATTCCCGCCGATGATCGCGATCATGAAAAGCATGCGAGCCATGATGCTGACCATGCATAGCACGATGTCGGGAACCATCGGCCAGATGGACGAGAACGGCAATAACGCAACTGCCATGGGGAAGGCGTTCGACAAGGCGGAAAATGACGATTCTTTCTATCTGCCGCCAGACGCGTTCAAGAATAAGGACTACAAACGAATCATCGACGTGTTCTTGTCGCCGGACGGGAAGAACATGCGCATGCTCATTTCACAGAAGGGAGATCCCGCCTCGCCCGCGGGCATCTCGCGGGTGGATGCGATAAAGAGTGCCGCCGCGGAGGCACTCAAGGGAACACCGCTGGAAGACTCGAGGATCTACCTCACCGGCACCGCAGCGATCACCAAAGACCTCGTCGTCGGTTCCACGATCGACCTCATCATCGCGGTCGTCGCCGCGCTCTGCCTCATTTTCATCATCATGCTGCTGATGACGCGGAGCTTTGTCGCAGCCCTCGTCATCGTCGGCACCGTATTGCTGTCGCTAGGGGCGTCCTACGGGCTGTCCGTGCTGGTCTGGCAGGACTTGCTCGGCATACAGATCCACTGGGCGATTCTCGCCACGTCAGTGATCCTCCTTTTGGCTGTCGGGTCGGACTACAATTTGCTGCTTGTCTCCCGGATGAAAGAGGAAATTGGCGCCGGTATCAACACCGGCATAATTCGGGCAATGGGTGGTACCGGCAAGGTCGTTACGAATGCGGGCCTGGTGTTCGCCTTCACGATGGCGTCCATGCTGGTTAGCGATTTGCTCAGCATCGGCCAGATGGGCACCACGATCGGGATCGGCCTGCTCTTCGACACTCTGATCGTGCGCGCGTTCATGACCCCGTCCATCGCCGCACTGCTGGGCCGTTGGTTCTGGTGGCCGCAACAGGTGCGCCCGCGCCCGGCCAGTGCATTACTTCGCCCGACCGGCCCCCGTCCGTTGGTTCGCGCCCTATTGCTGAGATAGCGGCACCCCAGTGGCAGATTTCCAGCTCAGCGCAAAGTCGGCGACCCGTGGGAGCATCGTGGTACACAGCGATAGCGACAGCAGGGGCTGCCGTATCGAGGTGCCCGGTGTGGTCAAGACCGAGACGACTTCGCACGAAGCGGGCGCGGTTAGCTTCTCCCGGTTGACGGCCACATGAGCACCGAAAGCCCTCGGCCCCCTTTCACAGCGCGGACGATCCGCAAGCTCTCGCCCTTCATCATCCTGGCGTGGGTGGCGGTGACGCTCACCGTGACTTTCGGGGTTCCACCGCTCGAACGGGTCGGCGAAGAGCATTCGGTGCCATTGGTCGCTCAAGACGCGCCCTCGGTGCACGCCATGACACGGATGGGCAAGCTCTTCAAAGAATCCGATTCGGACAGCTTCGCGATGATCGTGCTGGAGGGACAGCAACCGCTCGGCGACGAGGCCCGCACCTACTACCGCGAATTAATACGCAAGTTGAGAACCGACCCGCGGCATGTTGAATTCGTACAGGATTTGTGGGGAGACCGCCTCACGGCGGGGGGTGTGCAAAGCCCCGATGGCAAGGCCGCATATGTGCAATTGAATCTCGCCGGCAACCAGGGCACCACCTTGGGACAGGAATCCGTGGCGGCGGTCCGGAATATCGTGAAGCAGACTCCGCCACCACCCGGTATCGAGGTCCATGTCACCGGCCCGGCAGCGCTGGTTCCGGACATGGTGCGCAGCGGCAACCAATCCATTCTGAAAATGACGCTGATCGGCGCCGTGATCATCTTTGTGGTGCTGCTTCTGGTCTACCGTTCGGTGACCACGGTGGTGCTGTTGTTGATCGGAGTCGGGATCGAAGTGCTTTCGGCCCGGGGAATCATCGCATTTCTGGCCGACAACAGCATCGTCGTACTCTCCACGTTCGCCATCAATCTGCTGGTGGCGCTCGCGATGGCCGCCGGAACCGACTACGGCATATTCTTCTTCGGCCGGTACCAGGAGGCGCGTCAGGCCGGCGAGGACCCCGAGACGGCTTACTACACCACCTACCGCGGGGTCACTCCCGTCGTCTTGGGTTCCGGTTTGACGATCGCCGGGGCAATGTTGTGCCTGAGCTTTACCCGGTTGCCGATCTTCCAGACGATAGGCGTGCCGTGCGCCGTCGGCATGCTCGTCGCGGTCGCGGTGGCACTCACGCTGGTGCCGGCAGTGCTGGCGGTCGCCAGTCGCTTCGGTATGTGCGACCCCAAACGGCGAATCGCCCAGCGCCGGTGGCGCGGGGTCGGCACGGCGATCGTCCGCTGGCCGGCACCGATTCTGGTCACGACGTTGGCAGTCGCACTGATCGGTTTGGTGACGCTGCCCGGCTACAAAACGAGCTATAACGACCGGCTCTATCTGCCGAAAGACATTCCGGCGAATTTGGGCTATACGGCCGCTGACCGTCATTTCTCGCAATCGCGAATGATGCCCGAGATTTTGATGATCGAAACTGATCATGACATGCGCAATCCAGCGGACTTTCTAGTGCTGCACAAGCTTGCAAAGCGAATTTTTCGCGTTCCGGGCGTTTCACGCGTGCAAGGCATAACGCGACCCGAAGGGACACCGATCGAACACACTTCGATACCCTTTATCATCAGCATGCAAAATGCGGCCATGCTGCAAAGCATGAAAACCACAGAAGGCACTCTCAACGATATCCTCAAAGAGGCCGATATGCTGGCGCAGCAAATCGTTATCACGAAACGTCTATACGCCATTCAGTTGCGGATGAATGAACTTACTCACCACACGATCGTCAAAACGAATGAGATGGCTCAACTTGTTTATGAGTTGAGAGATAGCATTGCAGATTTTGAGGATACTTGGAGACCGATTCGTAGCTACTTTTATTGGGAAAAGCACTGCTACGATATACCAATATGCGTGTCGTTGCGATCGATATTTGACCTCGTCGACGGTGTCTACGAGTTGAGCGACAAACTCACCGATATCGTGCACGATCTCAACAAGCTGGACCTGCTGTTGCCAGAATTAACCAAACCGATGCCGCGGCTGATCGCGATAGAGGAAGATGCGCGGGCGATGCTCCTGACGATGCACAGCACCATGTCCGGGACTTTCGGCCAGATGGACGATTCTGGCCGGGATGCCACCGCCATGGGGCAGGCGTTCGACGCGGCCAGGGACGACGACTCCTTCTATCTGCCCCCGGAAGTTTTCGCGAATCCGGACTTCCAGCGCGCAGAAAGTTCTTTCGTGTCCCCGGACGGCAAAGCGGCCCGATTCATCATCCTGCATCGGGGCGATCCCGGGACTCCCGAGGGCATAGCGCGCATCGATCAACTAAGGGCCGCGGCCGAGGAGGCGCTCAAGACGACGCCCCTGAAGGACGCCCAGATTTATCTCGCCGGCACCGCGTCGACCTTCAAGGACTTCCAGGACGGCTCGAAATATGACCTGCGGATTGCGTTCGTCGGTGCACTCTGCCTGATTTTCGTCATCATGCTCGTACTGACGCGCAGCTTCGTGGCCGCGCTGGTTATCGTGGGTACGGTCGTGCTTTCGCTGGGCGCCTCATTTGGGCTTTCGGTACTTGTTTGGCAGTATCTTCTCGGCATCAAATTGCACTGGATGGTGCTTCCGATGTCCTTGATCGTCCTGTTGGCGGTGGGTTCTGACTATAACCTGCTGCTGGTATCCCGGATGAAAGAGGAAATAGCCGCAGGCATCAACACCGGAATTATCCGCGCCATGGGGGGCACGGGCAAGGTCGTGACGAACGCGGGACTTGTGTTCGCCTTCACCATGGCCTCGATGATTTTCAGCGATTTGCGGATTATCGGTCAGGTCGGTACCACCATCGGCCTGGGGCTGTTGTTCGACACGTTGGTCGTGCGCTCGTTCATGACACCGTCAATCGCCGCGCTGCTCGGGCGTTGGTTCTGGTGGCCTCAGGTAGTCCGTCCGCGCCCGGCCAGTTTCATGCTTCGATCCGAGGGACCGCGTCCGCTGGTACGAGAATTGTTGCTGCACGACGACGTCGCCGACGACGCGGTCACAACCGAGCTCCCGAGGCTCTCGGTCTAGGCCGGCGCTCGCCACTCACCAGGGATCCGGTATTTCCATTAAGCGAGCACTCGACACCGGCGGATGAGCCGGCTGTGACACTGTGCCGCTACCCAAAAATCGGCATCCCCAGCGCCAGAATCGGGATGATCATTTTCAATACCTCCGCCGACACATAGGCGAATGCGTAGAGGAGCAGAAGAAGTTGTTGAATAACGTAATGTTCTAGTGAATTCAAAAAGCCCGGTGGTAACACGTTGAGCAATTGGCTCAGTGCACCGTTGAACAAACCGAGTATCGAGCTGGGAAACGCGGCTGCGCTGGTGGACGAGGCCGCCCCCCCAACCAAGGGTTGCAGTACCGCGGTGTTGGCGGCCTCACCGGCCAGGTACGAGCCCGCGCCGGCAGCCAAGTGCTGCACAAACTGCTCATGAAACGCCGCCGCCTGCCCGGCCAGGGCCTGATACTCCTGGGCGGCACGGGAGAACAGCCCCGCGACGGCCGCCGACACCTCATCGGCAGCGGCGGGCGTCACGGTAAGGGTCGCGCCCCCAGCAGCCGCGTGGGCCGCGCCGAGGTTCGCGCCGACAGTTGCCAACTCCGTTGCCGCCGATGTCATCATCTCCGGCGCCGCGATCACATACGACATGTCGGTCCACCTACTAGCAAGCCCCCGATTGTCGCTAGGCCCGGGCGGTCCTCCACCGTCAGACCACAAGGATTCTAGGCGGACTGAAGTCGTCGCCTACGGCTTTTCACGGAACATGAATCCGACGTGACGGTGAGCCATCCGGCACGCGGGCTGACTTCAAGGCCGCGAGCGATGTGGCCGAGCGCTTCCCCCGCACTCTGGTCGGCGTCGCCCCGAACGGTTCGCGGCGGCACCGGCTTCACACGACGCAGAGCAATCAGCGGACGGCAATTAAAACGGGATAGGCACGCCGAAAGAAGGCAGAACGGACTTCAACAGCTGCTCCACCAAAACGGACAACTCGTAAGCCACAACCAACCCGAGATATGAATCAAAGTATGCCAGAGATGCCAATGCGCGGAACTCGGCGACAAAAGTCGATAACAAAGTCAGCGGACCCGTTACAGCACTGAATAACTGGCTCGGCAAGTTGGGTATGACGCTGGCGGCCGAGCCGGCACTCGCGGTTGACTGCAGCAACGACGCGGTGCTGGCCGCCTCAGCGGCCACATACGAGCCCGCGGCGGTGGTCAAGTGCTGAACAAACTGCTCCCCAAACGCCGCCGCCTTTGCGGCCAGCGCGTGAAACTCCTGGGCCGCCCCCGAGAACACCTGCGCGACGCTCGCCGACACCTCATCGGCGGCCGCGGGAATCACCGAGACGGTCGGCACCGCCGCCGCCAGGTGGGCAGCGCTGACCGCCGAACCAACAGCCGCCACGTCCGCTGCCGCCGCCGCCATCATCCCCGGCGCCGCCAACACATACGACATCTTTGTCCTCCGACCCGGTCATTATGAAAATTTAATTGCGATCGACTAAGCCAATCAGAACGGGACCGATATCCCGAGCCCGAAGAGCAATGCCGCCTTTAAAAATAGATCCGCAAAAGCCAGCGTCAGAAACGTCGCACCCAGCGTGAGATATGTCGTGAGAATTGTGACGAACGGAATGGCCTCCAAGAAAAATGGAATGGTCTCCAATAAAAATACTACGGCCTGCCCCAGGAACAATGCGGTGTGTCCCAGCAGCGCGAGACCGTTGAGCGCGCCGGACAGGCCCGGCACGTTGGGTATGACACTGGCAGCCGAGCCGGCGCTCGCAGTGATGTGCAGCAACGACGCGGCGTTGGCCGTCTCAGCGGCCAGGTACGAGCCCGCACCGGCAGTCAAGTGCTGGACAAACTGCTCTCCAAACGCCACGGCCTTTCCGGCCAGCGTGTGGAACTCCTGGGCCGCCCGCGAGAACACCTGCGCGACGCTCGCCGACACCTCATCGGCGGCCGCCGGTATCACCGCGATGGTCGGGGCGGCCGCCGCCAGGTGGGCAGCGCTGACCGCCGAACCAACAGCCGCAACATCCGCTGCGGCCGCCGCCATCAACTGCGGCGTCGCCAAAATATACGACATATCTATCCTCCCACCTGGTCATTCACCAAACCCGGCGGCAAAGCGCGAAGCATGCCCGCGGTCACGCTCGGTAGGGACCTTACATACAAATTGAATCGCGCGTGGCGCTTCTTGCACACAAGTAGAACGCTGCTGGGAGTTCCTGATCCCGACGGACACCAAACTGCCGGCACTGCAAACTGGCCGCGACTGGACAGCTTTGCGCCGAGACGGGCGGCTTGCCACACCTAGCGAGCTCGCCGACGCGATGCCATACCGAGGTGTCTGGCCTCGGCGCGGTGCAGCGGACAGGCCGTAGGCCACCTGAACCGGAACGTCAGCCGGCGTCGCGCAGGAGCGGATGCGTCGTCGACGGGACCTCGACAACCGGCGCCAACTCGGCGAAGAGATCGATGGCCGCCGCGAGGGTGCGGTCGACGAAAGAGCCGAACCGGTCGAAAGAGATGCCTTCGCGGATCCACTGGGATCGACGGGCCACAACGGCGATGCGCTGTGGATCCGAGCAGCCCTGCACGACGGCGGTGACGTCGCGATTCCGCCGGTTCCACGCATCGGCCATGTGCGTCAGCCGCCGACGGTCGGCGACCGGAAAGGCGTTCGCGGGAGTCACCTGGACGGTCAGCACGTCCCCAAACGAGGGGGAGATCTCCAGGTGGACACGCAGCCGCTGGTGATCGGCACTGGGCACGAAGAAATATGCGCCGCCGCGCTCGTCCTGCAGGAAGCGGACGTCGCACGTGGACAGGTAGCGTTCGATCAGGTCCGCGCAGAGCGACTCACGTGTCATGGGGATCAGTGTGGGGCCGGCGACTTTGAGGACCCTTTGAGCCAAGCTAGCCGGCATCGAAGAATCTCCTGAGAGTTCACTGAGTCACCAGGACGGCTCAGCCGACGAGCCGGGCGACCTCGAGCATCGCGGAACTGATCTGCCCGATCTCCTCGCCCGAGCAGATATACGGGGGCATCGCGTAGACCAGGTTGCGGAACGGGCGCAGCCAGACGCCGCGGTCCAGCGCCGCCGGAGTGGCGACGGCCAGGTCCACCGGCCCGGCGCATTCGATCACGCCCATGGCGCCACACACCCGCACGTCGCGGACACCGGGGAGCGCCCGCGCCGGTTCGAGCCCAGAGGCCAGCCCGGCCCCGATCTCGGCCACCCGCGCGCGCCAGTCCTGGCCGAGCAGCAGTTCGACGCTGGCCACCGACACCGCGCAGGCCAGCGGATTGGCCATGAAGGTGGGGCCGTGCATCAGTGCGCCGGCCTCCCCCGAGCTGATCGTGCGGGCGATGTCGGTCGTGCACAGCGTGGCGGCCATGCTGAGGTACCCGCCGGTCATGGCCTTGCCGACGCACATGATGTCCGGGCTCACTCCGGCGTGGTCGGCGGCGAACAGCTCGCCGGTGCGGCCGAACCCGGTCGCGATCTCGTCGAAGACGAGCAGCACGTCGTGCCGGCGGCACAGCTCGCGCAGGTCGCGCAGGTAGCGGGGGTCGTGAAAGCGCATCCCGCCAGCCCCCTGCACGACGGGCTCGACGACGACGGCCGCCAGTTCGGCGGCGTGCTGGCTCAGTTGCGCCTCGAACGTCGCGACGTAGGCGGGGTCGTACTCGCGCGGCACCTGCGGGGCGAACACCTGCCGGGCCAGGATGTCGGTCCACAGCGCGTGCATGCCGCCGTCGGGGTCGCAGATGCTCATCGGCGTGAAGGTGTCCCCGTGGTAGCCGCCCCGCCAGGTCATCAGGCGGTGCTTGCCGGGGCGGCCCAGGCTGCGCCAGTACTGCAGGGCCATCTTCACCGCGACCTCGACCGACACCGACCCGGAGTCGCTGAAGAAAACCGTGTCCAGCCCCGCCGGGGTGATGTCCACCAGCAGCTGTGCCAGCCGGGCGGCCGGTTCGTGGGTCAGCCCCCCGAACATGACGTGGTTCATCACGCCCAGCTGCGCGGTCAGCGCCGCGTCCAGCTCGGGATGGCCGTGCCCGTGGATTGCGGTCCACCAGGAGCTCATCGCGTCGAGCGCCTCGATCTCACGGCCGTCCCGGATCAGCGTCAGCCGGGTGCCGCTGGCCGCGACGGCCACCACGGGCGCCACCGCCTCCGCGCCGATGGTGCTGTAGGGGTGCCAGAGGTGCGCCGCGTCGATCGCGCTGATTTCCTCGGGCGTCAACCGCGCCCTGGTCGCAGGCATAGAGACCGAGCGTAAAGCAGCCGGCTCGCACAATTCGCGGCCATCGGGGACCATCTAGGGCCATGGACCCCAATCCGGGTGACCGCATCGCCGTCCCGCCGACGCCCGACACGCGCGACGCGCCCGACCAGCCCGAGCAGCCAAGCCACGAGCCACCTCGGGTGCTGCGCCTGCGGATAGTCCCCTGGGACGTCATCTGCACCGTCTCGCTTTTGGTGCTGCTGGTGGTCCTGGCGACGGCGACGACGTGGCCGGCGCGGCTTTTCGGCTTCCTCGCGAACGTCTGCGTAGGGGAAGAATGCGGACCGGTCCCCTTCGGGGTCGACTACTACATCCGCCCGCTGGTGTGGGGTGGCATCGGCGCCGCGATCGCCGCGGCCGCGATCGGCCCGTTCGTTTCCCTCTTGAAGGGCTGGTACATGTCGTTCTGGCCCGTGCTGTCGCTAGCCCTCCTGGTGGTCGCCTCCGTGGCCGGCTCGATCCTGACCGCCTTCAGCGCGCGCTACTGGCTCTGAGCGGGCTGAGACCCAAATCACAACTGCGCGGGCCCGATTCGGCCCGCCAGTCACCGTCCGGTCACGTTCCGACAAAAAATCCCCTGTGGACCTCACCAGGTATTTTCCGCCCGCGAATTGTGTTGTAGAAGTGTCTGTAGTGACTGGTGTGAATCTGGACGGCTGAGCCGACCGGCTTCATGCCAAGCGTCATGCAGCGGCGTCGGGCCCTGAGGGGGGAAGGCCCTCAACCTCGAAGCCGCCTGCACTAGCGGCCGACGCGCGAAGTCACCGCGACGGAGGCCCAGGACCCAAGAAGGTGGGATCCCAATGAAACGCATCTACGCTTTCGCGATCGGTGTCGCGATGCTGGTGGCCCCGGTGGTCACCGCCAGCATCGCGGCCGCCGACCCGGGCACCCGATCGATGGACTACCAACAGGCCACCGACGTCGTCGTCATGCGCGGCCTTTCGCAGCGCGGCGTGCCGTTCTCCTGGGCCGGCGGCGGTGTCACCGGCCCAACCCGCGGCAAGGGCACCGGCGCCATGACCGTCGGTTTTGACGCCTCGGGCCTGATGCAGTACGCCTACGCCGGCGCGGGCATCAAGCTGCCGCGCTCCTCCGGCGAGATGTACCGGCTCGGGCAGAAGGTCCTGCCCCAGCAAGCACAACGCGGCGACCTGATCTTCTACGGACCTGGTGGCACGCAGAGCGTCGCGATGTACCTCGGCAACAACCAGATGCTGGAGGTGGGTGACGTCGTCCAGGTGTCGCCGGTGCGCGCCAACGGCATGACGCCCTACCTGGTCCGTGTCCTGGGGACCCAGCAGACGCCGTTCCAGCAGGCGCCGGCGCAGCAGCTCCCCGCCCAGCAGGCCCCGGTCCAGCAGGCGCCGGCGCAGCAAGCCCCGCTGCAGCAAGTGCCGACGCAACAGGCCCCGCTGCAGCAGGCGCCCGTCCAGCAGGCCCCGGTTCAGCAGGCCCCGGCCCAGCAGGTTCCGACGCAGCAGGCGCCGCTGCAGCAACTCCCCCTGCTGCAGCCGCCGACGCAGCAGGCGCCGGCGCAGCCGGCCCCGTACGGCATCACGCGGTAAACCCGCGCGCGGCACTCCCTGACGCGCCGGACACCCGCCACTCGCTCCCGTCGGGAGCGGGTGGCGGTTTTCGGTAAATTGGCGGTCAACCATGCCGACCCTGTCACCGAGCCGCCCACCGGTTGCCGCCGCGGAACCGGCGCCGGCGCGCGCCGGGGACTTCTACCGCTACGACCTCGACGGGTTGCGCGGCGTCGCCATCGCGCTCGTCGCCATGTTCCACATCTGGTTCGGCCGCGTTTCCGGCGGGGTGGACGTGTTCCTGGCGCTGTCCGGGTTCTTCTTCGGTGGGAAGATCCTGCGCGCCGCACTCAACCCGGACCTCTCGCTGTCACCGGTCGCCGAGGTGGTGCGGTTGGTGCGCCGCCTGCTTCCCGCCCTGGTCGTGGTCTTGGCCGGCTGCGGCCTCCTGACCGTCCTGGTGCAACCGGAGACCCGCTGGGAAACGTTCGCCGATCAGAGCCTGGCCAGCCTGGGCTATTACCAGAACTGGGAGCTGGCCAACACCGAGTCCGACTACCTGCGGGCCGGCGAAGCGGTCACTCCCCTGCAGCACATCTGGTCCATGTCGGTGCAGGGGCAGTTCTACATCGCCTTCCTGTTGCTGGTCGCAGGCTGCGCCTACCTGTTCGGGCGCAGGTTGGGCACCAGGCTGCGGACCCTCTTCCTCGTCCTGCTCAGCGCGCTCACGGTGGCTTCGTTCGTCTACGCGATCGTCGCGCACCGGGACAACCAGGCGATCGCTTATTACGACAGCTTCGCCCGGGCCTGGGAGCTTCTCATCGGCGCGCTCGTCGGCGCCCTCGTGCCTCACGTGCGGTGGCCGATGTGGCTGCGCACCGTCGCCGCGACGGTCGCGCTGGCCGCGATCGTCTCGTGCGGGGCCCTGATCGACGGCGTCAAGGAATTCCCGGGCCCCTGGGCGCTGGTCCCCGTCGGGGCCACCATGCTGATGATCCTTGCCGGGGCCAACCTGCGGGCCGGCGCCGACGATCGCATGCCGCTGCCCAACCGGATGCTGGCGGCCGGCCCTCTGGTGGCGCTGGGCGCGATGGCCTACTCGCTGTACCTGTGGCACTGGCCGCTGCTCATCTTCTGGCTGTCCTACAGCGGCCACCGGCACGCCGGCTTCGTCGACGGCACTGTGGTGCTGCTGGTATCCGGAGTGCTGGCCTACCTGACCACGCGGCTCGTCGAGGACCCGCTGCGGTACCGGGCACCGGCCGCCGCCTCGCCGGCGACCATCCCCCTGTGGGTGCGCCTGCGCCGCCCGACGATGGCGCTGGGATCGCTGGTGGTGCTGCTCGGCGTCACGCTCACCGCGACGTCGTTCAGCTGGCGTCAGCACGTCACGGTCCTGCGGGCGGCGGGCAAGGAACTCAGCGTGCTCAACCCGCAGGACTACCCCGGCGCGCGCGCCCTGACCGAACACGCGCGGGTGCCGGCGCTGCCGATGCGGCCCACCGTCCTGGAGATCAAGGACGACCTTCCGGTCTCGACCCGGGACGGCTGCATCAGCGACTTCGTCAACCCGACCGTCGTCAACTGCGCCTACGGCGATGTGGCCGCGACTCGCACCATCGCCCTGGCCGGCGGGTCGCACGCGGAGCACTGGCTGCCCGCGCTCGACCTGCTCGGCCACATGCATCACTTCAAAGTGGTCACCTATCTCAAGATGGGCTGCCCGCTGTCCACCGAGGAAGTGCCGCTGATCATGGGCAACAACGCCCCGTACATGCAGTGCCGTGAATGGGTGCAGCGGACGATGAACAAGCTGGTCGACGACCGGCCCGACTACGTGTTCACCACCACGACCCGCCCCTGGAACATCAAGGCCGGCGACGTGATGCCGGCGACCTACATCGGGATCTGGCAAACGTTGTCCGACAACAACATTCCGATCCTCGGTATGCGCGACACGCCCTGGCTGGTCAAAGACGGCAAGCCTTTCGACCCCGCTGACTGCCTGGCCAAGAAGGGCGGCACCCCGCAGACCTGCGCGGTCAAACGCTCCGACGTGCTGTCCGATCGCAACCAGACCCTCGACTTCGTCGCCCAGTTCCCGCTGCTCAAGGTGCTCGACATGTCGGACGCGATCTGCCGCGCCGACGTCTGCCGGCCGGTCGAGGGAAACGTCCTGATCTACCACGGCGCCCACCACCTGTCGCCCACCTACGTGCGGACCATGACGGCAGAACTGGGCCGCCAGATCGGGCTCAGCACCGGTTGGTGGTAACCGGTCGCCACGCCGGACGCGCGGATAAGGTCATGTGATGCCGACGAACAATCCAGGCTCGCGAACTGGCACGGCGGCGCACGACGCCAACAGGCCCCAGCCCAGGCTCGCGACCGTGTGGCCGGGCACCCCTTATCCGCTCGGCGCCTCCTACGACGGCGCGGGAACCAACTTTTCGGTGTTCTCCGAGATCGCCGAACGTGTCGAACTGTGCCTGATCGACGACAACGGCAGCGAATCGCGGATCCCGCTTGACGAGGTGGACAGCTACGTCTGGCACGCGTACCTGCCGAACATCACCCCGGGTCAGCGCTACGGCTTTCGGGTGCACGGCCCCTTCGACCCCGCGGCGGGTCACCGGTGCGATCCGAGCAAGCTGCTGCTGGATCCGTATGGCAAGGCGTTCCACGGCGACTTCACCTTCGGCCAGGCGCTGTATTCCTACGACCTGACTGCGGTCGATCCGGACGGCCCCAACGCCGACGGGGCCGACCCGGGCATTCCCCCGATGGTGGACTCGCTCGGGCACACCATGACCAGCGTGGTGAGCAACCCGTTCTTCGACTGGGGGTCCGACCGCGCACCGCTCACCCCGTACCACGAGACCGTCATCTACGAGGCGCACGTCAAGGGCATGACGCAGACCCACCCCGGCATCCCCGAGGAGCTGCGGGGCACCTACGCCGGGCTGGCCCACCCGCTGATCATCGACCACCTCAAGTCGCTCAACGTCACCGCCATCGAGCTCATGCCCGTCCACCAGTTCCTGCACGACTCGCGCCTGCTGGACCTGGGGCTGCGAAACTACTGGGGCTACAACACCTTTGGCTTCTTCGCGCCGCACAACCAGTACGCGGCCAACCGCAATTCCAGCGTCGCCGAGTTCAAATGGATGGTCCGCACCTTTCACGAGGCCGGCATCGAGGTCATCCTCGACGTGGTCTACAACCACACCGCCGAGGGCAACCACCTCGGCCCGACGATCAACTTCCGCGGCATCGACAACGCCGCCTACTACCGGCTCGTCGACGACGATCTGCGCCTGTACAAGGATTACACCGGCACCGGCAACAGCCTCAACGCCCGCCATCCCCACGTGCTGCAGCTGATCATGGACTCGCTGCGCTACTGGGTGATCGAGATGCATGTGGACGGGTTCCGCTTCGACCTGGCGGCAACGCTGGCCCGCGAGCTGCACGACGTCGACCGGCTGAGCGCGTTCTTCGATCTGGTGCAGCAGGATCCGGTGATCAGCCAGGTGAAATTGATCGCCGAGCCGTGGGACGTCGGCGAGGGCGGCTACCAGGTCGGAAATTTCCCGGGTTTGTGGACCGAGTGGAACGGGAAGTATCGCGATACTGTGCGTGACTACTGGCGGGGGGAGCCCGCAACCCTGGGCGAGTTCGCGTCCCGGCTGACCGGGTCGTCGGACCTTTATGAGGCGACGGGCCGGCGACCCAGCGCCAGCATCAACTTCGTCACCGCCCACGACGGGTTCACGCTGGGCGACCTGGTCTCGTACAACGAGAAACACAACCTGGCCAACGGCGAGGACAACCGGGACGGGGAAAGCCACAACCGGTCGTGGAACTGCGGCGTCGAGGGGCCGACCGACGACCCCGAGATCCTGGAACTGCGTCGGCGCCAGATGCGCAACTTCTGGGCCACCCTGATGCTCAGCCAGGGCACGCCGATGATCGCCCACGGCGACGAGTTCGGGCGCACCCAGAACGGCAACAACAACGTCTACTGCCAGGACTCCGAATTGTCCTGGATGGACTGGTCTTTGGTCGACAAGAACGCGGACCTGCTGGCGTTCGCGCGAAAGGTGACCGCCCTGCGCAAGAACCACCCGGTGTTTCGCCGACGCCGCTTCTTCGAGGGCGAACCGATCCGCAGCGGCGACGAGGTCCGCGACATCGCCTGGCTGAACCCCAGTAGCCGCGAGATGACGCATGAGGACTGGGGTGAAAGCATCCACAAGTGCGTGGCGGTGTTTCTCAACGGCGACGCCATCACCGCGCCGAACGCCCGCGGGGAGCGGGTCGTCGACGACTCATTCCTGTTGTGCTTCAACGCCGGCGAAGAGCCGATCCAGTTTGTGATGCCCAAAGCCGACTATGCCCAGGAGTGGACCGTGGAGCTCGACACCATTGACCCCGTCGGTGACGCCGAGGCGGTGGTGAAGGCCGAGGAGAAGGTCTCGCTGCCCTCGCGCGCGCTGCTGGTACTTCGTAAGACCTTGTGACGCATGGCCTTACCAGTCCTCTCCACCTACCGGCTCCAGCTGCGTGGTGAGTCCAGCGGATTCGCGTTCACCTTCGCCGACGCCGAAAACCTGCTCGACTACCTCGACGACCTCGGGGTGAGCCACCTGTACCTGTCCCCGGTCCTGACGGCGGCGCGCGGGTCCAATCACGGCTACGACGTCACCGACCCCACCACGGTCTCGGAAGAGCTGGGCGGCCCCGACGGTCTGGCGCGGTTGTCCGCGGCGGCCCGCGAGCGCGGCATGGGCCTGATCATCGACATCGTCCCCAACCACGTCGGCATCGACGACCCGCGGCAGAACGCGTGGTGGTGGGACGTGCTGAGGCACGGCCGGGGCTCGCGGTACGCGTCGTTCTTCGACATCGACTGGGACCTCGACGAGGACGGCCGAATCGTGTTGCCGATCTTGGGTTCTGACGACGACGCGGCCGACCTGAAGGTCGACGGGGACCTGCTGCGACTGGGTGACCTGGCGCTGCCCGTCGCGCCCGGCACCGGCGAGGGCACCGGCCCGGAAGTGCACGACCGTCAGCACTACCGGATGGTGGGCTGGCGAAACGGGGTATGCGGCTATCGGCGCTTCTTCTCGATCACCTCGCTGGCCGGCCTGCGGCAGGAAGATCCCGCGGTGTTCGTCGCCAGCCACGCCGAGGTCGCGCGCTGGTTCGCCGAGGGGCTCGTCGACGGCGTGCGCATCGACCACCCCGACGGATTGTCCGATCCCTGCGGCTATTTGACCCGCTTGCGGGAGTTGGTCGGGCCGGAAGCCTGGATCGTCATCGAGAAGATCCTGGCCGTCGACGAGGCGCTCGAACCGACGCTGCCGGTGGGCGGCACCACCGGCTACGACGTGCTCCGCCAGGTCGGCGGCGTTTTCGTCGACCCGGCCGGCGAGGAGGCCCTGACCGAGCTCGTCGACTCGGCGGGGCTCGACTACGGCGCCATGCCGCAGTTGCTCGCCGAGCTCAAGACCCGCACCGCCACGGTGACGCTGGCCAGCGAGCTGGCCAGGCTGCGCCGATCAATCGCGGCCGCCGCCGGCACCGATCACCCGCTGCTGCCCGAGGCGGTCACCGCCCTGCTCACCCACATCGGCGTGTACCGCAGCGACTACCCGGGCCTGGTCGCGCTGCTGCCCACCGCTATGGCCGAAACACAAGCGGAGTCACCGGAATTGGGGCCCGCGCTGCAGGTGCTCGCGGCCGCACTGGCCCGCGGCGGCGAACCGGCCACCCGGCTGCAACAGCTCTGCGGCGCGGTCACGGCCAAGGCCGTCGAGGACTGCCTGTTCTACCGTGACGCCCGCCTGGTGTCGCTCAACGAGGTGGGCGGCGAGCCGCATCGTTTCGGCGTCGGCCTGGCCGAATTTCACCACAGTGCCGCCACTCGTGCCGGGTTGTGGCCGCACACGATGACGGCGCTGACCACCCACGACACCAAACGCGGCGAGGACGTGCGGGCCCGGATCGGCGTGCTGTCGCAGGTGCCGTCGCTGTGGACCGAGTTCCTCGCCCGCTGGGAGGTCGCGGCCCCCTCGCCCGATCCCGCAACCGGACAGTTCCTGTGGCAGAACATCTTCGGCGTCTGGCCGGTGAGCGGCCAGATCACCGACGAGCTGCGGGGGCGGCTGCACGCGTACGCCGAGAAGGCCATCCGCGAGGCGGCCTGGCACACCTCGTGGAACGACCCCGACGCCGCCTTCGAGGACGCCGTGCACCGCTGGCTGGACAACGTGCTGGACGGCCCGGTGGCCGGCCAGCTGACCGAGCTGGTGGGCCAACTCAATTCCCACGCGGCGAGCGACGCGCTGGGCCAGAAGCTGCTCGCGCTGACGGTGCCGGGCATCCCGGACATCTATCAGGGCACCGAGCTGTGGGACGACAGCCTCGTCGACCCCGACAACCGCCGCGCCGTCGACTACGCCGCCCGCCGGGCCGCGCTGAAGGATTTGCACCATCCCAAGATCCGCGTCGTCACCACGGCGCTGCGGGTGCGGCGGTCCCGGCCCGAGACGTTCCTGCGCGGCGACCACATTCCGGTGCTCGCCGACGGCGAGGCCGGTGACCACGTCGTGGCGTTTCGCCGCGGCGACGACGTCCTGGTCGCGGTGACCCGCTGGACCGTGCGGCTGGCCGAACGGGGTTGGGGCAACACCGTGCTGCCGCTGCCCGAGGGCACCTGGACCGACGCGCTCAACGGCGCCGTGGCCAGCGGGGCGACGTCGGCCGCCCAGCTGTTCTCGGACCTGCCCGTGGTGCTGCTGGAACGCCGGCATGACTGAGTTCCGGGTGTGGGCGCCCAAGCCCGCGCGGGTGCGGCTCGACGTCAACGGCACCGTGCACCCGATGACCCGCTCCGACGACGGCTGGTGGCACACCGACGTCGAGACCGCCCCGGACGCCCGGTACGGCTACCTGCTCGACGACGATCCCACCGTGCTGCCCGACCCCCGCTCGCCCCGCCAGCCCGACGGCGTGCACGCCCGCTCGCAGCTGTGGGATCCTGCCGCCGCGAGCTGGACCGACGGCGGCTGGCCGGGCCGGTCGGTGGAGGGCGCGGTGATCTACGAGTTGCACGTCGGAACCTTCACGCCCGCAGGCACTTTCGATGCCACCATCGAGAAGCTGGACTACCTGGTTGACCTCGGCGTCGACTTCGTCGAGCTGATGCCGGTCAATTCCTTCGCCGGCACGCACGGCTGGGGCTACGACGGAGTGCTGTGGTTCAGCGTGCACGAACCCTACGGCGGCCCCGACGGCCTGGTCCGGCTCGTCGACGCCTGCCACGCGCGCGGCCTGGGCGTGTTGATCGACGCGGTGTTCAACCACCTCGGGCCGTCGGGCAACTACCTGCCGCGGTTCGGTCCCTACCTGTCGTCGGCGAGCAACCCCTGGGGCGAGGGCATCAACATCGCCGACGCCGACTCCGACGAGGTGCGGCGCTACATCATCGGCTGCGCGCTGCGCTGGATGCGCGACTTCCACGCCGACGGCCTGCGGCTGGACGCCGTGCACGCGCTGGTGGACACCACGGCCATCCACGTCCTCGAGGAACTCGCCGGTGAAACCGACTCGCTCGCAAGCCGCCTCGGCCGCCCGCTGTCGCTGGTCGCCGAGAGCGACCTCAACGACCCGCGGCTGATCACCGCGCGCGAGCGCAACGGTTACGGGCTGACCGCGCAGTGGTCGGACGACATCCACCACTCCATCCACACCGCGGTGTCCGGCGAACGCCAGGGCTACTACGCCGACTTCGGCTCGCTGTCGGCGCTGGCGCAGACGCTGCGGCGCGGCTACCTTCACGCCGCCACCTATTCGTCGTTCCGGCGCCGCCGCCACGGGCGACCGCTGGACGTGTCGACGATTCCGGCCACCCGGCTGGTCGCCTACACCTGCACTCACGACCAGGTGGGCAACCGGGCGCTCGGGGATCGGCCGTCGCAGAACCTGACCGGCGGCCAGCTCGCGGTCAAGGCCGCCCTCGCGCTCGGGTCGCCCTACACCGCAATGCTTTTCATGGGCGAGGAGTGGGGCGCGTCGACCCCGTTCCAATTCTTCAGCTCGCATCCCGAACCGGAGCTGGCGCGGGCCACCGCGGAGGGGCGCAAGGCAGAATTCGCCGAACACGGCTGGGACGCCGACGAGATCCCCGATCCCCAGGATGCACAGACGTTTCTGCGGTCCAAACTGAACTGGGACGAGGTCGACTCCGGCGAGCACGCCCGACTGCTGCGCGTGTATCGGGAGCTGATCGCCCTGCGGCACAACGACGCCGACCTGGCCGACCCGTGGCTGGAGCACCTCGCCGTCGACTACGACGAAGAGCAGCGCTGGATCGTCCTGCACCGCGGGGCGTTGCGGATCGCGTGCAACCTGGCGGCGGAGCCGGTGACGGTGCCCGTCGCGGGCGACGTCGTCGTCGCCTGGGGGGAGCCGAAGGTCGCGGCCGACAGCACCGTGCTGGAAGGGCATTCGTTCGCCGTCCTCTCGGTGCGCGAGCAGACATAAAAGCCCCCAAAAACCGCCTATTTCGGGGGCTTTTGCGTCTGCTCGCCGTTCGAGAGGGCGCCGTTCGAGAGGGGCCCGTTCGAGAGGGGCCCGGCCGAGGGCGCGCGTACAGTGGAGCCATCACTTAAATGCGCTAACTAGTACACCGTTGCGTCGAAAGGAACTCGCGGATGACCCGCACCGAGAACGACACCTGGGACCTGGCGTCCAGCGTCGGCGCGACCGCCACGGCCGTCGCCTCGTCGCGCGCGATGGCCTCCCAGGGCCCCGATCCCCTGCTTGACGACCCCTGGGCGGATCCGCTCGTGCGGGCGGTGGGCATCGACACGTTCGTCAAGCTGATCGACGGCGAGATCGGGCCCGGCGACGACGATCCGGTGCTGAACCGCCGGACCATGAACGAGCAGATCACCGTGCGCACCCGCTTCTTCGACGATTTCTTCACGCAGGCGACCGGCTCGGGCATCAGGCAGGCCGTCATCGTGGCGTCCGGGCTGGACACGCGGGCCTACCGGCTGGCGTGGCCGGCCGGCACGGTGGTGTACGAGATCGATCAACCGGCGGTCATCGACTTCAAGACGCGGACGCTGGCGGGCCTGGGCGCGGAGCCGACCGCGCAGCGCCGAACGGTCGCGATCGACCTGCGCGACGACTGGCAATCGGCGTTGGTGGCGGCCGGGTTCGACACCGGACAACCGACGGCGTGGAGCGCCGAGGGCCTCCTCCCGTATCTGCCGCCCGAGGCGCAGGACCGCCTGTTCGACAACATCGCCGCACTCTCGGCGCCCGGCAGCAGGATCGCGACCGAACACCTGGACCTGCGCAACGTCCCGTCGGACTGGGCGCAACGGCTGACCGAGCGGTCCCGCCGCATCGGCTCCAACATCAACCTCGCCGAGTTGTTCTACACCGGCGAGCGCAACACCGCCGCCGAGTACCTCATCGGGCACGGCTGGCGGGTGGACATCCGCACCACCGAGCAGGCCTACGCCGCCAACGGATTCCAGTTGCCCGACGACGAGCTGGCCGCCTTCGGTGGCGACTCCGGCTACCTGACGGCGACCCTGGACTAAGGCCGGCTAGGGCCCGCCGCGCCAGTGTTCGATGCGGTGATGGTCCGGAGTGAACCCGTGGTTCACGCCCCACAACACGGCCTGGGTGCGGCTGGCGACGCCCAGCTTGCGATAGATCGTGCGGATGTAGGACTTCACCGTGTTGGGGCTCAGGTACGTCAGCCGCGCCACGTCGGCGTTGCTCTTGCCCTGGGTGATCAACGCCAGGATCTCGGCCTCGCGGTCGCTGAGCCCCTCGCCGCGTCCGGGCCAGTCCAGTCCGGGCGCGCTGCGGGCGCGGGCGGCGACGTCACTGATGACCTGCTGCCCCGAGTGCACGGCCTCCAGCGCGGCGACCAGCTCGCGCGCGGGCAAGGTCTTGGACAGGTACCCGTGAGCGCCCTGGCGCCGCGCGCTGTCGACGAGGTCGGGATGAAAGTTCCAGGTATAGACCACAACTCGGTGCGCTCGGGGATTGGCAACCAAGACCGCGATCTCCTCATGGTCGGATTCGGGTTGCGCGAACGAGTCGTACAGGACGATGTCGACGGTGTCCTCGACGGGCATTGTGGAGTCGAGTTCCGCGATCACGATGCGGTCGCGGTAGGGATCGAGCATGTTGGCCACACCCTTCACGACGACGTCGTAGTCGTCGACCAGCGCGACCGTGATCGGCGCGCGAGAAGTTGGCGGCGGCATGTCGGCCAGATTACCTACCTAGGGGTGTATTGCTACCCCCCTTAAGGGTGTTCGACTTGGTAGGTCAGTCAGCACTGATAGGGAGGCTCATCATGATCATTCTCGGCATCATCCTGCTGGTCGCGGGATTCCTGCTCAAGATCTCCATCCTGTGGACCATCGGGATCATCCTGCTAGTCATCGGTGCCATCCTGTGGATCCTCGGCTCCACCGGGCGCGCCGTCGCGGGCCGCAGGCACTGGTACTGATCGCGTCGGCGATCACCGATTGAGCGGATCGATCTCGGGCCCGCTCAATCGGTAGCGGTGACGCGCATTTGCAATACTGCGTTGTGGACAACGCCGCACCGGACGAAGTTCGATTCACCCGCGACGGGCTGAAACGTTTCGCCGGCAACACGCTGCCGGATTTGATATCCGATGGGGTCAGGCTGCTGTTCGTGGGGATCAATCCCGGGCTGAGAACCGTTGCGGTGCAGGCGCATTTCGCTCCCCGCGGCAATCGGTTCTGGCCGGCGCTCTACCGCGCCGGCATCACCGATCATCTGATCGACGCCTCGTCCGGCTTTGTTCCGGCCGACCGGGATTACCTGCTGCGTCGTGGAATCGGCATCACAAACCTGGTCGAGCGGGCGAGCGCGGGTGCCGACGAACTCACGGTCGCCGAATTGGTCGAGGGCCGACGGAAGCTGGACCGGACGGTCCGGAAGTACTCGCCGAAGGTGGTGGCCGTCCTGGGGATCACCGCCTTTCGCGACGCCTTCGGCGAGCGCCGGGCAAACTCGGGCAAACAGGTATCGCCCTATCCCGCAACGGAGCTGTGGGTGGTTCCCAACCCGAGCGGCCGCAACGCCCACGCTTCGTTGTCCGGCCTCGCCGCCGTCTACGGCGAAGTCGCCCGCGCCGCCGGCATCCCTACCCGCTTGGACGGCCGGTAGCCAGCGCGGCGCCGATGCAGTACCGCGAGTTCGTCGAGCGGTTACTCGGCGTTTGACGAGCGGTCACCCGCCGGTCCCAGATCGGCGAGTCGCACGATGCTGTCGAAGCCCTTGTGGCAGAGGCGAAAACCTATTGGCCGTGTGGCCGTGACCCGGCTAGAGTTGGCCTTGCCGATTCGTCGATGTGACGAGGGGCTCCCGAATCGGCATGACGAAGGTCATGACGGTTGGGAGGTCTGATGTCGTTAGCGATCGTGGCGCCGGCGGAGTTGGCGCTGGCCGCAGCCGATGTGGACCAGGTGGGTTCGGCGGTGGGCGCGGCGAACGCGGCCGCGGCGGCACGCACGACGGGCGTGGTGGCCGCGGCCGAGGACGAGGTGTCGGCGGCGATCGCGGCGCGATTTTCCGCGCATGGACAGTGGTTTCAGGCCCTCAGCGCGCGGGCGGCGGATATTAACCAGAAGTTTGTCCAGGCGTTGACCGGGGCCGCGGAGTCGTATGGCGGCGCGGAGGCCGCGAACGCCTCGTCGTTGCAGACCATCGAGCAAGATCTTCTCAACGCGCTCAACGGAACCAGCCAGGCGCTCACCGGGCGTCCGCTGACCGGCAACGGCGCAAACGGGTACACCAACTCGAACGGTGTGGGGACGCCCGGCGGCCCCGGCGGGTGGTTGTCCGGCAACGGCGGCAACGGCGGCAACAGCACCTTCGGCGGCGCGGCCGGCGGTGCCGGCGGCCCCGCGGGTCTGGTCGGCAACGGCGGCAACGGCGGCACCAGCGGACCCGGCGGGGTGGGCGGGGCGGGAGGACGCGGCGGGTGGCTGTCGGGCACCCCCGGCACTGGCGGTGCAAGCACCCCGTTACCGCCGAACGATATTGTGCTGCAGGTAGATTCACTGGGGCGCCCGCTGGTGAATGTCTCCGTCAACGGTGGACCGACGGCGCCGGTGGTGTTCGATGCCGGATCGACCGGTCTGCTGCTACCGCCTCAAGACGTCGACTTATCGAAACTCGGCCCGATCACGGGGCCGCCAGGTTACATGACATACGGCGACAACCACACTGACTTCAAGACGGTCTACTTCAACAAATATCAAGCAACGGTGGACTTCGGCAATGGCATCGCGACCTCGCCGATCACCATCGGCGTGATGACTTCCGCCACCCAGACGACGAACGGCATGACGACATCCCTCCCGCTCTCGTCCCTGCCTGGCGTGCTGGGCGTCGGGCCGAACAATGGCTTTCCCTTCCCCCAACCTGTCACCGAGGCGCTGCCGGGCAACCTCAGTCAGGGCGAGCTCATCAACCAACCGGCAGGCCTGGTGGAGTTCGGCGCCAACCCGCTGCCGCCCGTCGTTACGCTTTCCGGAGCGCCGGGGACCGCCGGCCTCCAGGTACAAATCGGCAACGGGCAACCGCAAGCGATGTCCCTCTCGTTCATCGACTCCGGCGGCAAGGGCGGCTCCGTCCCGCAATCTTTGGTGCCGAACCTCCAGGCCGGCGACACCCTGCCGGCGGGAACCACCCTCACGGTCTACACCAGCACCGGTCAGGAGCTGTACACGGAAACGGTTGGTGGGGCCTACACCCCCGAAGTCGGGGAGCCCACCAGCTCGTTCAACAGCGGCAATTATCCGTTCTCCTTGGGCCCGATCTACATCTCCAACAGCCCCAACGGTGTCGGAACGACGATCTTCGATTTCTGATCTCATCGATCAGGTGGCGTGGTCGATGACGTCGAACACCTTGAGCGCGTGTCGAAACGACGCGGACGTGACGTCGCCACCGGACGGGTGGTCGAGGGTGAAGACGATCCAGAGCAGCAGGCCGAGCAGGGTCGCGATGGTACTCATCAGGGCCGCGTGAGCGGCCCTGCTGCCGATGCGCAGAATCGCGGTCAGGGTGGTGAGGACGATCGCGCCCGCGATCAATCCTGCCCATAGCGGCGCCGGTATGTGGGGCTGGGTTTCGATGCGGCGCATGGTGCGGTGCGATGCCAGCTCGGTCAGCTCGCTGAGAAATGCGCCGTTGACGGGGTTCGACGCGACGCCCGGTGGCTGATCGCCCACCACGCGGTATATCTGGACGAGCGTGGTGTGGGCGGCGTTGCGGGGCTGCTGGTCCCACTCCGCGCCTTCGTCCGTCGTGTAGGTGCGCAGCAACGCCCTCAGCTGCCGCTGCTGCGGCTCGGGCATGGCGGCGGTCTGCCGGTAGAGCGTGGTGAGCGAAGTTGCTTCGGCGACGACGACGGCCCTGGCGGCGGAGTACTGCTGCCAGGAAACCACGACGGTGAAGCCGAGCAAAGCGCCGTACACAAGCCCGATGACCGAGAGATACGGCGAGATCGTCGAGTTGTGTTCCGCGCCGATTCCCGGCATGAGGCGGTCCGTTATCGACCCGCAGCTGAGCGCCAGGGCAATTGCGACGGCGACGATCGAACACAGCAGGAGCCAAGGATTAAATCCGCTCATGGATTTCCCCGTCGTGTGAAGGCGTTCGCGCGTCGAGATGGATGAGTGTTCTGGCCACGGGCAGCCTAACGCTCTCCCCGTATGCCGGCCCCCGCTCGGCTCGTGGTGAGCGGTCTCAGTTGTAAAATCCGGAGTGATCGCGGTGACCCCGCCCCGACACCAACCGGCTAGAGGCAATCGAGTGGACACCGGATACCAACCCACACATCGCACGACGCCGACCCGCTACCGGGAGCGTGCGCGCTACGACCGCGACACGGTGCACGGCATCCTGGACGAGGCCCTGATCTGCCACCTGGGCTACCTGAGCGACGGCCGACCCGTCGTGTTGCCCACCACGCACGTCCGCCTCGGCGAGACACTCTATCTGCACGGATCGACCGGGGGCGGCCCGATGCTTGCCGCCCGGGCCGCGCCGGAGGGCCTGTCGGTCTGCGTCACCGCGACCCTCGTCGACGGGCTGGTGCTGGCCCGCTCGGCCATGCATCACTCGGTGAACTTCCGCTCGGTGGTCGTGCTGGGCGACGCGCGCGTGGTCGACGATCCCGCCGAGAAGCTCACCGCGCTGCGTGGCCTGCTCGACCACATCAGGCCCGGCCGAGCCGACGACTGCCGGGCGCCCGACGCCCGCGAACTGGCCGCGACCGGGGTGCTCGCCGTCGACCTCGTCGAGGCCTCGGCCAAGCTGCGCACCGGCGGCCCCGTCGACGATCCGGAGGACACCGCATTGCCGCACTGGGCCGGCGTGGTGCCACTGAGCCTGACGGCCGGGACGCCGGTGCCGGCCGACGACCTGGAGTCCGCCACCCCGCTGCCCGCCTACCTGCAGTAGCCGCGAGCGTGCGTGTCGGTACGGCGACACGCCGTAAAACCTGTACAACTGCGCACCCTCGCGGGCCAAACGCCGCGCCTAGAGCAGGTAGCGGTAGGCCGGCGAACCCGGCTCGAGGGCCTCGACGTGGATCTCCGTCGCCCGCATCCGCGCCATCAGCCCGTCCAGGCCCGCCGCCGAGCCCAGCTCGATGCCGACCAGCGCCTCGCCGGTCTCGCGGTTGTTGCGCTTGACGTACTCGAACAGGGTGATGTCGTCGTTGGGCCCGAGCACCTCGTCGAGGAAGCGGCGCAGCGCGCCCGGCTCCTGCGGGAAGTCCACCAGGAAGTAGTGCTTGAGCCCGAGGTGCACGAGCGAGCGCTCCAGCACCTCGCCGTAGCGCGACACGTCGTTGTTCCCGCCCGAGATCAGGCACACCACGGTCGATCCGGGCTCGACGTTGGCCTCCAGCAGGCCCGCGACCGACAGCGCCCCCGCCGGCTCGGCGATGATGCCCTCGTTCTGGTACAGGTCGAGCATCGCGGTGCACACCGCCCCCTCGTCGACCGTGGTGATCGACACCATGTCGCCGGCGGCGGCGAGCGCGGCGTAGGTCAGGGTTCCCGCCCGGCGCACTGCGGCGCCGTCGACGAACTGGTCGACGTAGTCCAGCGTGACCGGCTCGCCGGCCGCCAGCGCCGCCATCATCGCCGCCGCGCCGGCCGGCTCGATGCCCAGCACGGCGGTGCCGGTCGTGCGCTCGGCCAGGTAGGTGGTGATGCCGGCGATGCAACCGCCGCCGCCCACCGGGACGACGACCAGGTCCGGCTCGGCCTCGAGCTGGTCGAGCAGCTCGACGGCGATGGTGCCCTGGCCGGCCATGGTGCGCAGGTCGTCGTACGGCGGGACCAGCGTGGCGCCGGTGCGTTCGACGTCGGCGAGCGCGGCCTCGGCGGCGAGGTCGTAGGTCGACCCTCCCACGATCAGCTCGATGAACTCCCCGCCGTGGTAGCGGATCCGGTCGCGCTTCTGCTTGGGCGTCTTGGCCGGCACGTAGACCCGGCCGTGCACTCCCAGCGCCCGGCAGGCGAACGCGAAGCCCTGCGCGTGGTTGCCGGCCGACGAGCACACCACGCCGGCGGCCAGCTCGTCGCCGGACAGCTGCACCAGCAGGTTGTAGGCGCCGCGCAGCTTGTAGGAGCGCACCACCTGCAGGTCTTCGCGCTTGAGGTAGACCTGCGCGCCGGTGATCGCCGACAGCCGATCGCTCGGCTGCAGCGGGGTGGGCGCGACCACCGGGGCGATCCGCTGCGCCGCGGCTTCGATGTCGGCCGCGGACAGCGGCGACCGGCTCGGGCTCTGGCTCAGTTCAGCGGACACCGATCAATGGTCCCATGCCGGCCGGCTGGAAAAGTCAGCCGACCGGCGTCAGGACGAACACCGGGATCTGACGGTCGGTCTTCGTCTGGTAGTCGGCGTAGTCGGGAAAGGCCTCGACGGCGCGCTCCCACCAGGCGGCCTTCTCGTCGCCGAACACCTCGCGGGCATCGTATTCGCGGGTGACGCTCCCGTCCTGCAGCTCGACGCGCGGGTTCTTCTTGACGTTGTGGTACCAGACCGGGTGCTTCGGGGCGCCGCCGAGCGACGCGACGATCGCGTATTCGCCGTTGTGCTCGACGCGCATGAGCGGGGTTTTGCGGAGCTTTCCGGTCTTGGCGCCGACGGTGGTCAGCACGATGATGGGCTTCCCCTTCATGTCGGCGGCCTCGGTTCCCCCGGACTCGGCGTACTTGTCGGCCTGTTCGCGGGAAAATTCCCAGGGGCTGGGCGCGTATTCACCTGTCAGCGGCATGCTTCCCACCTTAAGGCGTGCCGCGGCGGGCCGCGGACGGGTCGCAGCTGGACAGCACGACCCGCCGGGCGAGCTCCGCGATGGTGTTGACGCGCCTGATGGCGGTGGCGATCTCGTCGGCAAAGTCGCGTCGCCGCTGGGCGACGTCCGGACGCTCGAACGCGTCCACCAGCTCGCGGTGCCGCGCCAGGCGCAGCGCGGTTTTGAACAGTTCCAACGACCTCGACTCGGCGTTGGCGATCCGGCGCTGCAGCTCCCATTGCTTGCCCACCTCGAGGCACTCGGCGAGAAACTCGTCCTCGTCGAACGATTCGTCCTCGAGGGCGGCCAGCCGGTCGGCGACGACGTGGTAGGCGTCCAGGAACGGCCGCAACACGAGGTGCGCCAGCAGCAGGTCGGTCTTTTCCAGCAGCCCGCGCACATCGGCCGCCGGGACGGCCCGGGTGGTGTCTTCCACCCGCCCGATCAGGCGCACCTCGTCGGCGAGTTCCTTCTCGAACTGCGCGCGCGCCGAGAACAAGAACTCGAACTTCAGCAGCTCGCGCAGGCTCAGCGCCTCGTCGCGCACGGTCGTCGGTAACACCAGGCGGTCCACGGAATTTTCGGCGTCTTCGATGGCGGCCAGCAGCGCGGTCTCGGCGATGGCGCGATCCACCAGGATGTGGATCGCGGTGTTGCGGTAGAACGCCGCGACCAGGTGCTGGTCGACGCCGATCCCCCAAACCGGTTCGGTGCCGGCGTCATAGACGTTGACCACGCCCGACGCGACGAGCTGATGCAGCGTCCAGCGGATCGTCGAGCGGTTCGTCAGGTCGGCGGCGCCGGCCACGGTCCAGTTGCGCGCCGCGATGTAGCTCGCCAGCGGACGCACCGTGGCCAGCACCTCGCTGATCGAGAGCGAGCGGTCGGCGCCCAGCAGCGCGAGGCTCACCACCGCGGTCGGGGTGACGGGCGTTGCGCGGTTGATCCGGTGCTCGACGTCCAGCGCGATGCGTTCGATCTCGGTGCCGGTTCCGGGCGCCGATGTATCCGAGGTGCGCAGTTCCTCGAGGCGCTTGCGCAGCGGCAGCGGTTCGCCGAAGTCCAGGTAGGCGCGGCCCAGCCGCTCGCCCTGTTGTCGCGCCAGCCGGATCAGGAACCGGAAGTCCTCGGGCCGCTTGGCGGCGCCGTAGGCCTCGGTGGTCATCGCCTCCACCTCGTGCAGCTGGTCGTACACGATGGAGGTCGGCACCAAATAGACCTCGGGACCGTCGATTTCGTCGACCGCGTCGCTGATGTAGCGCAGGATCCCGTACACCGGGGGGCGCAGCTTGCCGGTGCGGGTCCGGCCTCCCTCGATCGACCAGGTGAGGTTGGCGTGGTTTTGCACCAGCTGGGCGGCGTAGGCGCGCAGCACGAAGCGGTAGACGGGAATGTCCTTGGTCTGGCGCCGGATGAAGATGGTCCCGGTGCGCTTGGCCCAGGCGCCCATCGGGAAGAAGTTCAGGTTGGCGCCGCCGAACGTGAGCGCCGGCGAGAGCCGATTGGCCTGAATGGCCTCGGGCAGCAGCAGCCCGTCCAGGTAGGAGCGGTGTGAGAAGGCAAACGCCAGCGTGGCTTTGCGATCCAGCCGACGCAGCTGGGCGATCTGGTCCTCGTCGACGAGGATGTCGTAGGCCCGCATCAGCCAACACGAAAAGCTGCGCCACGCCTTGACCGCCCGCTCGTCGAGCGACGGCGCCATCTCCCGCAGGTAGCCCGCGGCCTCGGCGCGCACGTCGTCGGGGTCGCGGCCGAGCTCGTGGGCCAACGTGGCCAGCCGCTCGTCGTACCACGGAGCCGCCAAGAGCTCGACGACCTCGTCCGGGTCGGTCGGCAACGGCGTCCTGGCTTCGTCGACGATTCCCGTGCGCTGCAGCAACTTTCGCACTCCGGCGCGACCGATTTCGCGCGCCGCTCCCCCCGGTCCCCCGCTCATGCCGGCTGCACCGTTGCGGCCGCGGACGGCTCGTGCACCTCGGGATGGCGATCGCCGGAATAGAGTTCCTCGATCTCGCCGGCGTACTTCGCCATGATCGGCTTGCGCTTCAGCTTCATCGTCAGCGTGATCTCGTCCCCACCGGGTTCCCATACCGTCGGTAGCACCCGGAACCGCTTGATCTGTTCCACCCGCGACAGTTTCGCGTTGCCCTCGGCAACCCCGGCGGCGATCTTGGCGATCACCTCGGGGTGGTTCGCCAGCGCCGCGGGGGACGCCTCGGACAGG
The DNA here is from genome assembly GCF_001666745.1 of Mycobacterium sp. E2699. Taxonomy (NCBI): domain Bacteria; kingdom Bacillati; phylum Actinomycetota; class Actinomycetes; order Mycobacteriales; family Mycobacteriaceae; genus Mycobacterium; species Mycobacterium sp. E2699. Next base: position 21,101 of record NZ_LZJH01000108.1, on the reverse strand, counting down.
CCGTGCTGGGCCGCGTACGGGCCGACCGATTCGGCGTCGAAGACCATCAGCGCCGCGTTGTACGGCCGCCCGTCGCCGATCGTCATCATGACGCCGACCATCGGGCAGGCGGCCAGGATGGTGTTCTCGATGTTGGCGGGCGACATGTTCTTTCCGGCCGCGTTGATGATCAGCTCCTTCTTGCGGTCGACCACCTTCAGGTAGCCGTCGGCGTCGACCTCGAGGGTGTCGCCGGTGTGCAACCAGCCGTCGGCATCGATCGCCTCCGCGGTCTTGGCCGGTTCCCTGCGGTAGCCCTTCATCACCAGCGGACCGCGCACCAGGAACTCGCCGTCCTCGGCGACCTTGCCCTCCAACCCGGGCAGCAATTTCCCGACGGTGCCCAGCCGCGCGTCGCGGGGATGGCTCACGCTGGCCACGCAACTCAGCTCCGACATCCCCCACACCTCGGCGATCGGAATGCCGATCCCGAGGAAAAACGCCAGCGTCTCCCGGGGGATCGGGGCCGCACCGGACACCGCCCAGCGCAGTTCGCCGAACCCCAGCCGCTCGCGCAGCTTGGACAACACCAACTCGTCGGCCTGCGCCCATTCGGCGGCCAGGTCGTCGGGCATCGGCTCACCGGCCACCAGGGCGGCGGCTTTCTTGCCGGCCACCGACATCGCCCACTGCAACGCCTGCCGCTTGACCTCGTCCGGCTCGTGGCCGACGGCGAATTCGATTGCGGCCTTGAGCTTCTCCCACACCCGAGGCACCGCACCCCACACCGTGGGCCGCACGTCCGGCAGCGCGGCGGCGATGGCACGCGCGTCGGAGACGACCGTGACCTGGGTGCCGAACACCTCCAGGCCGTACAAGCCCATCACCCGGTCGGCGATGTGTGCCGTCGGCAGGAAGGACGTCACGCGGTCACCGAACTGCATCGGTAGGACGGCGTCGAGGGCGAACGCCTCGAACAGCAGGTTGGCATGCGTCATCTCCACCCCCTTGGGGTTGCCGGTGGTCCCAGAGGTGTAGATGAGCGTGACGACGTCGTCGGGCCGCACCGCCCGCCACGTGGACTCGAAGTCGAAATCGGCTGGCGCGGCGGCGTACAGGTCGTCCACCGAGATGGTTCCGGGCGGCGAGCCGTCGATGCAGACGATGTGCTCGATCGGCGCACCGCTGGCGCGGATGCGGTCCACGTACTGCTCCTCGCAGATCGCCACCTTGGTGCCGGCGTTGTCGAAGAGGTAGGTCAGCTGCTCGGCGGGCAGGGTGTTGTAGACCGAAAACGAAGTGGCGCCGAGGTGTTGGGCGCCGATCTCGAACGGGTAGAACTCGATCCGGTTGGCCATCATCAGCGACACCGTGTCGCCCCGCCCCACGCCTAGCCCCGCGAGGCCCGCGGCGGCCTTGCGCACCTGCTCGGCGAGCTCTCGCCACGTCACCGTCTGGGTGCCGCCGGGAGTACGGAGCGCGACGGCGTCCGGCTCGATCGCCGCCGTGCGCTGGAACGCCTCGCACAAGGTGGCCGGACGGTCGGGTGTCGTCATTTACGTCCTCCTCGACGCCGGGTCAGCATTGCCCCTCGTGAGCGTACGTCCGTGACCGGGGGCGCGGAACACATCACCCGGCTCGTTCAGCCCTGGGGGCGCCAGAGCTGCACGGTGGTGGACGCGCCGCCGGGCAACTCCAGAAGTTCGATGGGGGTGCCGTCGGGGTCGTAGATGAAAAACATCCGCACCCCGCCGATGTCGACCGGCGGGTCGGCCCGGACGTCGGGGTGATGGCGCCGAACGGTGTCGTAGGTGGCGTCGAGATCGTCGACCCGGAACGAGATGTTGGTGTAGCCCAGGTGCGGCCCGCTCGGGCATTCGGGCACCGCGCCCAGCGACAGCAGCTCCACCATCGCCGCGCCGATCAGCCCGCCGATCATGCGGCCCTGTCGCGCCGCCCCGCCGGTCACGGACCGCAGGCCGGCACCTTCGAGCTCGACGTCGAACACGACGTCCATGCCCAGCACCCCGGTGTAGAACGCGCGCGACGCCTCGATGTCGGAGACGCCGATGCAGACGTGCGAAAAGTTCTGCACCGCAATCGAATCCGGCTGGGCCATTGCTGCTCCTTCGGTCAGGCGGGCACCGCGGCATGAATCCCACACGTGCAGGCGTCAATCGAGGGACACGTGCAGCGCATCCCCCACTCGATGACGGCCCGCGCCCGGGCCAGCGCCTCCATCTGGGCGTCGATCTCGGCGAGTTTGGCCTCGGCCAGGGCGCGACTGGTGGGCCGCCCCGGCGCGTCGTCGGCGAACAGCACCTGGATCTCCTCCAGCGCGAAGCCGGCGGATTTGCACAGCCGGATGACCTCCAGCCGGGCGAGCACCGAATCGTCGTAGCGGCGCTGGCCGCCGAGGCGCGCCGGCGGGGACACCAGCCCGATCTGTTCGTAGTAGCGCAGTGTCGTGGCCGCGACCCCGGCCTGGCGCGCCACCTCCCCGATCGTCAGCCGCGCAGCCATGGGGCCTCCCAGGATTCGATGCTTGACTTAGAGCTAACTCTAAGGCGTTGACTCTGTCCATGCACAATCACCCTCTGGACGAACTGAGCCGCGCGCGATACGCCCGACTCCGCTCCTTCCGCCGCGACGGCACCCCCGTCGACACGCCGATCTGGTTCGGCCTGGACGGCGACGCGTTGCTGTTCCGGACCAAGGTCGGCCCGAAGACCAAGCGGCTGGTCATGCGCCGCGACGTCGAGCTCGCCGCCTGTGACTATCGGGGCCGGGTTCGCGCGGGGGCCGCGACCGTGGCGGGCCGGGCCACGATCCTGTCCGGCGCCGACGCCGAGCGGGCCAACCGCGTGCTGCACCGGCGCTACGGCTGGCAGTGGAACGTCGTGCCCCTGATCAAGGTCCCGGGCGTGACCAATGTCCACCGGGACCTGTGCGTCCGCGAGAAGCTGCGGCGCGCGCGCGACCGTCACGTCTGGTCCGACAGCGTGATCGTGCGGGTGGACCTGCCATGACCCGGACCACGAAGCCCGATCCGAAGCCCGATCCCGTCCGCTCGCCCTCCCTCCGCCAATGCTGCACCGCCGCAGCGGGACTCGTCCGGGGCCTGGTGCTGCCGAGGCGGCCCGATCGACGGTTCCTCCGCACCATCGTCGACGCCGGATTGCCCGATTCCGGCCGCACCGTCGCGGTGACGGCGCTGCCCCAGGTGCCGCGCCCGGTGCCGACCGCCGCGATCGTCGAGGGCGCGTTCGCGCCCGCGCGCATCGAGAACTCGCTGACGTCGTTCGTGGTCACGCATCCGGAGGCCACGTTCATCGTCGATCCCGCGGTGTGTACCGGCGTCGAGGAGCGCGCGATCGCCCAGCTGCCCGCGGTGCTGCGCCCCGCGGTCCGCCCGCCCGCCGAGACCATCCCGACGATCACGGCACTGGCCCGGCTGCCCGAGCCGCCGCGGTTGGATTTCGCGCTGCCCACCCACGCGCACTGGGATCACGTGTCCGGGCTGCTGGACCTGCCCGAACTTCCGGTTCGCCTGCACCGCACCGAGAACGAGTGGATCGGGTCCGGGGCAGTCGCGCCGGTCGGCGGCGTTCGCGATTCGCTGCGCGGCCGGCCCGTCGTCGAATACGACCTGGACGGCCCGCCGGTGCTGACCTTCACCAGGAGCCACGACCTCTTCGGCGACGGCTCCGTCATCCTGCTGGACCTGGCCGGGCACACGCCCGGCAGCGTCGGCGTGCTGCTGCACACGTCGAGGGGCCGGCTCCTGATCGCCGGCGACGCGGCCTGGCACGCGCTGCAAATCGAAAAGATCCGGCAAAAGTCAAGCTACCCCGGGGCTTTGGTGGACGAGGACCGGGACGAAGCGTTCAGGACACTGCACCGATTGCACCTGGCGCGGCACGCGGTGACGGTCGTCCCCACCCACGACCATCGGGCCGCGCTCCAGTTGGCGGCGACCGCACCGCGACTGTGCGGCTGACCGCACGGTCGGGGTGAGCTAGACGCCGAGGCAGCCGGGGCCGAGCAGCTCCTTGAGGTCGCCCATCAGCGCGGGCGAAGGCGTCACCCGCAGCGAGGCGTCCAGTTCGAGGGTGGTGATCCGATCACCGCTGATCAGCCGCAGGTGCACCTGCGACGTGCCGGGGTGCCGCGCCAGCACCTGCTTGAGCGCGCTGACCTTGTCGAAGGTGCACTGCCGCGTCGGCAGGCTGACCGCCAGCGGCCGGTCGGCCTGGGCGCTGGAAAAGTCCGGCACCACAAGCTCGTTGGCGATCAGCGTGATCCGGTCGTCGCGGATCGCCACCTTGGCGTTGATCAGCACCACCGCGTCGTCGACGATGTCGGCGCCGAACGTCGAGTACGCGTGCGGGAAGAACATCACCTCGATGCCGCCGGTGAGATCCTCCAATTGTGCCGAGGCCCATGGCATCCCGTTCTTGTTCACGCGCCGGTTGACCGAGGCCAGGATGCCACCCACCCGCACCTGGGTGTCATTGGGGACGTCGCCGTCCAGGATTGCCGGGATCGCGGTGTCGACCTGGGCGGTCAGCAGGTGGGCCACCCGGTTGAGCGGATGCCCGGACACGTACAGGCCCAGCATCTCTCGTTCCAGGGCGAGCTTGTGCTTGTCCTCCCACTCGTCGTCGGGCACCTTGATGGTGAACACCGCGTCGGTGGTGCCGGCGTCTCCCCCGCCGAACAGGTCGAACTGCCCCATCGCCTCGGCCTTCTTGGTGCCCAGCACCGAGTCGACGGCGTCGGTGTGGACCAGGAAGAGGCCCTTGCGGGCGTGCCCGAGCGAATCGAAGGCGCCCGCCTTGATCAGCGACTCGGTGACCTTCTTGTTGCAGGCCGAGATGTCGATCTTGTTCAGGTAGTCCGAGAAATCGGTGAATTTGCCCTTGTCGCTGCGGGTTTGGATCAGGGACCCGACGACGTTGGCGCCGACGTTGCGCACCGCGCCCAGCCCGTAGCGGATGTCGGCGCCCACCGACGCGAAGTTCAGGCCGGACTCGTTGACGTCGGGCGGCAGGACCGTGATGCCCAGCTTGCGGCAGTCGGCCAGGTACACCGCGGCCTTGTCCTTGTCGTCGCCGACCGACGTCAGCAGGCCGGCCATGTACTCGCTGGCGTAGTTCGCCTTGAGGTAGGCGGTCCAGTACGACACCAGGCCGTAGCCCGCGGCGTGCGACTTGTTGAACGCGTAGTCGGCGAACGGAAGGATGGTGTCCCACAACGCCTTGATCGCGCCGGCCGAAAACCCGTTGGCCTTCATCCCCTCGGAGAAGCCCTCGAATTCCTTCTCCAGGACCTCGCGCTTCTTCTTGCCCATCGCCTTGCGCAGAATGTCTGCTCGGGCCAGCGAGTAGCTGGCCACCTTCTGCGCGATGCGCATGATCTGCTCTTGGTAGACGATCAAACCGTATGTCTCGGCGAGGATCTCGCGCAGCGGCTCGGCGAGCTCGGGGTGGATCGGTTTGATCGCCTGCCGGTTGTTCTTGCGGTCGGCGTAGTCGTTGTGGGCGTTCATGCCCATCGGGCCGGGCCGGTACAGCGCGAGCACCGCGACGATGTCCTCGAAGCCGGTCGGCTGCATGCGGCGCAGCAGGTCCCGCATGGGGCCGCCGTCGAGCTGGAACACCCCGAGCGTGTCGCCGCGGCCGAGCAGTTCATAGGTGGCCTTGTCGTCCAGCGGCACAGACTCGAGGTCGAGGTCAATTCCCCTGTTGGCCTTGATGTTCTCGATCGCGTCGCCGATGATCGTGAGGTTGCGCAGGCCCAGGAAGTCCATCTTCAGCAGGCCGATGGCCTCGCACGACGGGTAGTCCCAACCGGTGATGATGGCGCCGTCCTGCGGGCGCTTCCACAGCGGGATCGCCTCGGTCAGCGGCTCGCTGCTCATGATCACCGCGCAGGCGTGCACGCCGGCGTTGCGGATCAGGCCCTCCAGGCCGCGCGCCGTCTGGTAGATGGTGCGCACGTCCGGGTCGGTCTCGATCAGGCCGCGGACCTCGGCGGCTTCCTTGTAGCGCTCGTGATTCGGGTCGGTGATGCCCGACAGCGGGATGTCCTTGGCCATGATCGGCGGCGGCAGCGCCTTGGTGATCCGGTCCGCGATGGCGAAGCCCGGCTGGCCGTAGTGGATCCGCGCCGAATCCTTCAGCGCCGCCTTGGTTTTGATCGTGCCGAAGGTGATCACCTGGGCCACCCGGTCGTGGCCCCACTTGTCGGCGGCATACCGCACCATCTCACCGCGGCGCCGGTCGTCGAAGTCGATGTCGATGTCGGGCATCGAGGTGCGCTCGGGGTTGAGGAACCGCTCGAACAGCAGGCCGTGCGGGATCGGGTCGATGTCGGTGATGCCCAGGGCGTAGGCGACCAGCGACCCGGCGGCCGATCCGCGGCCGGGGCCCACCCGGATGCCCACCGAGCGCGCGTAATTGATCAGGTCGGCGACGATGAGGAAGTACGACGGGAAGCCCTTGGCGCAGATGACGTCGATCTCGTAGGCCGCCCGCGCGGCGTAGCCGTCCGGCGCCCCGTCCGGGAACCGCCGGCGCAGCCCGGCGTCCACCTCGTGCCGCAGCCAGGACGCCTGGTCGTGCCCCTCGGGCACCGGGAACACCGGCATCCGGTCGCGCGGCGCCCACACCTCGTCGTAGGGCTGGACCCGCTCGGCGATCAGCAGCGTGGAGTCGCAGGCGCCGGGGACCTCGCCGTCCCAGATCTGGCGCATCTCGGCGGCCGACTTGAGGTAGTAGCCGTCGCCGTCGAACTTGAACCGGTTGGGGTCCGAGAGCGTCTTGCCGGTCTGCACGCACAGCAGCGCCTCGTGGTTGTGGGCGGCGTCGCGGGTGACGTAGTGGCAGTCGTTGGTGGCCAGCGGCGGGATCCCGAGCTTGCGGCCGATCTCGAGCAGGCCCTCGCGGACCCGTCGCTCGATGGACAGCCCGTGGTCCATCAACTCGAGGAAGTAGTTGTCCGGCCCGACGATCTCGCGCCACTTGGCGGCCGATTCCAGCGCCTCCCGGTCGTGACCCAGCCGCAGCCGGGTCTGCACCTCACCGGACGGGCAGCCGGTGGTGATGATGATGCCCTCGGCGTGCTCGGCGATGAGCTCGGCGTCCATCCGCGACCACTTGCTCAGCTGGCCCTCGAAGGAGGCCAGCGAGGACAGCTTGAACAGGTTGCGCAGCCCGGCGGCGTTCTCGGCCACCATCGTCAGGTGCGTGTAGGAGCCGCTGCCGGAGACGTCGTCGGCCTTCTGGCTGGGATCGCCCCAGGTGACGCGCCGGGTGTCGAAGCGCGACCCCGGGGCGATGTAGGCCTCCACCCCGATGATCGGCTTGATCCCGACCTTCGTCGCCGCGTTGTAGAACTCGCTGGCGCCGAACATGTTCCCGTGGTCGGTCATTCCGACCGCCGGCATGCCCAGCCGCGCCACCTCGTCGAGCATCGGCGTGATCTTCGCGGCACCGTCCAGCATCGAGTACTCGGTGTGGTTGTGCAGGTGCACGAAGGAGGACCCGCGAGGAGCGCTCGCGCTCGGAGCAGTCGAACCCGTCATAGGGACGCCAGTCTATGACCGACCACCGACGCATCCCCGGCGTGTCGCGAGTGTGTCTTCAACTCACACACTCGCGCGCCGCGGATCTAAAGTGGGCGGATGACCCAGACTGCCGACCGGTTCGCGGGGCCGACACCGTGGTCGCCGCGCGAGGCCGAGCTGCTCGCGGTGACGTTGCGGCTGCTGCAGGAGCACGGGTACGACGGGTTGACGGTCGACGCCGTGGCCAGCGAGGCCCGCGCCAGCAAGGCCACCGTGTACCGGAGCTGGCCCTCCAAAGCCGAATTGGTGCTGGCCGCCTTCATCGAGGGCATCCGACAGGTGGCGGTCCCGCCGGAAACGGGCACGCTGAGGGGCGATCTGCTGCAGGTCGGCGAGAAGATCTGCCAGCAGGGCCAGCAGAACGCCGGCACCATCCGCGCGGTGCTCGTCGAGGTGTCGCGCCACCGCGCCCTCAGGGAAGCCATGCAGCACCAGTTCCTCGACCAGCGCAAGGCCATGATCCAGCACATCCTGCGGCAGGCCGTCGAACGGGGCGAGATCGACGAGGCCGCGGTCGCCGACGAGCTCTGGGATTTGTTGCCCGGATACCTGATCTTCCGCTCCATCATCCCGGGCCGGGCGCCCACCCGTCGCACCGTGCGCGCCCTCGTCGACGACTTCATCCTTCCCGGACTCACCCGGCCCCATGGATAACGGAACCCGGCACCCGACTTCGTAAAGTGTACGATTCCGTCTCTTGTGCAGTACTAATCAGTACCGTAGGGTCATAGCAACGGCCACGGTCACAGCGTCAGCGTGACCGTGTCGCCCGAGCATCGGAAGGCCAACGGGTGATGGGGATTCGGGTTACGTCCCTCGTCAGGCGGGGGTGGATGGTGCTCGTCGTCGTCGTGGTCGTGGCCGTCGCGGGATTCTGCGTCTATCGACTGCACGGGATCTTCGGATCTCACAACAACACGTCGGCGGCCGGTGGCATCTCAGAACAGACCGAACCCTTCAGTCCCAAGCACATCACCCTCGAGGTCTTCGGCGACTCCGGCGCGGTGGCGACTATCAACTACGTGGACATCAACGTACAGCCGAAGCAGGTGTTGAACGCGGCCCTGCCCTGGTCGTTGACCATGGTGACGACACAGCCCGGAGCCTTCAGCAACCTCGTGGCGCAGGGCAACAGCGATTCGCTTGGCTGTCGCATCACGGTGGACGGTGAGGTCAAGGACGAAAGGATCGTCAACCAAGTGAACGCCTATACCTTTTGCCTGGTGAAGTCCGCATGAGCGAGGATCCCGCTCCGAAACCCGCTCTGGCGCAAGCGATTCGTCGTCTTTCGGTGCCGATCCTGCTGCTCTGGGTGGCCGTGGCCGCCATCTCGAATATTGCCGTCCCGAATCTGGAGGATGTGGCCAGAGCCCACAACGTATCCCTGAATACCCCGAGCGCGCCGTCGTTTCAGGCGATGCAACACATCGGCAAAGTGTTTCACGAATTCGATTCCGACAGTGCGGCCATGATCGTCCTGGAAGGCGACAAGCCGCTGGGCGACGATGCCCACCGGTTTTACGACGCTCTGGTCCGCAAGCTCGAGCACGACCCCAAGCATGTGGAGCACGTCCAGGATTTCTGGGGAGATCCGCTGACGGCGGCGGGCTCGCAAAGCAAAGACGGCAAGGCCGCCTACGTACAGGTCTACCTTGCCGGCAACCAGGGCGATGCGATGGCCAACGAGTCCGTCGACGCTATCCGCGAAATCGTGGCGCATACGCCCGCACCGCCTGGGGTCAAGGCGTATGTGACCGGCGCGGCGCCGCTGGTCACGGACCAGTTCGAAGTCGGCAGCAAGGGCATCTTCAAGGTCACCGTGATCACGGTACTGGTGATCCTGGCCATGTTGTTTTGGGTTTACCGCTCTGTCACGGCAATCTTCGTGCTGGTCACTGTCATCGTTGAAATGGCCGCCGCCAGGGGCATTGTCGCCTTTCTCGGCAGCGTCGGGTTGATCGGGCTCTCGACGTATGCGACGAATCTGCTCACGCTGCTCGTCATCGCCGCCGGCACCGACTACGCGATCTTTTTTGTCGGCCGCTACCACGAGGCGCGGCACGACGGGCAGAACCGTGAAACCGCCTTCTACACCATGTACCGTGGGACCACCCATGTGGTCTTGGGCTCCGGTCTGACTGTCGCCGGTGCTGTGCTCTGTTTGCGCTTCACCAGGCTGAATTACTTTCAGAGCCTGGGCATTCCCGCCGCGATAGGTATCGGGGTCGCACTGGTGGCCGCGCTCAGCCTGGCCCCGGCGGTGATCACCGTGGGCAGCCTTTTCGGATTGTTCGACCCAAAGCGCCGGCTGGCGACTCGCGGCTGGCGGCGCATCGGCACCGCGATCGTGCGCTGGCCCGGCCCCATCCTGGTCGTGGCGACCGGTGTCGCCCTGATCGGTCTGCTCGCTTTGCCCGGATACAAAACGAACTACGACGCGCGCCCCTACATGCCGGCCAGCGCCCCGGCGAATGTCGGTTACGCGGCCGCGGAGCGGCACTTTTCTCAAGCCCGGCTCAATCCCGAACTGCTGATGATCGAAACCGATCACGACATGCGCAATCCTGCCGACATGATCAACCTGGAGCGGGTCGCGAAAGCGATCGCGCACCTTCCCGGAATCGCCCAGGTGCAGTCCATGACCAGGCCGTTGGGAACCCCGATCGAACACACCTCGCTGGCTTTCCAGATCAGCGCGGGCAGCATCGGCAGCATCGAGAACCTGCAGTATCAGAAAGAGCGTGCGGAGGATCTGCTCAAGCAGGCCGACAATCTCAGAGACACAATCAGCATCTTGAACCAACAGTACGGCCTGCAGAAACAGCTCGCCGCTTCCACGCACGACGAGACCCAAAGCTTTCACGAGACGATCGCCACCATCAACGAGCTGCGGGATAAGATCGCGAATTTCGACGACTTCTTCCGGCCCATTCGCAGTTATTTCTATTGGGAAAGGCACTGCTACGACATTCCCGCCTGCTTTGCCCTGCGATCCGTTTTCGACGCACTCGACGGGATTGATCAGCTGAGTGCGCAGTTCGAAAAGCTCACCGGCAGCTTGGACAAGTTGGATGCGGGCCAGCAGAAGTTGGTGACTTTGTTGCCGCCTCAGATCGCCGATCAGGAGAAGAACCTCGGCCTGACGCTGTCGAACTACGCCACGAACTTGGGGATCAATGCTCAGACGCGGGCGAATACCGACACTGCGACCGCCCTGGGGCAGGCTTATGACGCCGCCAAGAACGATGATTCCTTCTACCTGCCGCCCGAGGCTTTCGGCAACCCGGAGTTCAAAAGGGGTCTAAAACTATTCCTCTCGCCGGACGGCAAGGCCGCCCGCATGATCATCTCCCATGAAGGTGATCCCGCAACGCCCGAAGGCATCTCGCATATCGACCCGATCAGGGAGGCGGCCAAACAGGCCGTGAAGAATACCCCGTTGGGAGACTCCAACATTTATCTCGCCGGCACGGCCGCCACGTACAAAGACATCGCAGACGGCGCCAAATACGACCTCCTGATCGCCGGAATAGCCGCGCTGAGCCTGATTCTGCTCATCATGGTGATCATTACCCGAAGTCTGGTCGCAGCCATCGTCATCGTGGGCACCGTGGCGCTCTCGTTGGGCGCATCTTTCGGGCTTTCCGTCCTGGTCTGGCAGGACATCCTGGGTATCAAGCTCTATTGGATCTGCCTGGCACTGTCAGTCATCATCCTGCTGGCGGTGGGATCCGACTACAACCTGCTACTGATCTCGCGGTTCAGGGAAGAAATTCACGCCGGGTTGAATACGGGCATCATCCGCGCCATGGCAGGCAGCGGGGCGGTGGTGACGTCTGCCGGCCTGGTGTTCGCCTTCACCATGGCGTCATTTGTTTCCGCCTCCTTGTTGGTGCTGGGTCAAATTGGGACGACGATCGCCTTGGGTCTGCTGTTCGACACTTTGATCGTGCGGTCATTCATGACACCGTCCGTGGCTGCGCTGCTCGGGCGCTGGTTCTGGTGGCCCCAACGCGTGCGCCCCCGCCCAGCCAGCACGATGCTTCGTCCGTACGGACCGCGTCCCGCGGTTCGTCAACTTCTGCTGTGGGAAGACGGAGACCCGGCCGTGACGTACCAATCACCTTCAGATGCAACGCAATCCCGCGCCTCAACGAGAGCCTGACCGAACCCCGGCCCGGCGGCGGCCATCGTCTTCGCGGTCGCTCGCGCCCGGTTCCTCGGCTGCCCAACAGGATCGTGTTCGACAAAGGAGTGAATAAATTTGGGCCTATTTGGTTATCTGGCGGTGCTAGCAGGCGTGGCCGAATTGGTATTCGCCGCTTTTGTCTTTGCTTTCGTGAAGCGGCTGCTGGACCGCGCGCCCACACCGGTCGGCGAGGAGATCGGTGGCGTCAAAAGAGTGTTAGGTAAATTGCGCCAGGGCGAACCGATGACGAAGGACGAATTAGATTGCGCGGCCCAAGCGATCGCTGACCGTGGATCCTTGATGGCCTTCTCGATTCCGGCCGCGGTTTTTACCATCGGGTGCTTCATCGTATTCAGCACTATTGAATTGCACGGAATCAGATCCCTTCGGATCTATATCGGGTTGTTCCCTATGTTGGGAGCCATAAACCTGACCATTCAGCTACTCAGGATTGCAACCTTGAAACGCCGTCTGCGGGGACAACTCCAACGAGGTTGACGGCGATGAGATTCCTAGCCGTACCGCTCCACAAACTGCTGCAGCGACTTCTCGACGTCTCCCCTGACGGCGCGGGCCGCGGCCGAGCCGACCGGGCCGAACAGCGGGCGCCCGCCCAGCTCCAGCCGCAGGCCGAGGGTGGACCCGTCTTCGGTGGCCCGCACGCTCAGGGTGACGGCGTATTTCGTGCCGCCCTTGCCTGATCCCTTCATCGCCACCTGGTGCGGCGGGTCCCAGGTCGTCACCGTCCACGTCACCCGGTTGCGCAGGCCCTTGGACCGCGCCACGCCGACGATCTCGGTGCCCTCGGTGATCTCGTCGGGCAGCTCGCTGCGCCAGCCCTCGTGCATCACCAGCCATTCGCCCAGATCCGACAGGTCCGACACGTGATCCCACATGTCCTGCGGGGTCATCGGCATGTCGGCGGTCATGTCAACGGCGGCCATCGCCCGAGCCTAGCTGCCGGTGTGAGCCCACGACTTGGGCGTGTGAACTGAGGGCGTTGCGTGTGAGCACAGGGCTTTGCGCGTGAGCTCAGGGCGTTGCGTGTGAGCACAGGGCTTTGTGTGTGAGCACAGGGCTTTGCGCGTGAGCTCAGGGCGCTGAAACAGGGATTTTTCCGCCGTGGATTCACACGCAACGCCCAGGACTCACACCCGTCAGCGCGGCCGCAGTGGGGGAAGCCGACAGCATCAGCGGCTGGGCCCGCCGCGGAATCGGTTGCCGATCCGCAGCCCCGGCAGCAGCAGGGTGCGCGGCACGAACCGGCCGCCGGTGCTGACCACCTTGGGCACGATGCCCGGCACCACGCTGCGCTTGCCGACCAGCATCCCGCCGATGGCCGCTTCGGCCACGTCCTGCGGCGAGACCTGCGCGACGGGGATGCTGAACCGTTCGGCGTGGGCGATCTCGGCCCACTCCGTGGGCACCGGGCCCGGACACAGCACCGTGACCGACACGCCCGTTCCGTGCAGCTCCTCGTGGATCGCCTCGGAGAACGTCTGCACGAACGCCTTGGTGGCCGAATACACCGCCATGTAGGGCAACGGTTGAAAACCGGCGATCGAGGCGATGTTCATCACGGCACCGGAGCCGCGCTCGACCATGCCGGGCAGGACCGCGTGGGTGAGCTCCATCAGGGCTAGCGCGTTGAGGGTGACCTCTTCGCTTTCCCGCTCCAGCGGCAACTCGTAGAAGACACCGCTGGTGCCGAAACCCGCGCTGTTGCACAGCCCCGCGATGGGTTCGGTGCGCAGCCGGTCCGCCAGCTTGGCGCGGCCCTTGGGATCGCTGAGATCCAGCGGCAGCACCTCCACCGCCACCGAGTATTCCTGGCCCACCTCGTTGGCGAGTTCGTCGAGGCGGTCGCGGCGCCGGGCGACCAGCAGCAGCGGGAACCCGCGGCGGGCCAGGCCGCGGGCCAGTTCGGCGCCGATGCCGGAGGAGGCGCCGGTGATGACGACGGTGGTGTCGGTGTCGGGTTTCGGAAGGCTCATGATGTCACCAATGTATCCCGCGGGTCGCGCGGACAAACGTTTCGCTGCGTTTGTCGAAATGCTCTGCATCCCCGGCTGATTCGCCGCCCTTGGCGGCATCGGAGTCTTTGAACATGGCGAAGGCGCGGTTGCGCACCCGGTCCATCACCGCAGGGTTGACGGCGTCGGCGACGGCGGCGAATTGCCCGAACGGCGAGCTGGCGCGCCTGGGCCGGTGCACGATCGCATCCGCGATCACGCCGGCCGCCTGCTCCGGCGTCAGCGCCGGGAACTTGTCGTACATCGTGGTGGGGCTGATCATCGGGGTGCGCACCAGCGCCATGTGCACGGTGGTGAACTTGACGTCGTCGTTCACCACCTCGGCCTGCAGCGCGTCGCACAGGCTGTCGAGGGCGGCCTTGCTGGCGATGTAGGCGCCGAAGCGCGGCGCACGGGTCTGCACGCCGACCGAGGAGACGTTGATGATCTGCCCGAAGCCGCGTTCCCGCATCCCGGGGATGAACTTGAGGATCAGCTGGACCGCGCCGAGGTAGTTCAGTTGCATCGTCCGCTGGTAGTCGTGGATGCGGTCGTAGGACAGCTCCAGTGAGCGCCGGATCGACCGTCCGGCGTTGTTGATCAGGATGTCGACTCCCCCGAGGTCGTCAATCACCTGATCTGCCATCGCGGCGATAGCGTCCACGTCGGACAGGTCGCACGGGTAGACGTGGGCGGTTCCGCCGTTGCCTTCGATCTCTGCGGCGACCTTCTCGAGGTTCTCCCGGGTGCGGGCGACCAGCACCACCACCCCGCCCGCTTCCGCGATCTGCTTGGCGGCGGCCTCCCCGATGCCCGACGACCCGCCGGTGATGAGCACGGTCTTACCCTTCACCGCGTCGCGAAGCGTGCGGCCCTGCACCACATCCAGCAGATTGCGCACATAGAACGGTCGATATCGCCCGGCCGAGTTGGGGGTGTTGATGATGTTGGAAACCGCCGCGAACGGCTTTTCCACCAGATGCGTCAAGTCACCGAGGAGATTCATCGGCATTCGCTCCTGACGGGCGGTGTGACGTGGGTCATAGCACCAACCTAGGGCATCGACAGGCCGGCGGATGCCGGATTGCCGCCCTGCGCACCGCGACGCCACCGCTCACACAGGGACCCAAGGCGCGGCCATCGAGGAGCAATCCCCTTGTTACAGCGGGTAATCCGGGCGTGATCGCGCACTTACTGGTGGGCAACCCCGCGATGTTCCAATCGAATTTATGAAAATTCTGGCACGTTTCCGCAAACCCGAGCCGACCACGATCTACGACCGGATCGGCGGACAGGAGGCCATCGAGGTCGTCGTCGAGGACTTCTACGCCCGCGTGCTTGCCGATGAGCAACTGTCGGGCTTCTTCAGCGGCACCAACATGAACCGCCTCAAGGGCAGGCAGGTCGAGTTCTTCGCGGCCGCGCTCGGCGGGCCCGAGCCCTACACCGGCGCGCCGATGAAGCAGGTGCACCAGGGCCGCGGCATCACCATGCATCACTTCAACCTGGTGGCGGGCCACCTGGCCGACGCGCTTGCCGCCGCCGGGGTGCCCTCGGCAACGGTCACCGACATACTCAGTGCCATCGCGCCGCTGGCTCCCGAGATCGCGTCGCCGGAAACCACCAAGGTTTAACAGCCCCCGACCGCGGCCATGGCGGCAATCTCGGCGCTTCGGTGACAATGCAATGCATGTCCCGCACATTCGAAGATCTGGTCGCCGAAGCCGATTCCGTATCCGTCGACGGCTGGGACTTCTCCTGGCTCGACGGCCGCGCGACCGAGGAACGGCCGTCCTGGGGTTTCCAGCGGCAGCTGAGCAGCCGATTGGCGAAGGCGTCCGCCGCGCTGGACATCCACACCGGGGGCGGCGAGGTGCTGTCGGGCGCGGGTCCCTTCCCACCCACCATGGCGGCCATCGAGACGTGGCCCCCGAACGCGGCCCTGGCGACGAAGCGCCTGCATCCGCTCGGCGTGGTGCTGGTGGCGATCCGGGACGAGCCGCCGCTGCCGTTCGCCGATGAGGCGTTCGACCTGGTGACCACCCGTCATCCGATCTCCGTGTGGTGGAACGAGATCCGTCGCGTGCTGCGGCCCGGCGGCACCTACTTCGCCCAGCACATCGGGCCCGCCACGATGGGCGAGCTGGTCGAGTACTTCATCGGTCCGCAGCCGGAGAAGTGGGCCGAGTTTCATCCGGACGCCGTGCGCGCGCAGGTGGAAGGCGCGGGCCTGCAGGTGGTGGATTTGCGTGCGGAGCGGCTGCGGGCAGAGTTCTTCGACATCGGCGCCGTCGTCTACTTCCTGCGCAAGGTGGTGTGGACGGTGCCGGACTTCACCGTCGAGGGCTACCGGGACCGGCTGCGGGAACTGCACGAGCACATCCAAAAAGACGGCATGTTCGTCGCGCACCCGACGCGGGTCCTGGTCGAGGCGCGCAAGGCCGGGTGAATCAGCCCTCCGCGCGCAGCACGTCCAGCGCGTGCTGCAGGTCGGGCGGATAGGGGCTGACGATCTCCATCCGCCTGCCGTCGGCCGGGTGGGTGAAGGACAACGAGCGCGCGTGCAGCCATTGCCGTTCCAGCCCAAGCCTTTTCGCCAGCACCGGATCCGCCCCGTAGACGAGGTCGCCGCAGCACGGGTGATGCAGCGCGGAGAAGTGCACCCGGATCTGGTGGGTGCGACCGGTTTCCAGGTGCACGTCGAGCAGGCTGGCGGCGGCGAAGGCTTCGATGGTGTCGTAATGGGTGAGGCTGTGCCGCCCCTCCCTGGTGACGGCGAACTTCCACTCACCGCCGCGGTGCCGCCCGATCGGGGCGTCGATCGTCCCGCTGGACGGATCCGGATGTCCCTGCACCAGCGCGTGATAGCGCTTGTCGACGGTGCGCTGTTTGAACGCCCGCTTGAGCACGGTGTAGGCGCGCTCGGACAACGCCACCACCATCACCCCGGAGGTGCCGACGTCGAGGCGGTGCACGATCCCCTGCCGCTCGGGCACGCCGGAGGTGGTGATCCGGTAACCAGCGGCGGCCAAACCGCCGAGCACCGTCGGACCGGTCCAGCCCACCGACGCGTGGGCGGCCACCGCGGCGGGCTTGTCCACCGCGACGATGTCGTCGTCGGAATACAGGATCGTCATGCCCTCGATGTCGACGGGCGTGTTCTCCGGCGGGGCAGGCGCCTCGGGCAGGCGCACGTGCAGGAAGGCGCCGCCGGCCAGGCGGTCGGACTTGCCCGCCCGCACCCCGTCGAGTTCGACGCCGCCGCCTTCGGCCAGCGCCGCCGCGGCGCTGCGCGACAGCCCCAGCAGGCGCGCCAACCCGGCGTCGACACGCATGCCCGCCAGTCCCTCCGGGACGGGCATCGAACGTTCGGTCAACGCTGGTCGGCCTTGCGGGGGTTATCGGAGTCGGGTTTACGCCGGCCCACGGTGTCGAAGTCGTAGCCGAAGATCGACAGAACCACCAGCAGAATCGCCCCGCCGACCACGGACGGGTCGGCGACATTGAACACCGGCCACCAGCCGACCGACAAGAAGTCCACGACGTGGCCGCGCAGCGGGCCGGGCGACCGGAAGAAGCGATCGACGAGGTTGCCCATGGCGCCGCCGAGGATCATCCCGAGCCCGACCGCCCACCACGGCGACACCAGCCGTCGTCCCATCCAGAAGATGCCGACCACCACGCCCGTCGCAATCAGGGTCAGGACCCAGGTGTAGCCGGTGGCCATCGAGAACGCCGCGCCCGAGTTGCGCACGAGCGTCCAGGTCACCGTGTCGCCGATGATCGACACCGGCTGGCCCGGTGGCAGCAGCTTGACGGCGAGCACCTTCGTGACGATGTCCAGCGTCAGCACCACCGCGGCGACGGACAGCAGCAGGCGCAGCCGCCGCGGCGCCCTGGCCGGTGCGGGTTCGGGTTCGGCCACCTCCGGGGCCGGTCCGGTCAATTCGTCGGGCACGTCACCATCATCCCCCAACCCGAACGTGCGCGATGATGCCACTGTGCCCAATTCGAAGGAGCCCAATTCGAGGGCCCGCCTCACCGTCATCGCCACCGGGGGCACGATATCGACCGGCACAGGCGCCGACGGGGTGCGCCGACCGGCCTACACCGGCGCGGACCTCACGGCGCCCCTCAGCGGAACGTTCGACGTCAGCGTCGTCGACCTGCTGTCCCTCGACAGTTCGGAGCTGACGCCGGCCGACTGGGACCGCATCCGTGGCGCCGTGCGCGCCGCGATCGACGACGGCGCCGACGGGGTGGTCATCACCCACGGCACCGACACCATGGAGGAGAGCGCGCTGTGGCTCGACCTCACCCACGCGGGCGACGTCTCGGTCGTCCTCACGGGGGCCATGCGCAGCGCCGACGCCCCCGACGCCGACGGTCCGGGCAACCTGCGCGATGCGCTGGCGGTCGCGGCCAGCCCGGCCGCCCGCGGCCTGGGCGTGCTGGTGTGCTTCGCCGGCCGGGTGCTGCAGCCGCTGGGCATGCACAAGGTGGCCACCGACGACCTGAGCGGCTTCGCCGGCGAACTGATCGGCACGGTGCGCGGCGGGGTGACGCTGACGGGCGCCAAGACCCGGCCGTACCTCGGCGAGCTCGGCGCCGCCGGCGCGCCGCGGGTCGACATCGTCGCGGCCTACCTCGGCAGTGACTCGGTGGCGCTGGACGCCTGCGTGGCCGCCGGCGCGCGAGGGGTCGTGCTGGAGGCGCTGGGGTCCGGCAACGCCGGGACCGCGGTCGTCGAGGGGGTGCGCCGGCACTGCGGCGCCGGCGTGGTCATCGCGGTGTCCACCCGCGTCCCCGGCGGGCGGGTCGGCGCGAGTTACGGCCCCGGCCACGACATGGCGGCCGCCGGCGCGGTGATGGTGCCGCGGCTACGCCCGCCGCAGGCCCGGGTGCTGCTGATGGCCGCGTTGGCCGCGCGGCTACCCGTCGCCGACGTCATCGACCGCTGGGGTTAGCAGCGCGTCGGCCTGCAGACCACCGAGATAGTCCGGCCAGTCCAGGGAGTCGACGGGGTTGGCGGCGCGCAGGTCGCCCGTGTCGGCCGGAAACGTGCGCGCCTGGCCCGGGCCGGAACCGCGGGTCTCGAACCGCACCGTCACCACTCCGTGGCCGGCGCCCTGCACCCAGCCGTGACCGAGTTCGCGGTGGGCGATGTCATCTCCCACCCGCCACCCCGCGTCATCTCCCACCCGCCACGGCGACGCCTCCTCGGGGGCCGGGGCGAACATCGCCTCGGTCGCGGTCACCGCGGTTTGCTCCTCTGGCGTCTCCCCCGCCAGCTCCAGGTCCGGGAACAACGACTCCTGCCGGACGTCGCTCAACCCCGAAAACCCCACGCCCAGTAGGCGAATCGGCCCGATTTCGCGCGGATCGAGCAGCAACCGCCGGGCCACCGCGACCAGCGCGCCCGCCTCGGCCGTCGCGTAGGGCAACGTCGCCGAGCGGGTCAGCGTGCTCATGTCGGACTTCTTCAGCTTCACCGTGACGGTGCGGGCGCCGCGGCCGTCGCGCAGCAGGCGCCGGTGCGCGTGCTCGGCGATCGGGTCGATCGCGTCGCGCAGCTGCTCGAGGCTGGTCAGGTCGACGGCGAAGGTCGACTCGGCGCTGATCTGCTTGGCCTCGGCGCGCTCGGCGACCGGGCGGTCGTCGATGCCGCGGGCCAGGCGGTGCAACGCCGGCCCGACCGTCGCGCCCAGGATGTTGGCCACCTCGGCGTCGCTCAGCGCGGCCAGCTGGCCGATCGTCTCGATGCCGAGCCGGTTGAGCTTCTCCTCGGCGACGGGGCCGATGCCCCACAGCCGCCGCACCGGCAACCCGCCGAGCAGCGGTCGTTCTTCGGCGCGCCGAACCACCCGCACGCCATCGGGTTTCGCCAGCCCCGAGGCGATCTTGGCGATCTGCTTGCCCGAGCCCGCGCCGACGGAGGCGATCAGGCCGGTCTGGTCGCGAATGCGCCGCCGCAAACCCTCGCAGAACGCCTCGACCTCCTCGGCCGGCGCCCCGGCCAGCTGCGGCGGCTCGCCGAAGCCCTCGTCGACGGACAGCTGCTCGACGACGGGCACCAGGCTGCGCACCGCGTCGAACACCCGGCGGCTGGCCACCCCGTAGACCACGCCGCGGGGCGGCAACACCACCGCGGTGACGCCGATCAGCCGGCGGGCCTGATGCATCGGCATGGCCGAGCGGGCGCCGAACACCCGGGCTTCGTAGCTGGCGCCGGCCACCACGCCGCGGCCGCCCAGCCCGCCGACCAGCACCGGCCGTCCCCGCAGGGTCGGTCGGGTGAGCTGCTCGACGGAGGCGAAGAACGCGTCCATGTCCAGGTGCAGCACCCAGCGGGACTCCACAACTGCAGATGCTATTGGTCTAACGTCCAGGGGTATGGACGCGCAGGCCGAACCGGTGTCCCGCTGGGGGCGGTTGCGCCACCAGTGGGAGCAGCGCCTGCAACCCGGTGAGCAGGCCACCGTGCTGGCCTGGGCGTCGTTCACGCTCACGTTCGCCGGGCTGCGCGGGCTCACCCACTGGATCCGCGCCGGCCACGGACCATCGGGTGGCGGTATATCGTTGGGCGGCAGGCACTTTCATCACTACAACATCGGCATCGGGATGCTGGCCACCGTCGCGGGCGTGGGGCTGCGCGGATCGGAGAGGCAGCGCCGGCACCCCGCGGCGGCGGTCGCCTTCGGTGCCGCGAACGCGATGATCGTCGACGAGCTGGCCCTGCTGCTGGACCTCAAGGACGTCTACTGGGCGCAGGACGGCCGTGAGAGCGTCGACGTGGCGGTCGGCGTCATCGCCACCGGCGCGACCGTCGTGGCGGGCATGCCGTTTTGGCCGCACGCGCGCCGCGCGCTGCGCTCGGGCGTGTAACGCCCGGCTCTCGGGGACCGCGAGCGTAACCCCACTGCGAAATCTCGTCCTGACTCTCGCAGTGGGGTTACGCTCGCGAACCAATAGCGGCGAGGCCGGCTCGAAGTCCGGCCTCGCCTAATGCTCCGCTAATTCAGTGGTGCTGCTGGATCGGCTGCTGCTGGATGGGCTGTTGCGGGTGGACCGGCTGTTGCGGGTGGACCGGCTGCTGCTGGATCGGATGCGGCTGGACCGGCTGCTGCTGGATCGGATGCGGCTGGCATGCAAGGCACGGGATCGGGCCGTGAGCGCCGCCACCCTGCTGCTGACCGCCACCCTGCTGAGCGCCACCACCCTGCTGCTGACCGCCACCCTGCTGAGCGCCACCACCCTGCTGCTGACCGCCACCCTGCTGAGCGCCACCACC